>PAQX01000006.1 GCA_002709835.1 Deltaproteobacteria bacterium
CGACCGACCGGGCCGCAAGGTCGATCGAGGCGCTCGAGGGCGAAGTCGTAGAACGCCTGAACACTGAGAGATCCGCGCGACCCTGAGTAGAGCCGGTCCCTGCCGGGCCTCTTGTCCGTCTCACATTTTTCGCTCACGGTGCGTTCCCCGGCCGAACAAGCCGACGGTGTATGCGACCGCGTGTCTCACCTCCTGTTTACGAAGTTGACTCTCTCACGATTGCGGGTTCGAGATCCAGTCTAAAATGTGCGTCTGGCCAAACTAACGCCCCGTTAGAAAAGGGTTTTTTTATAGTCGGGCGACGGATTCGCGAGATCGTCACCTTGAAAATACGCTCGCGACCCATCTGTAAAATCAAATTGTGACGCGCGTTTACCGCGGACTCCTCCCAGCCCATGACAGAACCGAGTGGATTCGGGAACATGCGCCGCCTATGGGACTCACCTGCGGCATCGTTGGCCTCCCGAACGTCGGAAAAAGCACGATTTTCAACGCGCTGACCGCCGCCGGAATCCAGGCCGAGAACTACCCCTTCTGCACCATCGAGCCGAATACCGGCGTCGTCACCGTTCCCGACGGTCGGCTCCAGCAGCTCGATGACCTCATCCATTCGAAGAACGTCGTGCCGACGACCGTCGAATTCGTCGACATCGCGGGCCTCGTGAAGGGCGCCGCCCAAGGCGAAGGCCTCGGCAACCAGTTCCTCGGCAACATCCGCGAGACGAACGCCATCGTCCACGTCGTCCGCTGCTTCGACGACGAGAACGTGGTCCACGTCGACGGTTCCACGGACCCGGTCCGCGACGTCGAGACGATCGAGCTCGAGCTGGGCCTGGCCGACCTCGAGACCGTCGAGAAGAGAATCGACCGACTCAAGCGCGTGGCCCGCTCAGGCGACAAGCAGGCGAAGATCGACCTCGAGATGTTCGAACAGCTGCGCGAGCACCTCTCCGGTGACCAACCCGCCCGAACCTTCGAGGTCGCGGACGTCGTACGCCACTCCTTCGACGAAGCCTGCCTGCTGACGGCGAAGCCGATCCTCTACGTCGCCAACGTCGACGAGGACGGCCTCGCCGACGGCAACGACTACAGCGCTGCCCTCGAACGCCATGCCTCGGAGGCAGACGCCGAGGTGGTCCGGATCTGCGGCAAGGTCGAAGCCGAGCTTTCCGAGCTCGACGACGAAGAGAAGGGCGAGTTCCTCGCCGACCTGGGCATCACCGAGCCCGGCCTCCATCGCCTGATCCGCGCCGCCTACGCGCTGCTGCGACTCGTCACCTTCTTCACCGCCGGACCCAACGAGATCCGCGCGTGGACCATCCGCGAAGGCACCTCCGCTCCGCAGGCTGCAGGCGAGATCCACTCGGACTTCGAAAAGCACTTCATCCGGGCCGAGGTGATCCCCTTCGACACGTACCTCCAATGCGAAGGCGAGGCCGGCGCGAAGGCGAAGGGCGTCATGCAGGTCGAAGGGAAGGAGTACGTCGTCTCCGACGGGGACGTCGTTTATTTCCGCACGAGCGCTTGATCTGGCTGGCAGGCGCGCAACGCGCTGACGGTCTCGTCGCGATCGACCGGTCGAGGCGGCGCCCCCTCTCCCCAGCGGCTCGCTCGCCGAGGGGCCGAGTAGGGCCTAGCCTCTGCGGTCCAGCGAGTCCGGCGACGCATGCCGGAGAGGAGACCCCCCGATGAGTGAAGAGAAGCCCCACGGTCTCGGAACGATGGCCGTGCATGCCGGCCAGCAGCCCGATCCCGCGACGAATGCGCGCGCGGTTCCGATCTATGCGACGACGTCGTACGTGTTCAACGATCCGGAGCATGCGGCGAACCTCTTTTCGCTCTCGGAGTTCGGGAACATCTACAGCCGGTTGATGAATCCGACCAACGACGTCCTCGAGCAGCGGCTCTGCGCGATGGACGGCGGCGCCGCGGCGCTCAGTCTCGCATCGGGGCAGGCCGCCATCACCGCGGCGCTCCTCACGATCTGCCACGCCGGCCAGAACTTCGTGTCGGCAACGAGCCTCTACGGCGGAACGTGGACGCTCTTCACGCAGACGTTCAAGCAGATTGGCATCGAGGTCCGCTTCTTCGATCCGGATCATCCCGAGCAGATCGACGACCTCGTCGACGAGAACACGCGCTGCGTCTATTTCGAGAGCCTCGGCAACCCGAAGAACGACGTGCCGGACTTCAAGAAGATCACCGACACCGCGCACAAGCACGGTCTCCCGACCCTCTGCGACAACACGGTCATGACCCCCGCGCTCCTTCGCCCGATCGAGCACGGCGTCGACGTCGTCATCTACTCGACGACGAAATTCATCGGCGGCCACGGCGTCCACATCGGCGGCGCCATCATCGACAGCGGCAACTTCCAGTGGGCCGACGACGCCGAGAAGTGGCCGGAGTTCTGCGCGCCTTCGCCGTCCTACCACGGTGCGGTCTTCGAGGAAGCGCTCCGCCCGGTCGGCAACATCGCTTACGTGATGCACATCCGGACCCACTGGCTGCGCGACACGGGCGCGGCCATGAGCCCCTTCGCGGCCTTCCTCACGCTGCAGGGCCTCGAGACGCTCCATCTCCGGATGCCGCGCCACTGCGAGAACGCCCTCGCCGTCGCGAACTTCCTCGAGAACCACGAGCTCGTCGAATGGGTGAACTACCCGGGTCTGCCGAGCCACTCGCACAACGGGATGGCGAAGCAGTATCTGACCGCCGGCGCGGGCGCGATTCTCGGCTTCGGCATCAAGGGCGGCGAAGCCGCGGGCAAGAAGTTCATCGAGAACGTGAAGCTCGCGAGCCACCTCGCTAACATCGGCGACGCCAAGACCCTGGTCATCCATCCCGCGTCGACCACGCACTCGCAGCTCACCCCGGAAGAGCAGGCCTCGACCGGCGTGTCGCCCGAGTACGTGCGGGTGTCCGTCGGCATCGAAGACGCCGACGACATCATCGCGGACCTCGACCAGGCGCTGCGCGCGACCGCGTAGCGATCGTCCGGGTGGCGCGTGGAGGGACGGCATGAGCGCCGATGGGTCCGGACACGTCCGACTCATCGGCGCGCCCCTGCCCCACGTCCGGTTCTGGCAGAGCGACGAGCCGCTCCGCCTCGAGAGCGGCGCCGCGCTGCCCCGGCTCCAGGTCGCCTTCGAGACCTGGGGCGAACTCGACGAGGACGCGAGCAACGCGGTCCTCGTCTGTCACGCACTCTCCGGTGACTCCCACGCGGCACGCCACGACGCGGACGATGAACCCGGCTGGTGGGAGATCCTGATCGGTCCTGGCAAAGCGCTCGACACCGATCGCTTCTTCGTGATCTGCTCGAACGTCCTCGGCGGCTGTCGCGGCACGACGGGGCCCGACTTCCTTCGACCGGACGGCGAGCGCCGCTACGGGGCCGAGTTCCCGACGGTCACCGTGCGCGACATGGTCGAGGTCCAGCGTCGCCTCCTCGATCACCTTGGGATCGACCGGCTCGCCGCCGTCGTCGGCGGTTCCCTCGGCGGCCTCCAGGCCCTCCAGTGGGGGATCGATCATTCGTCCCGGGTCGGCGCCGCCGTCGTGATCGCCGCCGCGCCCCGCCTCTCGAGCCAGGGCATCGCCTTCGACGTCGTCGGACGGAACGCGATCCGCCACGATGCCCGCTTCGCCGAAGGCCAGTACTACGACGGCGAGTCGCCGCAGGCGGGGCTCGCACTCGCGCGCATGCTCGCGCACATCACGTACCTCTCGGACGAGTCGATGCGCGCGAAGTTCGATCCGACCCGACTCCAGCCCCGCGCCGTCGAGACGGGCTTCGAGAGCGTCTTTTCCGTGGGCTCCTATCTGGCGTATCAGGGCTCGAAGTTCGTCGAGCGCTTCGACGCCAACAGCTACGTGACGCTCACGACCGCCATGGATCTCTTCGACCTTGGCGAAAGACCCGAAGCGATCCGGGAGGCCCTGTCGACGAGCACCTGCAGCTGGCTCTTCCTGAGCTTCACGACCGACTGGCTCTACCCCGTCGAAGCCTCGCGTCAGTTGGTCGATGCCCTGATCGCCGAAGGCCGCCCGGCCTCGAGCTGCGTGATCGAGAGCCCCGCCGGCCATGACTCGTTCCTGATCGAGGACTCGATGGGGCTCGGACAGAAGATCGTCGGCGCCTTCTTGACCGCGCAGCAGGGCGTCCGTGGCCCGATCCGGGTTCCGGACGAACCCGTGACGGATGAACCGACCAGTATTTTCTACTCCCACCGTCTCGACTACGGCCTGATCCTCCGATTGCTCCCCGCGGCGGGCAGCGTCGTCGACCTCGGCTGCGGCAACGGCGAGCTCCTCTCGATTCTGCGCGATCGGGGCCACGCCCCCGTCCTAGGCATCGAGCGCGACGCGGTCGCGGTCGCGGAGAGCGTCGAACGAGGCCTCGTCACGGTGCACGCCGACGTCGACCGGGGCCTCGCCGCGATTCCCGACGATGCCTACGACGTGGCGCTGCTCTCGCAGACGCTGCAATCGATCCTCGACGTGGTCGGAGTGCTCCGCGAGATCGTCCGGATCGCGAAGCGCGGGATCGTTAGCTTCCCGAACTTCGCGCACGGTCCGCTTCGGGAGATGTTCCAACGCGAGGGGCGCCTCCCGAAGGAAGAAGGGCTCTATGCCTATGAGTGGTACGAGACCCCGAACCGCCGCTTCCCGTCGATCCTCGACTTCCAGGAACTCTGCGCGACCCTCGACATCGAGATCGAAGATGCCATCTACATCGACTCGGCCCGCGAAGTCGAGGTCACCCAAGACCCCAACTACCACGCGGACCTCGCCGTCGTCGCGATCCGGCGCGCCGAGCGGTAAGCTGCGCGCCGTGGCAAAACGAACCGGCGCGCAGAAGACCCCCGAGCAAGTCCTCGAAACCGAATTCGGAGGTCCCGAGACCGGGATCTTCACCGATGGCTCGTGTGACCCGAATCCGGGCCCCGGCGGTTGGGGATGGGTCTGGGTCGAGAACGGCGAGATCCTCGACCAGGGGAACGGACGCGAACTCGACACGACCAACAATCGCATGGAGCTGCAGGCGCTGATCGAAGCGTTCAGGAAGCTGCCGAGCGACCGCGACCTCGTGGCCTACTCCGACAGTCAGCTCTGCGTGAACACGATCAACGAGTGGGCACCGGGCTGGGAGAAGCGCGGCTGGAAGCGCAAGGGTGGCCCGATCAAGAACCTCGAGCTCGTTCAGGAGCTCTACGCGCTCGCGCTGGCGAAGCCGCAGATCGAACTCCGCTGGATCCGCGCCCACGAAGGTGCGCGCTGGAACGAGTACGCGGACGCACTCGCGGCGGTCGGCGCCTGACGCGACCCGGACTAGACGTCCGCGATCGCGCGCACGTGTTCGACCAGTTCCTCTCACGGGATCGTCTCGAAGTCGAGTTCGACGAAGGCCTCGATCTTGGCGGCGAGTTCGTCGTGGATCGCCGCGAAGAAGTCGACCGTCTCCGCTTCCGTTCCCTCGAACGCGGCAGGATCCTCGACGCCCCAATGCGCCGCGATCGGCGCTCCGGGCCAGACCGGGCAGGTCTCGTTCGCCGCATTACCGCAGACGGTGATCACGACGTCGATCGGCAGTGCGTCGTCCGCAGCGAACACGTCCCAGCTCTTGCTCCTGAACGCGCCGGTCTCGTAGCCCCGCACCTCGAGGGTCTCGAGCGTCCGCGGATGGGGCGCGGCCTTCGGCTCGCTGCCCGCGCTGTGACTTTCGAAGCGATCTCCGCCGAGCCGCGCGAGGGCAGCCTCGGCCAGGATGCTCCGGGCCGAGTTACCGGTGCAGAGGAAAAGCACCCCGATCGGACGTGCCTCCGCCATTGCGCGATCCGCCTTACTGCCCGCCTTCGATCTCGATGCCGTGGGCGACTTCGTCGAAGCGTTTCGCGAGATCGAGGGCCTGGCGATAGCCCGCGACGAAATCCTCTTCCGTGAGGGTCGTGAGCCGATGGACGAAGATCGAGAAGATCACCCCATCCGAGAGTGCGTAACGTGCGTCGAGGCCGGGATGGAAGTTCGCGTTCAGCATGCCGACCAGGTGCTGGACGCCCACGGATTCGTGCACGGGAACGCCGACGATCAGTTGGACCCGGTCGGTGTCAGGATTCGAAATCAGGTAGACGTCGGCGTCGTCCACCCTGGTTCGGAGATAACCCGCACCGCCATCGACCTTCTCGGCCTGATTCTCGAAGAGGCGCTCGAGGCGGAACTGGTCCATTCCGCCGCTCGGCGCGGCGGCAGAACCCTGCCCCCCGATCGAGGCACACCCCGTCAGCATGAGCGATCCCAGCGCGAAGGCCATGATCCCACGCTTCACTTCTTCGCTCCCTTGCCGCCGGGGCCCTTGGCACCGCGCTTCGCGGCCACGCTGTCCGCGACCTTCGGCACCTTCGTCTTGCCGAGCCTGGCCACGTACCGAAACTCCTCCGGCGTGATCGGCACGACCGACAGACGACCGCGCTTCACCAGTGCGATCTCGGACAGGTTCGGATCGTTCTTGATCGTCGCGAGCGTCACGGGCTGCGTGAACGGCACGACCGGCACGACGTCGACGACCACCCACTGAGGATCGTCGGAGGTCGGGTCCGGATACCCTTCGCCGACGATCTCGGCGATGCCGACGACTTCCTTGCCTTCGTTCGAGTGATAGTAGAGCGCGAGGTCGCCGTTCTTCATGGCCGCGAGGTTGTTGCGGGCCTCGTAGTTGCGAACGCCGTCCCAGTAGGTCTGACCGTCCTTGACGAGCTCGTCCCAGGAATACTTGAAGGGCTCTGATTTCATGAGCCAATAGCCGCGTGCCAAGAAGGCCTCCGATCGGTCGAAAGAATGTGGAGAGGGAAAGAGTCGCACAGCCGCGCGCACCGGGGACGGCTATCGCAGCTCTTCCGGGGTCTGCTTCGCCATGTGATGGCCCGCAACGAGGGCGAGGATCGGGCGCGTCGTGAGTCGGTAGGCCGCGTTCGCGCGGATCCAATTGAACCATCCGGCGATCACCGACGGCTGTTCGCCGAGGGACCGCAATCCCAGCGCGGCGACCTGGTCGGCGTCAGCCCCGCGATGCGGAATCTCGCCCGCCACCTCCTGGAACTCGGTCTCGACCGTGCCGGGCTCGAGCACGAGGACGTCGATGTTGCTGGCGCGGAGCTCGGCCCAGAGCGCTTCGCCGAGCTGGGCGTCGAAGGCCTTCGTCGCAGCGTAGACCGCGTGGAGCGGAAGCGGCTGGCGGCCAGCGACGGATCCAGTGAAGAGAACGCCGCCGCGGCCACGCTCTCGCATGCCCTGGACGAGAGCATGGGTCAGGACGAGGGGGGCCTCGCAGTTGACGGTCACGAGCCGGCGCAGTCGTTCCCCGTCGAGCAGATCGAAGCGCCCCGCATAACCGAGCCCGGCGTTGTTGACGAGCAGACCGACGTCGAGGTCGGCGACGGCTTCGGCGAGGCCCGCGGCACCGCCTACCTCGCCGAGATCCGCGACCACGATCCGGGTCTCGATCTCGTATTCCCGCTCCAGCTCTGCTGCGAGGGAACGGAGCCGGTCCTCCCGGCGTGCGCTCAGGACGACGTTCATGCCATCGGCGGCGATCTGGCGCGCGAGCGCCGTCCCGATCCCCGCGGAGGCCCCGGTCACCAACGCCCAGTCGCCGTAGCGCGCCTTGAGGGCGAGGGGCTTCGGGTCGAAGTAGTCACGGTTCGTCCAGAACGCCCAGGTCAGCGCGATCATCGGGAGGGCCGGGAACAGACCGACGATGACCCCCGAAAAGCCGCCCGTCTCGAGGGCGGTCCAGAGGTACAGCCCGAAGGCCACCTGCGCCGCGTAGGCCGGAGCCCAGAAGGCCATCCACGAACGGCGGCGGCGAAATCCGTAGACGGCGGCGGCGTACACGAACCAATGGGGCACGGCGAGAATCTTCGCCCATGCGCCGGTGAAGAGGATCCCGAACCAGACCTCCTGATCCACCTCGACGGGCTTCACGAAGAGATCCCACGGCATGTAGATGAAGGCCATGTACGCGCAGAAGATCATCACCGCGCTCATCCACCACGGGCGTTCGCGGAAGACGTCGAATAGCCACTCGCGCATCGGATCTCCTCGGTCGGGGCGGCCGGGAAAATAACCGATGTGGCGGCCCTCGATCAGGCGTCGCCGCGCAGCGGAAGATAGAGGTGGAAGGTCGTGCCTTCTCCCGATGTGCTCTCGACCCGCAATCCGCCCTGCTCGGTCTTCACGAACTCCGCGACGCAAGGCAGACCCAGTCCGGTCCCCTCCCCCGCTGGCTTGGTCGTGAAGAAAGGCTC
This sequence comes from Deltaproteobacteria bacterium, assembly GCA_002709835.1. Lineage (GTDB taxonomy): Bacteria > Myxococcota_A > UBA9160 > UBA9160 > UBA4427 > UBA4427. Next base: position 8,307 of record PAQX01000006.1, read on the forward strand.
GAAGACCCGGGCGAGCAGCTCGGGCGCCATCCCGCAGCCGTCGTCGGNGGCCGACAGACGCGCNTAGCGGCCCNGTCGAGCTCCCGGGACCTCGNCCGCCGCCGNTTCGTCGCGGCCCTCCTCGTCCAGGGTCACGANCGTCNNCGACACCCCGAAACGACCNCCTNGACCGACCGCCGCGCNAGCGTTNGACGCGAGGTTGAGCAGCACGTTCTCGAATCGGCCCGGGTCGATCCGAACCGGCAGCGCTTCCGTCGACGGCTCGAGTTCGAGCGCGACGCTNCGNCCGACGACCTGACGAAGCATGCCGCGGAGGTCGGCGACGGTCTCGCCGAGATCCACGTCCCGGGCCCCATCCTCTCGGCGGCGCCCGAAGCGGAGAAGCTCTTCGACGATTCCGGCGGCACGCTTCGACGCGTCCCGCATCTCCGAAAGGTCGAGGCTTCCCGGATCCCCTTCTACGAGACCCAGCTCGAGGTCGAGAAGGTCGCCGTAGCCGAGGATCGCGGTGAGAATGTTGTTGAGGTCGTGGGCGGCGGTGCTCGTGACGCGGCCGATCAGCTCGAGACGCGTCTTGTGTGCCGACTCCTCTCGTTGATCCGCCGCTTCGCGCGCGAGGATCGCGCGGTCGAGCGCGAGGCCCGCGAGGCGACCGACCGACTGGGCCCGATCGATCGTCTTCGCCTCCCATTCCCGGGCCGCGAGGCCCGCCTGGAGGCGAACGATCCCGCGCAGCCCGGAGGCTGAGATGCACGGTACGAAGAGGTCGTCGCGAAGGCTCGCCCATCCGCCGGTGCGGACCGGGGCCTGCATCCGGTTCGCGCGCCAGACTTCCCCGGCCTCCAGCGCGGCGAAGAGCTCGGGATGCGTCGCCGCGTCGAGGATCACGGTCGTGACCGGGCCCTCTTCCGAATCGGCCACTGGCTGCCAGGAAGCGATCTGGCGAGGGGAGGCGTCCGGAGTCTCGGCGACGGCGTAGTACTCGGCACGCTCGGCCGACAATCCGCGCCCGAGGGTTTCCAGCGTCGGCGCGATCACCGAAGCGACGCCGTCTGCGTCGGGGTCGGTGAGTCGCCGCGCCAGCTGGCCGATCGCGAAATCGAATTCTTCGGCCCGCGAGCGGCTGGATCGCTCGTTCCAGCGCGCGACCTGCGCGCGGCGGGCCGTCTTCGCGATCTCGACCATCGATGCGGTGGACATGTTCCCGGAACCCTCGGAAGGCGACTCGGAGAAGCGCCCCCATGAAAAAGGATGTCGTCGTGTCCTGGGACGGGCTTGAGTGTTGCCGGAGACTTTCACCGTCATTCGAATCCATTTTTCCGAGGCGTCACAGGGGTTCAACGGAGGTCGATTCCGGGTTTTTCTCCGGCTTTTCGTTCTCCATCCAAAAGGGGTACCTTCGTCTCCGTTTCGACCCCCCTCCCCCGCCCGGGATTTCGTTTCGAAAGGGCTGCGGCACCGCGCCCGCTCCTCCCCCGGCGAACTGCGCAAAAGCGACCAACAATCACCATGGGCAGCGTCTACGGCCATCTCTTCCGCATCTCTACCTTCGGGGAATCCCACGGCGGCGGCGTCGGGGTCATCCTCGAGGGGTGTCCCCCCCGGCTCGAGGTCGACCTCGCCGAGATTCAGCGCGATCTCGACCGGCGACGACCGGGCCAGAGCGTCCTGACGACCCCCCGCCAGGAGGCGGATCAGGCGGAGATCCTCTCGGGGGTCTTCGAGGGCAAGACCCTTGGAACCCCGATCTCGATTCTCGTCAGGAACAAGGATGCGCGCCCCTCCGCCTACGACGAGATGCGCGAGACCTACCGGCCCTCCCATGCCGACTACACGACTGACGCCAAGTACGGAATCCGGAACTGGCAGGGCGGCGGCCGCGCCAGCGCCCGCGAGACGATCGGCCGAGTCGCAGCGGGGGCGATCGCGCGCAAACTGCTCAAGGAGTACGCCGGAATCGAGGTCCTCTGCTGGGTCCGACGCGTGAAAGACATCGACTCGAAGGTCGATCCGGAGACGGTGACGCTCGAGGAGATCGAGTCGAACGACGTGCGGTGCCCCGACGCGGACGCCGCGGAGAAGATGTTCGCGCTGATCGATGACGCCCGTCGGGCGGGGGACAGCGTCGGTGGCGTCGTCGAATGCGTCGCCCGGGGCGTGCCGGTCGGCCTCGGCGATCCGGTCTTCGACAAACTGGAAGCGGATCTCGCGAAGGCGATGATGTCGCTGCCCGCCGCGAAGGGCTTCGAGATCGGATCCGGCTTCGACGGAACCCTGCTCACCGGCAGCGAACACAACGACGCCTTCGAGATCGATGACGGCGGTCGGACACGCACGACGACGAACCGCTCCGGCGGGATCCAGGGCGGCATTTCCAACGGTGAAGCGATCAACCTCCGGATCGCCTTCAAGCCGACCGCGACGATCCGCACCGAGCAGCAGACCGTCACGAAGGACGGCGAAGAAACGACCCTCGCCGCCGGCGGACGCCACGACCCCTGCGTGCTTCCGCGCGCGGTTCCGATGGTGGAGGCGATGGTCTGCCTGACGCTCGCGGATCACTGGCTCCGACAGCAGGGTCAGGACGTCATCCCGCGCGAGGACTAGCGCCGGGACCCGAACCGGAACGAAACCGTCCCCGCCTTCCCGAGCGCGGAGCGGACGCATGGCCGACGAGGGCGGCGTTCGTCGAAGGATTCCCTCATGCCGAGCGACTGGGAGCGATTGTCCACCTACCCCACTCTCGTGGAAGCCGAACTCGCGCTCGCCCGGCTCGCGCAGGCCGGGATCGAAGCGCGCGTCCACAGCGACGATGCCGGGGGCGCCTACCCGGTCCTGCAGAACCACGGCTCCCGTCTCTTCGTCCGCCCGGACGACGCCGAGCACGCCCGAGCCATCCTCGAAGAGCCGCTCGACGTCGAAGGCCACGTCGAGTCGGCGGAGGTCCTCGCAGCCGCCGAGGACGAGGTCTCCACGCGAGCGGGCGGCCGTCGACTCGCCTTCAGTGCGTCCCCCGGCAGGGTCGTCGTTTGCATCCTCCTCTTCTTCCTCCTGGGCTTCCTCGCTTTCCGAGCGGACGTCTTCACCTCGAACTGAGCCGTGGGCCCAACCGGAGATGCGATACACCCGCACCTACCGCCGGCGGAGGTCGAGGTCGACGCGGCGCTCGTTCGCCGCCTCCTTGCGACCCAACATCCGGATCTCGCCGATCGCGAGCTCGCATTCGTCGGCGAGGGCTGGGACAACGCGATTTTCCGAGTCGGGAGCGACCTCGTCGTGCGGATCCCCAGACGCGCGGCAGCGGCGGAACTCGTGCTCCACGAAGCGCGCGCACTCGCGCCCCTCGCACCGCGCCTGCCGCCCCCGATTCCGACGCCCGTCCGAACCGGCACCCCCGGCGAGGGCTATCCCTGGGCATGGAACGTGGTCCCGTGGTTCGAAGGGGAAGAGGCCGCGCTCGCCTCGCCCCCGGACGCGGATGCCGAACGATTCGTCGACTTCCTGATCGCGCTCCACACCGAAGCCCCGGCGGACGCGCCCGACAACGCCGTCCGAGGCGTTCCGCTCGTCGAGCACGCCGAGGGCGTCGAGAGAGGGTTCGCGCAACTCCGGAAAGAGACCGGGATCGTCACGCCTGCCATCGAAGCCGGCTGGGCCGACGCCCTCGCCGCTCCGGTCGCCACGACGGCGGTCTGGCTCCATGGCGACCTCCACGGACGCAACGCTCTCCTTCGCAACGGTCACTTCGCTGCGATCATCGACTGGCGAGACGTCACGAGCGGCGACGCGGCCTGCGACCTCGCGGCGCTCTGGATGCTCTTCGAAGATCCGGACATTCGCGCCGAGGCGCTCGACCGATACGGAGCCGACCCGGCGCTCCGTCGACGCGCATTGGGATCCGCGATCCGCTTCGCGACGGTGCTGCTCGCTCACGGACGCGAAGGAGACCCGCGCCTCGCTTCGATCGGCACGAACACCTTCCGCCGCGTCGAGACGGATCTCGCCCGGGCACGCTGACGCGACGCTTCAGGGCAAGAGGGTGAAGCCGGCGATCGAAGAAGCGAGGGCGGCGGCGATTGCAGCCCCCGCGGCGATGCGATGGACGTCTCTCGCCTCTTGATCACCGCTCGCGAGGGCGCGTCCGCTCCAAGCCGTCCAGAGGAAGAGCCCCAGGACGATCAAGCCGAGCACGAAGTGAAAGCTGTCGAACGAGGCACGCTCGCGCAGATAGAGCATCGACGGCGGCCCTGCGAGAAAGCCGAGGGCGACCATCCCGATCGAGATCTGGCCGAAGCGGAGATGGCGCTCGCGCAATGCGCGACCAGGCGGCCGTCCCTTCAACCGGCGGCGACGGATCTCGAGACCCATACGGGCGGTGGCGACCGCCAACGCGATCGAAACGACCATCCAGGCCGGATGCGCGAAGGCGAGGACGCGCTGCCAGTTCTCCATGGCCTCTTCCCGCGACCGGGCGCGCTACTCGATCTTGTGGACCGAGTCGGCGGGTAGATTCCCGACGAGGGTCTCGGTCGCCTTCTCGAGATAGCTCGCGTCCCGCGACTCGAGGGTGAGCATCACACGGTAGTGCTCTTCGTTGATGCGCGGATAGCTGCCGAGCATGAGCTCCGGGAACTCGAGGAGGAGCGCATTCAAGATCTCCGCGATGTCGCTCTCCGCCGGCTTCACGTAGATCTTCTTCAACTGAAAGGGGACGCCGGAGAAGCGGTCGGCGATGGAATGGAACTTCTTCTCGAAGAGTTCCGGGATTCCGGGGAAGATGTGCACGTTCTCGACCATCACGACCGGGAACCAGAGCCCTCCGACGTCGAGGATCTCCGCGCCGGTCGGAATGATCGCCATCTTCTTCATCGCGTCGTTCAGCGGCTTGTCGGCATAGCGCGCCATCCGGTCGATCATCGACTGGTTCATCTCGAGCTCACGCCCGAACGCCTTCGCGATTCCGTCCATCGTCATGTCGTCGTGAGTCGGACCGATTCCGCCGGACGTGAAGACGAAGTCGTAACGGTCGGACATGTCCTTCGCCTCGCGGGCGATCAACTCGATGTCGTCGGGGATCGTCAGGATGCGCTCGAGGTCGACGCCGAGCTTACGCAGCTCGACGGCGAGGAACGCCGAGTTGGTATCGCGCACCTTGCCGGAGAGGATTTCGTTTCCGATGACGAGAAGCGCGGCCGTGGACATGGCCGTAGCGTAACCCAGCCCGCAGCGGCTCGCGGATCGGCTTTCCGGCCGGGATCCCCTGAGGAGCGGCCCGCCGATGCCGGATCCATTCCCTAGACTCTCGTCCGATGGCGTGCCGAGTCCGATTCCTGCCCTCCGAAAAGGAGCTCGAGGTCGAAGCCGGGGAGATGACCCTCCTCGAGGCGACCCGTGCGGTCGGACTCCCGATCGCGAGCGCCTGCGGCGAGAATGGCGCTTGTGCACGTTGCGGCCTGGAGATCGTCGCCGGCGCGGACGCGATCGAGCCGCCCTCGGAGCGCGAGGAACGAATCAAGACGCGCAACCGGATCGACCCTTCGTTGCGGCTCGCGTGCCGGGTCCATCCGCGGGGCGACATGACCGTGCGCGCTTCGTACTGGTAGGCGGAGTCGAACCCATGANTGCCCAGCGCAAAGCGCTTCTGATCGTGGACCACGGNAGCCGCAACGCGGAGGCNAACGCGGCGACCGCCGCCTTCGCAGCGCGCGTGGCCTCGGAACGAACGGATCGGCGGGTCACCCANGCGCACATGGAGCTGTCNCAGCCCGACGTTGCGACGACGATCGATCTGCTCGTCGCCGACGGTGTNGACGANATTCACGTCCATCTCCACTTCCTCGGNCGCGGCTATCACGTCCGCGAGACGATCCCGGAGCTGATGGACGCCGCGCGCGATCGNCATCCGACGCTGCAGATCACGATCTCCGATCCGATAGGCGAACACCCCGGCCTGGTCGACCTCGTACTCGAGAGCCTGCCGGGCGCGGGCGACTGAGGACTCGGCTCGGCTTGCCGGCGAGGGCGCGTGCCCTGGTGCCTAACGCGAGGCGTCCCGCCAGATCTCGTAGGCATAGAGGGCCGAGACCGCGAGGGCATGGTCGATCCCGATCTCGCGGACGACGCCGCGCAGATCCCTCGCTGGCAGGAGTTCGAAGGTCGTGTGCTCGGTCGATTCGTTCCGGATGACGTCGACCTGCTCGCAATCGAGGGCCAGTTGCATGTGCACGCGATTGCCGAAGAGCGCCGGGTTCGGGCTGATCGAACCGAGGTCTTCGAGCCGGCCCGCGCGAAATCCGGTTTCCTCGAGCAACTCGCGCGCCGCCGCTTGACCCGGGCTCTCACCCGGATCGATCAACCCGCCCGGAATCTCGAGAGTGACGGTCCGAGAGCCGTGCCGGAACTGGCGGACCAGAACCAGGTGCTCGTCGCGGGTGAGCGCGACGATGTTCACCCAGTCCGGGGACTCGATCCGATAGAAGGGGTGGGGATCCCCGGTGCGCGGCGACTCCATCGTCGCCCGGTGGACGTCGAAGACCTTGCAGTGCTGAAGGTGTTCTTCTTCGAGGACGCGCCAGGCAGGGGGCGGCGGCTCGGGTCGGTTCGGCGTCGGATCGTCGGGGTCAGCCATCGCGCGAAGCTAACACGAACCTGCGGCGAACCCTTCGACCACCCGGCGGTCGAACTTCGCGGTGCTACCCTGCCGCCCCGCCCGATCCTCCGCCCGAGAGACGCCCATTGTCCTCTTCGTCCGCCGATACCCGAAGCCTGCTCGAACGCGGCGGACATCTCTACATGGTGGGCTGCGCCGTCTTCGTCGGCCTCGCCGGTGCCCTTGGCGCGGTTCTCTTCCGGCTGATGATCCGGCTGATCCAGGGCTTCTTCTTCGAAGGTCTCCCCGGCGTCGAAGCCGTCTTCGAAGAAGGCATCGCCGCCGAGACACGCGACCCCCTCGACGTCGCCCGGACGCTCCCCTGGTACTGGCGGATCGCGATCCCTGCTGCCGGTGGCGCCCTCGTTGGCCCCCTCATCTACTTCTTCGCCCGCGAAGCCCGAGGCCACGGCATTCCCGAAGTCATGAAGGCGGTCGCGATCCGCGGTGGCGTGATCCGCGCCCGCATCGTGGGCGTGAAGGCCCTCGCCTCCGCTCTCTCGATCGGTACCGGCGGTTCCGTCGGCCGGGAGGGACCGATCGTCCAGATCGGCTCCGCCTTCGGCTCGACGATCGGCCAGAAGCTCCAGCTGAACGCCGCCGGCGTGCGCACCCTCGTCGGCTGCGGCGCCGCCGCGGGCATCTCCGCCACGTTCAACGCACCGATCGCCGGCGCCATCTTCGCCGCGGAGATCATCGTCGGCGACTTCGCCGTCACCCAGTTCACGCCGATCGTGATCAGCTCGGTCGTCGCGTCCGTCGTCACGCGATACGCGATCGGCAACCACCCCGCCTTCCCCGTTCCCGACTATGAGATCGTGAGCCCCTTCGAGCTCGGCCCCTACATGATCGCCGGCGTCGTCGCGGGCCTCGTCGCGGTCGCGTTCATCCGCACGCTCTCGTTCGCAGAGGACGCCTTCGAGCGCGTTCCGCTCCCGGAATGGTCGAAGGCGACGATCGGCGGCGCGCTCGTGGGCGTCATGGCCATCTGGCTGCCCAACATCTATGGCGTCGGATACACGACGATCTCCGGAGCCCTGACCGGACAGCTCGCGGCCACGCTGCTCGGTCTCCTGGTCGTCGCCAAGATCGTCGCGACCTCCATCACGATCGGCTCCGGTGGGTCCGGTGGCGTCTTCGCCCCCTCCCTCTTCCTGGGAGCCACTGCGGGCGGCGTCGTCGGGTCGCTCGTCGAACAGTATTTCCCGGGCGCGACCGCGACGAGCGGCGCCTACGCCCTCGTCACGATGGGGGCCGTCGTCGCCGCCGCGACCCACGCCCCGGTCTCGGCGATCATCATCATCTTCGAGCTGACCCAGACGATCGACATCATCCCGGCGCTGATGACCGCCTGCGTGATCTCGACCCTCGTCGCCCAGATCTCCTATCGCGACTCGATCTACACCACGAAGCTCAGGCGTCAGGGCGTCGACCTCTTCGAGGCCCAGAACCCGAACGTGTTGAAGGATCTCTCGGTTCGCGACGTGATCGTGCAGGACCCGGTCGTGATCCCGGCGAGCGCCGACTTCAAGACGATCCTCGACCTCGTCGTCGCGAGCCCACACAACCAGTTCTACGTGGCGAGTCCCACCGGTGCGCACATAGGCGCGATCTCGCTCCTCGAGATTCGTCGACTGATCTACGAGCAGGACGCGCTGCAACACGTCGTCGTCGCCGGGGATCTCGTCGACTCGAGCCATCCCTCGGTGACCGACGACGTCGACCTCTCGGTCGTGATGTCGATCTTCAGCTCGAGCCACGTGGACGAGATCGCCGTGGTGAACGCCGACGACCGCACGAAGCTCGTCGGCACCGTCCGCGAGAAGGACGTAATCGAAGCCAGCAACACCGAGCAGCTTCGCCGTGACCTCGCGGGCGGCATGCAGACGAGCCTGCACGCCGCGGGGGCCGGGCAGACCGTCGACCTCGGCGATGGCCATCAGCTTCGAGAGATCATGGCCCCGCCGCACGTGGTCGGTTCTTCGCTCCGTCGACTCGGGCTTCGCGAGCGCGTGGGTGTACAGATCCTGCTCGTCCGCTCGAAGCGAGCGGAAGGCGGAACGCACCTCCGCGTCCCCCACGGCGACGACGTGCTCGTCGAAGGCGACGCCGTGATCGTGGCGGGGACGAGGCAGGCGCTCGACATGCTCGATGCGCTTTCGGCGCAGCCGCCGCCCGAGACGACCGCCTCCTGAACGCGCGGGAACGGGACTGCGACGCTGGCACGGGAGGCGGGCTCCCTTCCGAACGTGAGGTGCCGCAGCGACAGGGGGCGCCACGCCCCCTGTCGCTCGGGCGAGGGATGCGTTCGCGCTAGCTCCGCTCCGAGAGCGTGAGCTGGACGCCCGCGGTTCCCGGCGCGAGCCCCTCGACGACCGGGCTCGAGATGTCCCCCGGCCCCCGCGTCATCGCGTTGCCGTCCGCATCCAGCCTCGCCGACAGCGAAATCGACCCCGCGAACTGCATCGTCGGGATCATCACGTTCTCTGGCCCGATCGAGAAGTCGAGCGGAAACGAGGGGTTCGGGATCCGCAGCACCGCCAGGGGCGGCCCCCCGGTCGCGCCTTGGGGTCGGGCGATCACGAACAGGACGCCCTGATCCGGGCGGGACTTGGCGAGCGCCGTCGCGAGCGCGATTTCGCCTTCGATCGCCCCCCCGGACGCGCTCCCCGTGGGCGCTGCCAGCGGCGCCGGTCCCTCCGCGCGAGACGGCGGAACGGCCCCACGCGCCGCGCCTCCTTCATTCTCGTTCTGGCCCTCGACCGACCCCACTCCACCGGGCGGTCCGGGGAAGATCCGCGCCAGATCCGGCGGACGCGCCTCCTCGCCAGGCTCGTAGGGCTCGATGTTCCGATCACACGCGACGAGCGAGACGCCCATCGCCATCAGCAACACGGCGACGCCTCTGATCGTGTCGTTTTCAACACGAACGAGCGGCGAGGTCGAACGGATGGGCGGAGAACCGGCAGGATTCGGCATGCGCCGCACGGTAGCGCGGCCACCCTGCCCGACCATGAAACGGGACGTTGCCCCCGTCTTCGTCGGACGGGATCAAGCGGGCAGGTCGGTCGGCCGCTGTGAAGATGCGTGAAGACTGCCGTCCATTTCCTCCTCTCTGCGTCGCTCCTCGCCGTCCAAGCCAGGTCGGAAGAAGCGAAGCTCACATGCTCGGAGGGACTGACCCTCGCAAGGGGACCGGTCGACGAGGCCGTGTTCTCCTGAGCCGCCTCCCAAGGCGTGCGGGCCGAATGGTGCGAACGCGATGACGCGTCGGGCCGAAGCGAGCGCCTCGGCCGCTTCATCGAACGGCGCCCCGACGGCACGCTCCGCCTCGCGGCACGGTAAGGCGACGGCCACATCGAGCTTCGTCATCCCGACGGTGGACTCGCCGGCGAAGCCCGCTTCCAGGCCTGCCGCGAAGCGGGCGCCGAGCGCAGCTTCTACTCCCGCGCTCGCGGCGGCGGCCTCCGGAGCGAGGTTCAGGTCGAAGCCGATCCCTTCGTGGGTCTCCACCGCACCTTCGATCTCGAGGGCAACGAGACGCTCCGCGCAGCGCCCAACGCCGCCCCTCAGACGGGGTCGACCCCAATGCCGGTCACGGTCACGGTCCCGGCACCCGCCTCGCTCGACTGATCCACACCGCGCCGGAAAGCGCACGCTCCGCCGATCCCCTGCTCCGAACGCGTTCTGGAGTGGTACGCTTCGCGCTCCTGCTTGATCGTGCCGTGCGACTGCCAGCGCGAGCCGATCGTTCGTTGCCTGGGGGTGGTCGGTTCGCGAAAGGGCGGCCGGCCTGAGAGCAGACCCTTCGAACCTGATCGTGCGCACTCGATCGCGACACGCGTAGGGAAGGCCGACATGTCCGCCGATTCCAGTCCCTCCTCCGAGAACCTCGCGCTCCTGGCCAGCCGCTTCGGCCTGCCCGGACTCGGGAACAACCCCTCCTCCTCGCTGCTCGGCACGACGCCGGGCAGCTTCGCGAACCCGCCGGAAGTCGGGGGCGCGCGGACCTTTTCCTCGCCGGACACCCCCGGCATGCCCAAGCCGTCCGACAAGACCGCGTGGGACTTCATGCCGCCGGACTGGACGGAGCTCCCCGGCGACGAACGATGCGCCACGCCTGCCCATCCCGAGGTCGCGCCGGCGGGCGCCTACCGCTTCGCCGCGCCGGACGGCTTCGAGCCGATCACCCAGCTCGAGCACGCACGTCTCGGCACCATCACGCCCGAGATGCGCCGGGTCGCCCAGCGCGAGTCCCACTTGAGCGCCGAAGAGGTGCGCGACGAGGTCGCGGCGGGCCGCATGGTGATCCCGGCCAATAAAGTCCACCTCCAGCACGACCTCGACCCGATGGCGATCGGTCGCGCATCCCTCACGAAGATCAACGCCAACATGGGCGCGTCGCCCATCTCGAGCGGGACGCACGAAGAGATCGAGAAGCTTCGCTGGGCCGAGCGCTGGGAAGCGGACACCGTGATGGACCTGTCGACCGGCGGCGACGTCGACGCGACGCGCGAGGCAATCTGCGGGGCGTCGACCGTGCCGATCGGGACGGTGCCGATCTACTCGATGATCCTCGACAAGAAGATCGAAGATCTCGACAAGGAGACCGTCCTCGAGACCCTCGAGCATCAGGCCAAGCAGGGCGTCGACTACTTCACGATCCACGCCGGCGTGCGCCGTGAACACCTGCCCTACGTGGCGAATCGCCTGATCGGAATCGTCAGCCGCGGCGGGAGCTTGCTCGCGAAGTGGATGATCCACCACGAGCAGGAAAACCTGATGGCGCAGATCTGGGACGACATCTGCGAACTGGTTCGCAAATATGATGTGACCTTCTCGATCGGCGACGGACTGCGCCCGGGGGGCCTTTCGGACGCGACCGACCTCGCACAACTCGGCGAGCTGCAGGCCCTCGGCGAGCTGACCGAGCAGGCCTGGCGCCACGGCTGCCAGGTCATGATCGAAGGTCCGGGGCACGTGCCGTTCGACCAGATCGAGTTCAACATGAAGCTGCAGCGACGGCTCTGTCACGGCGCGCCCTTCTACGTGCTCGGCCCGCTCGTCACCGACATCTTCCCGGGCTACGACCACATCACGAGCGCGATCGGCGCGACGAGCGCTGCGTATCACGGGGCTTCGATGCTCTGCTACGTCACGCCCAAGGAGCACCTCGGTCTTCCCAAGAAGGACGACGTGAAGCAGGGCTGCGTGGCCTATAAAATCGCCGCTCACGCCGCCGACGTGGCGCTCGGGATCCCGGCCGCCCGCGACCGCGATGACGAGCTGACCAAGGCGCGCGCCGCGCTCAACTGGGAGAAGCACTTCGAGCTCAGCTTCGACCCGGATCTCGCCCGCGCCTATCACGACGAGGACCTCGACGTCGACACCGACTTCTGCGCGATGTGCGGCCACGACTGGTGCTCGGTCCGGATCTCCAAGGAGATCTCGCTCTTCGTGTCGGGCAAGGACGAGGACTACCAGTGGGACAAGCCGAAGATCTCCGAGGCGCTCAACGACGAGCAGAAAGCGATCCTGGAGCAGCGCGGTGTGCTCTCGCCGGACGAGATCCATCGGCTCGCTTCCAAGACGAAGGGCGCGATGGCGAACGAGGGCCGGAAGGCCGCCTGCCACAGTGACCTCGTCGACGACGAAGCCGCGACGCATCTTCAGAACGAACGCCTCGACCCGGTGACCCTCGAGCCGCTCGAACCGTCGGCGTAGGCCGCGGTGACGCGGATGTCCCAGACGGTGCTGCGCACCTCGCTCTGGCTCGCCCTCGGTGGGTGGGTCGGAGCGTGGGCGTTCTTCGCTTTCGTGGTGTCCCGGATCGCCTTCCAGGTCCTCCCCGGGGACATCGCCGGGGACCTCGCGGGAATGCTGCTGTCGATTCTCCACTACGGGGGCGCCGCCGCGGCCTTCGTAGTCGTCGGCGCAGGCATCGGCCTCGGTCACCGGGGCTGGGTCGTCGGGCTGCCGCTGACGCTCGGCCTCCTCTGTCTCGGAAGCGAGCTCTTCCTCTCGCCCGAGGTGGGGGCCGTTCGCCCCACCCAGCTGGGCGCCGAGAACACCGCCGAGACCCAGCAGCGCTTCCGCACCCTGCACGCGATCTCGCTCGGCCTCTTCATGGCCATCCATCTCGCCTCAGCGGTGTTGGTCTGGGGCTACGCCCGGCGCGAGCACCCCCCCGAGCACGCTCAGGCGTAGGTGTTCCCGACCGTAAGGCCCTGAAATTGCGGGAAAAATGGATAGCCCCGCTCGCGTCGTTGGTGTATCCTCCGCGCCCAATCGGAATTCCGTTGCAAATTCAGTCACTTGCGGCCGATTCGGTTCGAGCGTAGGCGCTCGCTCCACTCGTGGGGTGCGCGCACAATCAGCGTGTCGGAACGAGTCGACGCGAACCTGTCTGGACAGGCGCGGTCGAAAGCAAGTGGGGCGCCGAACGAGCGCGCGCTCCCTTCAGCGCAGCACCAGGCAGCGGACCAGAGACGACGAGCGTGGCGAGGCCCGGAAGGGTCGGACGCCACGCGGGGATGGAAAGAGAACGATGGACGAGATCAAGATCAAGTTCGCACTCGAAATCACCATCAGCGAGAGCGACCTCGAGGACGGCCTCGCGGAATACGACGAGCTGAGCGTCGACTCCCTGATCAGCCAGATCCTCGACAAGTCGATCGCCGTCGACGAAATCGACTGCAAGGTCCTCGAGGGCCCGAACAACCTCGAAGAGGTCGACGAGCTCCGCGCCGCCTCGAACGGCTGATCACGGGCGCCGGACGGCAGGCTCCTCTCCACCCGGCCACCTGGACTCCTCCCTCCCACGCGCAATCGCGCGCCTGACCCCGCCTAACCGAAGAGTTCGAGCTGACCCGCCTTCTGACCGGCTGCGGACTTGGACGTGGTCCGTGTTCGCCCGGGCGGCCGCGCCGCAGGTTCGGCGTCTTCCCCCCTCGTGGCGGCGAAGACGTCGAGCTGGACAGGTCCCGGCTCGGGTTTTCGCGCGGCGGGCGTCGACGCGCGGATCGGCCTCGGCTCCGGTCCGGGCCGATAGATCCCCTCTCGGCGGGCCCACTCCAGGATTTCGGCGTAATAGGCCTGAAATCGCGGTCCGTGATTGAAATGGCGGAGGTGGGCGAGCTCGTGGCAGAGCGTGTTCACCAGGCTCGAGTACTTGAGCGGCTGTCGGGTCGTCACGTGGGTCAGCCGGATCCGGATCGTGCCGTCTGAGAAGCACACGCCGTAGCGCCGTTTCACGTTCGCCCGTTCCGGCTCCAGAGCGCGGTAGCGCAGGCGGAATCGCATGCAGATGCGCTGGGCATCGCGCTCGAGCCGCGCCATCAGCTCCTTCTTGGCCCGTCGATCCATCTCTCCCTGCCCCCCGGGCTCGAGTGTCGGGATCCCGGGTTCGGGCGTCAACGGCCGCCCCTCCTGCGCCTGTTCTGCCGGCCCTCGACGCCTGCGCCACCCCCGAGACAGGCGGCTAAGCTCTCAACGCGATGCACACGATCGATGATCTCGCGCTCTTCCCGCTCTCGGACGTGGTCCTCCTCCCAGAGGTCTCGGTCCCGCTCTACATCTTCGAGCCGCGCTACCGCCAGATGACCCGGGATGCGCTCGAGGGCTCGATGCTGATCGGGATGGTCACCGTCCGACCCGACAGCGTGGATCAGATGGCCGGGGATCCTCCGATCTTCGACATCGGCTGCGTCGGCCGGATCGCTCATGCGCAGCAACGACCCGACGGCACCTACCAGATGATGCTGATCGGCGAGCATCGCTTCCGCATTCTCGAAGAGCCCGCGCGGGACCCGGAGCAGCTCTATCGGAGTGCCCGCGTCGCGCTACTCGAAGACGTGGCGCCTTCGACCGAGGCCGAGTTTGCATCGATGGACCTCGCGCGGGAGACGTTGCTCGATCTCGTCGGCCGATTGATTCGACGCATCGGCTCCGCCGACGATCCGGCGCAGGCGATGGAAGCGTTCGAAAAACTCGAGTCGCCGCGACTCGTGAATGCGCTCGCGCAGTCGATCGCATTCAGTCCGATCGAGCGCCAACAGCTCGTCCAGGCCGACTCGATCGTCGGACGCTGCGAAACCCTGTCCGAATTGTTGCGGTTTCGACTGGCCGCGACGAGCCCCGCCGATGGCGGAGCGCCCCCGCTCCCGAACTGAATCTGACGCCTCAACATATCGCGAATTCTCTCGAAAAATCGCGATATACGTCGATTTCAGGAGTGCGTGATTTCGTAAACGGCGGTTGGTTTACGTGTGACACGCGCGTGAATTCGGTTCCGGATCTGCGGCGAAAGTCCTCGAATCCAATCGGAAATCCGATTCGAAACAGCGGTTAGATGCAGTCTCGAGGGCGCTTCTGGGTGTTTATCAAATGTGTCACCCGTCCCCTCCGATCGGAGTCGCGTTTCGTTGCGCATCTCGGAAGGTCATGGTTAATTCGCGCGGGTCAGGGAAAGCCCCAAAACGAATCGAGTGAGACTGCCCTTGAGACCGCCGAAATCCCCCCAGATCCGACTCGATTTCTTGATTTCGAGGGCTGGACCCCACGCTTCGCCGCCACTCTGACCCGAGCGCACCGACGGCCTTGAACAGGCCAGCGCGTCTTCACGTTTCTCTCGCTCCGCGGATGCCCCTTTCGCGGTCCTCCGGTTGGCCCCCTCCGAATGACCTTTTCGCCCAAGGTCTGGGGCGACGCTTTGCGTCGACTCCAGAATGACACGCCTGACTTCGCTTTCGACGCCTGGATCGCCCCGCTCCAGGTCAAGCTGGCGAAGGACCAGGCCACGGGACGCGACCGCATCGTCATCGGTTGCCCGACTTCCTTCCACCGCGACCGCGTCCGTCTCCACCACCTCGACGACATCGAGCACTCGATCAGAGAGGCCCGCCGCGCCGAGCAGGGCGGTCAGGAAGACAGCGCTCTCCAGATCGAGCTGCTCGCCAAGGCGGAGTTCAAAGCCGTCGACGGCCACTCGATCGAGGCGAAGGTGGGTATGCAGCGCGTCGGTCGTGCGCAGGCCGCGCAGGCCGTGAACGCGCCCGACGCCGGCGCCTTGCCTTCCCGCGCGGCCATCGCGAAGCCCTCCATCGTCGACCGCAGCGAAGAGAACGACGACCGCCCGACGCTCCGCGCCGTCCCGAACCCGGCGACGCCGGTCCCTGCCAAGCGCCGCGCGGCCCGGGTACGCAACGATGCCGAGCTGGAGAAGCCCAGCCCTCCGAAGGGCCCGCGCTTCGACCTCGACGGTCAGCCCCCGTCCCGCGGCCGCGGCGCCGCCGAACCGCCCTTCTCCTTCGAGAGCTTCATCGTGGGCCCCTGCAACGCCCTCGCACGCGAAGCGGCGATCGCTCTGGCCCGCCAGCGACAGCAGAGCCTCAACCTGCTCTATCTCGCCGGCCTGTCCGGTATGGGCAAGACCCATCTCGCGAAGGCAGCCGCGGAAGAAGCACGCCTCGACCTCGCGGGCCGCGCTGCTCGCCGCCTGGCGGAGCCCGAGGCCCGCCCCTCGTCCCAGCGCGCCCGTGTGCTCTACACGACGGCCGAGCAGTTCACGACCGACTTCGTGTCCGCCATGCGGAACGGCCGGAACGAGGCGTGGGCCGCGAAGTACCGCGGGCCGGTCGCGATGCTCGTCGTGGAGGACATCCAGTTCCTGTCGGGCCGGACGAAGACACAGCAGGAGCTCTACCACACGATCGCCCACGTCCTCGAGAGCGGCGGGCGCGTGTTGCTGACGGGCGACCGCTCGCCGCGGGACCTGACGGGGCTCGACGATGCGCTTCGTGCCCAGGTAGGCCGCGGATTCATCGCCGAGCTCGACCGACCCGACCCGGTCGTCCGCCGCCACATCCTCCGCGCCAAGGCGGCAGCGGGCGGCGTCCACCTCCCACCCGACTGCCTGGAGCGCCTCGTCGACGCGACCGAGTGCACCCGAGACGGCAAGGGACTCGGTTCCAGCATCACCGAGATCGAGTCGCTGCTGATCCAGGTCGTGACGACCGCCTCGCTCCTCTCGCGGCCGATCGATGCCGCGCTCGTTCAGGAAGCGATCGACGTGAAGGCCGGCGGGGCCGCCGCCCTCGCACCGCGACAGGTCGCCGTGCCCGAAATCGTGAAGGCGGTCGCGGCGTTCTTCGGGACGCGCCCGGAGGCACTGGCATCCCGGTCGCGCCGACGCGACGTCCTCGTCCCGCGTCAGCTCGCGATGTACCTCGCCGACCGATACACGAGCGCGTCTTACACCGAGATCGGCCGCGCTCTGGGCCGCGACCATCCCTCGGTCGCCAACGCCATCAAGAAGATCGAACGTCAGATCCTCGAAAACGCACCCGTCCGCTACCAGGTCGAGGCGCTTTCCGAGAAGATCGATGCCTTTTTGACGGACGCGGAGCGCCGTCAATAGGCCGCACGCGAGGCGCGGCGAGCTAGGCGGAAACGACCTGGGGCGAACGTGACGCTTCGACCTTGGCGCGCCAGCGGGTCGGTCCGGCGAGGTCGAGCTGCTTCTGCAGGTGCTCCGGCTCCCTGGACGGAGGATCGAGGGCCGGATCTTCGAATCGCTGGACCGTCTTGTAGAGCGTGGTGCGCTCGACGGGGGTCCGGCCGATCTCGCGGATAAGCCGGCGGAACTCCTCGGGCGGCGTGTTCTCGCCGTGGTCCGAGCCCGACTCGCGGCTGATCGACTCTTCCATGAGCGTGCCGCCGAAGTCATTCGCCCCGGCGCAAAGCGCCATCTGCCCGAGCTTGTGCCCCATCTTGACCCAAGAGACCTGGATGTGTTGGATATGAGGTCGCAGGAAGAGTCGGGACACGGCGACCATCCGCAGGTCTTCCTCCACCGAGGGTCCGGGTCGCGCACCCATCAGGTTGTAGAGCAGGTTGCGCTCATGGATGAAGCCGAGCGGCACGAACTCCGTGAACCCGCCCGTCTCCTTCTGGATCTCGCGAATCAGATCGAGATGGGCCGCAATGTGCCGAGGCTGCTCGATATGGCCGTACATCAACGTCGAGGTCGACCGAAGCCCGATCCCATGCGCCGCCTTCACGATCTCGACCCAGCGATCCGTCTTCAGCTTGTTGGGCGAGAGCACGTCCCGGATCTCGTCGTCGAGGATCTCAGCGGCTGTCCCGGGCATAGTCCCCAGGCCTGCGTCCACCAACCACTGTAGATACTCGTCGAGGGGCAGACCACTCTTCTTGTGTCCAAAATCCATCTCCTCGGGCGAATAGGCGTGGATGTGCAGATCGGGGTAGACGGCCTTGATCGCTCCCAGGATGTCGTGATAGGTGTGATGGTTCTTGTTGGGATGAATCCCGCCCTGAATGCAGACCTCGGTCGCCCCGCGCGCGACGGCG
>PAQX01000007.1 GCA_002709835.1 Deltaproteobacteria bacterium
GCGAATCGATCCGATGCCCCTTCCACGCGTGGGAGTTCGACGGCGAGTCCGGCGCGTGCTCGAAGATCCCCTACTGCGCACGCATCCCGGCGCGGGCCCGGGTTCGCGCTTGGGAAGTGCGCGAACTGAACCACATGATCTACGTGTGGCACCACGCCGAAGGCAAGGCCCCCGACTGGGAGGTCCCGAACTCGCCCCACTACGACGATCCGGACTGGTCGCCCGTCCGCACGTTCGAGATCGAGGTCCCGGTCCACCTCCAGGACATGGCCGAGAACAACCTCGACCCCGTCCACTTCGAGTACGTGCACAAGATGCAGGGCACGCCGGATACCGAGATCTCCTTCGAGGACGAAGGCCGGGTCCTTCATGCCGTCAGCTACAGCCAGCAGGAGACGCCGGTCGGCACCTTCGACATGCAGCTCGTGCGGGAGACCTACGGCCTCGGTCTCGGCACGGTCGAGAGCTCCGGCATCCCCGGCGTCGGCCTGTACATGTTCACCTCGACGAGCCCGATCGATCGAGACACGACGGTCTCACGCTGGGCGCTCACGACGACCAACAATGCGGTCGACGTCGCGGGCGAGGAGTGGATGGACAACATCACCGCTGGCGTCTATGACGACATGCGGATCTGGACGAACAAGATCCACCGCGCGGAGCCCGTCTTCTGCGAAGCAGACACGCTCCTCGTCGAGTTCCGCCGGTGGGCCAGGCAGTTCTACTCGCCGGATCAGCTCGCGAAGCCCACACCGGCGAGCTAGCCGACGAACTCACGATCGAAGGCAGCAGCCTTTGGCGAACGAAGCGCAGGAGAGACCATGAGCGACCCCAGGACCCGCGCGGAACGCGGGCTCGATGCCCTTACGACGATCGGCGGCTCCCCGGAAGCCGGCCAGACGATGGTCGATTTCTTCGAGAGTCGCGGTGCCCTCGGCTCGATCGCACTGCGCACCGCCGCGGGAGAGGTCTGGATTCGTGATGAGATCTCCCGGCGCGACCGCAGCGTGATCGTCATCTCGGCCCTCACCGCGATGAACCGCCCTCTCGAGCTGCGCCAGCACCTTCACGGCGGACTGAATCACGGGCTCTCCTATGACGAAGCCGACGAGATCCTCGTACAGCTGACGGCGTATATCGGCATGCCCTTCTGCCTGGGCGCGCAAACCGTCCTCGACGAAGTCATCGCCGAACGCGAGGGCACGAAGAGCCGCGAGGTGCCGCGATCGCCTGCCTCTCTCATGGACGAAGGCGAGCGCCGGGCCGCAGCCCTCGACGTCCTGACGACCCTGCTCGGGGATCCGAACCTCGACAAAGCCGCGACGGAGCAGTCGATCCTCGAGAGCCAGGGCCCGCTGGGTCCGATCGTCATGGACTACGCCTTTGGTGACGTCTGGTCGCGCCCACAGCTCTCCCGACGCGACCGCAGTCTGGTCGTGGTCTCGGCGCTCACCGCGCTCAACCTGAAGCACGAGCTCGAGATCCACATCGGCGCCGGACTGAACCACGGCCTCACGCCGACAGAGATCGAGGAAGTCATGATGACGATGGTGGCCTACGGCGGCTTCCCCAAGGCGATCGACGGCATGATCCTCGCCCGCAAGGTCTTCGGCGAGCGCGGCGTCTCCGCCTGAGCCGAGCCTATCCGATGAGCGCCTGGTCGCCGCGGGACATGCCGGAACTCTCGGGGCGGATCGCCGTCGTCACGGGCGGCAACGTCGGCCTCGGATTCGCCAGCGTCGAGGGGCTCGCGGCCCACGGCGCTCGGGTCGTCCTCGCCTGCCGCCGGGTCGACAGCGGCCACGAAGCGGTCGACCGGATCCGATCTCGCGTGCCGAACGCCTCGGTCGAAGTCCTCCGCCTCGATCTCGCCGAAGCGGGCTCAATCTCGGATTTCGCGAAGGCGTTTCTCGCGAATTACGACCGGCTCGACATTCTGATGAACAATGCGGGCGTCGTGAACCACCCCGAGCTCGTCCACACCCCGGACGGGCACGAGCTCCAGATGGCGACGAACCACTTCGGTCACTTCGCGCTGACCGGTCGCCTCTTCGATCGCCTCTGCAACACGGAGGACGCGCGGGTCGTCGTTCTCTCGTCAGCGGCCACCCGGGCCGGCGAGATCCGTTTCGACGACCTCGATTGGCGGGAGCGCACCTACGATCGCCTTGAGGCCTACGGAGACAGCAAACTCGCGAACCTCCACTTCATGGTGACGCTCCAGAGACGCTTCGAGTCGAACGGAGGGCAAGCCCTCGCCGTGGCGGCCCACCGGGCCTGACCGGAACCGAACGGCAGCAATCGGTCGGCGTCGGCGGCTTCGTCACACGCTGGCTCGCTTCGCCGGTGGAGCACGGCGTCCGGTCGCAGCTTCGGGCCGCAACGGATCCGGGCGTGCGCGGCGGGGACTACTATGGCCCGCGTTTTTCGCTCCGCGGTCCTGCCACCAACGACCGGCGCGAAGTCGATGCGCTCGACGACGCGGTCAGCGAGCGCCTGTGGCGCCTCTCCGAAGAAACGACCGGTGTCGTCTATCCCTCCGCCTGACCGCTCGCGCGACTAGCCCGCGCCGAAGAGCAACATCCCGCCGCCGAGGCAGACGAACGATGTAAGGAAGATGACGAAGCAGTATCCCATGATCGCGCGGGCATCGAGCCCGACGATCGCGAGGAGCGGCAGCGCCCAGAAGGGCTGGATCATATTCGTCCACTGGTCCCCGTACGCGACGCCCATCACGATGATCGCGTCCGCCACGCCGAGTTCCCGCGCCGCTTCCAGAAAGATCGGCCCCTGCACGGCCCACTGTCCGCCACCGGACGGCACGAAGAAGTTGAGCACACCGCCTGAGACGAAGGCCCAGAAGCCGAGCGTCTGCTCCGTCGAGATCGCGACGAAACCATCAGAGAAGAGTCCGACGAGTTCGGTCTGCGTGATCAGCGCGACCACGGCTGCGTAGAGCGGGTACTGGAGCACGACCGGCCCCAGGGTCCGACTCGCGTCGTTCACCAGCTGAAGATAGTGGCTGGGCGAGCGGGCCAGGAGCAGTCCCGCCGCGACGAAGGACCAGTTCACCATGTTGAAGGTGAGTGCGAAGCCGCGGTCGCGAAACCAGCTGAAGAGAAACGTGACGAAGAGAAGTCCGAGCAGTCCCGTCAGGATCCGGGCGTGGTCGAGTCGGTCGCCCAGCGTGGGCGTCGCGAGCGTCTTTCGCTCGGGCTCCGAAGGCGGGTCCTCGGAATCGAGCTCCAACGGAACGATCGCCTCGGCCCGTGGCGCGAGCCGACTGCAGACGAGCGCGACCGCGACGAGGGTGACCCCTGCCAAGCCGAGGTTCCAGGAAGTGAAGGTCGTCTCCGTCACCGGGACGATCCCCATCACGCTTTCGAGCGTATGCCCCGGGGTCGCGACGGCAAGAGGGGCCGTTCCCGAATACCCCATGTGCCAGATCACGAAGCCGCCGTATGCGCTCGCGACCAACAGAGGAAAATGAAGCGCGATCCCGCGCGCGGCCCCTTCTCGCGCAATCGCGACGGCCCCCAGGGCCCCGACGACCAGCCCGAGGGCGCCGGCGATCATGCTCGCGAATCCGGCGATCAGGCAGATCAACGCATAAGCCTGCCCGGACGAACGCGGCCAACGCGCGATCCGATCGATCGCCCGCGCGACGGCGTCGGTATGCGCGAGGGCGTGGGCCGCGACCAGGCAGATGCAGATCTGCATCGCGAAGCCGAGGAACCCCGTCAGCCCGTTGCCCCAGAGCGTGAGCGCTTCCGCCGCCGTCGTCGGGGTGAGCAGGACGGCCATCGCGAAGGTCGTGAAGGTCAAGCCGATCGCGAAGACGAAGGGGTCGGGGTAATAGCGTTCCGAGAACGCGACGAAGGGCCCTGCGATTCGGTCGAGACGGAGGCGCATGGCGCGGAAACCTAGCAGGCCCGCGACATCGCCCCGGCTCCTTCGGCTCGGAAGGACCTAGCCCGCTCCGACGACGAGGAGCCCACCGCCCAGACACAGCCCTGCGGCCACGAAGGCGACGAAGCAGTATCCCATGATCGCCCGCGCCGGGAGACCGGCGATCGCGAGGAGCGGCAGCGCCCAGAAGGGCTGGACCAGGTTCGTCCATTGGTCGCCGTAGGCGACGCCGAGGACCACGGCGCGTGAAGCGACCCCGAGTTCCCGCGCGGCCTCGAGAAAGATCGGCCCCTGCACCGCCCACTGCCCGCCGCCCGACGGAATGAAGAAGTTGAGTACCCCGCCCGAGACGAAGGCCCAGAAACCGAGGGTATCCGGACTCGCGATCGCCACGAAGCCATCGGCCAGCAGGTCCGCGAGGGCGGTCTTCGTCATGAGCGCGACGATCCCGGCGTAGAGCGGGTATTGGAGCACGATCGGGCCCAGGGAGCGGCTCGCGTCGGTGATCAGCGCGAGGTAGTGGCGCGAAGAATCGGCGAGCAGCAGACCCGCGGCGAGCAGCGTCCAGTTCACGATGTCTAGGTTGAGGGCGAGGCCCTTCCCCGAGAACCAGCTCACGAGGAAGATGACGACGAGGAGCACGAGCCCCGAATAGAGCCAGCGCGCGCGATCGAGCCGGTCGCCCAGCGTGACGGGGGCCCCCTCCTCCTCGTGGACGACCTCTTCCTCCGGTTCGTCGAGCACCAGAAGCTCTGCCCCGGGCTGCGGCGACATCTGCGCACAGACGAAAGCGACGACGGCCAGGGTCACCCCCGCCGTCACCAGATTCGCAGGCGAGAGCATCGTCTCGGTCACGGGCACGAGGCCCATCTGCCCCTCGAGCGGATGCCCGGGCGTAGCGACCGCCAGCAGCGCCGTGCCGGAATATCCCATGTGCCAGACGACGAAGCCCGCATAGGCGCTCGCGACGAGCAGCGGGAAATGCAACGCGATGCCCGCGCGCCGACCTTTCCGCGCGACGGCACGCGCCGCGAGTCCGCCCACGACCATCCCGAGTCCCCACGC
The DNA here is from genome assembly GCA_002709835.1 of Deltaproteobacteria bacterium. GTDB lineage: Bacteria > Myxococcota_A > UBA9160 > UBA9160 > UBA4427 > UBA4427. Next base: position 4,975 of record PAQX01000007.1, read on the forward strand.
GACGAGACTGGCGACGCCGGACAACGCGACCACGAGGGCGTAGGCCTGGCGCGGCGTCGCCGGCAGGCGCGCGAGCCCATCGATTCCCCGCGTGATCGCGCGGGTCTTCGCGAGGGCGTGGGCGAGGACCAGGACGAGACACACCTGCATCGCGAAGGCGAGGAAGCCGGTCAGGCCCTCACCCCAGATCGCGACCGCCTCGAGGGGCGATGCTGGAGTCACGGCGATCGCGAGTCCGAGGGTCATCAGGGAGAGCACGATCGCGAAGACGAACGGATCCGGGTAGAACCGTTCGGCCAGGACGACGAAGGGACGGGAGACGCGTTCGAGAGAGAGGGCCATTTCGGTATTGCGAAGCGTACACGCCGGGGCGTTTTCCGGCTGGTGCTCGCCATGAAGTGGGATGCGGCGAACGGGCGGGCCGGGCCACAGACGAAAGAGCGATGCGGACGCTCGGAGGCAAATCACCATCCTCTTGCTCGACGCCAGGGCGTCGGCGAAGGCGTCCGGCTTTCCATTCGGTCGAAGGCTCCCTGTACGACGACCGTCTCGGACGACCGCGAGGGCCGACACGGGGATCCTGCAGCCGGACGGCTATGTTTCCGTCGCGCCGCGCGCAACCTCCCGTGACGCCCGGCCGAGAGAGGATCCGAAGATGCATCCGCGAACCCGTCAGGCCTGGCTCGCCCTGCCCCTCATCCTGGTGATCGGCGCCGCCATCGCCTGGGCCGGCAGTACCGGCCCTGCCGTCGCCCTCGGCCTGCCTCTGTTCGCGCTCTGCGGACTCGGGAGCTTCACGCTCAACTGGATCGTGTTCGCCCACGCCTATGCGAACCAGACCGAACGTTTCTTCGACGCGACGGGCAGCCTCACCTATTTGACGCTGACCGGCGTCGCCCTCGCGCTCGGGCCGCGCGACCCGCGTGCGCTCCTGATCGGCGCCTGCGTGATCCTTTGGGCCGCGCGCCTCGGCACCTTCCTCTTCCGGCGGATCTCTCAGGACGGCGGCGATGGACGCTTCGACGCGCTCAAGCCCGACTTCGCGCGATTCCTGATGACCTGGACGCTCCAGGGACTGTGGGTCTTCCTGACCCTGGCCTGTGGCCTCGCCGCGATGACCACCGCCGAGCCGATTGCGCTCGGGCTTCCGGCCGCGATCGGCACGACGATATGGATCGTCGGCTGGGCGATCGAAGTGACCGCCGACCAGCAGAAGCGCGCCTTCCGCCACGATCCGGCGAATCAGGGCCGCTTCATCACGACCGGCCTCTGGTCCTGGTCACAGCACCCGAACTACTTCGGCGAGATCCTGCTCTGGGCCGGCATCGCGGTCATCGCGCTCCCGACCCTCCACGGCCCCCAGCTCGCCACGCTGATCTCCCCGATCTTCGTCTACGTCCTGCTGACACGAATCAGCGGCATCCCTCTCCTCCGCGCCCGAGCGAAGAAGCAGTGGGGTGACGACCCCGAATACCAGGCCTATCGCGCACGCACGGCGGTCCTCGTTCCTCGACCGCCGCGTGCTTGAAGCAGAAGCGCGGCCCTACTTCGTGAAGTAGGGGTCCATCACGCTCTTCGCGACCGGGGGCGCCGTGCGATTCTCGATCGACCGGTGCCGCGCCTGGATTGTCTCTCGATAGTAGGCATCGGTCTCGATCCAGAAACGCCCTTCGACCACGGCGGCGAGCACGCGCTCGGCGACCGCGTCGGGGGTCTGCGCGATCTTCACGAACTCCTCGGCGTGCGCTGCGAGATCGCCCATCGCCTGTGGGTCCGACGCGTTCGCGACTTCGTCCTGAAGCTCTTTCGGACGATTCCGCTCGGAGGTCCCGATGTTGGTCGCGACCATCCCAGGGCAGAGGCAGTGAGCCGTCACGTTCGAGCCCTCATTCACGAGCTCTGCATGCAGCGTTTCGGCGATCGCGACCGCGGCGTGCTTCGACGCGTTGTAGGGGGCGAGGAAGGGGTGCGAGGTGAGACCCGCGACGGAGGCGGTGACGACGACGCTGCCTTCGTTCCGGGCCTTGAGCTCGGGCAGGAAGACCCGGATCCCGTGAGCGACGCCGAACAGGTTCACGTCGAGGGTCCACTTCCAGTCGTTCGCGGAGAGCTGCTCCATTGGAATCGTCGGCGCCGACACCCCGGCGTTCAGGCAGACGAGATGGGCCGGTCCGAACGCGTCGCGCGTCGCCTCTCCGAGGTGATCCATCGCGGCGGCGTCGCCGACGTCGGTCACGACCGGCACCACCGAAACCCCGAGCGCCTCGACGCCGGCCGCGGCGGTCTTGAGGGCGTCCTCCTCGATGTCGGCCATGACGATGTTCATGCCGACCCGCGCGAAGCTCTCGGCGAAGGCGAGCCCCATGCCGCTGGCGCTCCCGGTGATCACCGCCGTCTTGCCCTCGAAATCCTGCATCGTTCCTCTCCTCCTGCGCGGCGCGCCGCGGAACCGAACGGTCGCGCGACCGACTCCCGGCGGCCAGCCCTATTCAGTCAAGGAGGAATTCCTACTTCGTCAACCACCCTTGTGTATTTTTCTTTCCTTCCCTAGCGTCTCGAATATGGTCGAGCCCGCCCCCCGAGCCCGGATCCGCGCCGCAGCGCCCGTGAAGCCCGTCGCCTGGAACGGTGGCGCGGGCGCGATGAACGAGGACGTTCGCGCGCGCTATCGATCGAATACGGCGCGCCATCTGATCGGCGTAGCGCGCGACTTCGAGAATCGGATGCTCGGCCGCCTGACGGCCGAAGATGGCTATGAGCGACTCCGCCCGAGCTTCGGCCCGCTGCTCTCGCTGATCGCTCAGCGCCCGCGCCCGCTGCGGGCGCTCGCTGACGCGCTCTCGATCTCGCCCCAGGCGGTGAGCCAGCTCGTGAGCGCGTGCGAGCGATGCGGCTTCACCGAGCGTGGCCCCGATCCGGACGACGGACGCAACCGCCTGATCGCGCTCACCCGACGCGGGAGAGGCCTCGTCGCGGACGCAAACCGCCAGCGGCGACGACTGACCGCCGAGTACGCCGCAAACATCGGCGACGAGGCGATGGACCGCTTCGCCGAATCCGCGACGCGATTGCTTCGCGCGCTCTCCGAGGCCCCCGACGTCCTCCCGATCGCCGGCCGAAGCGCCTCGATCGGGGCACTGCCGCTGCTCTCGGTCGACGCGCAACGGACGCTCATGGAAGACACCACCGCGCGCGGCCACGCCGGACTCAAGATGTCCCACGCACAGGTGCTGCCCCTGATCGGGCCCGAAGGCGCGCGGGTCGCCTCGCTGGCCCGCGTGCAGGGCATCTCCCGACAGGCCGTCGGCGCGACCGCCCGCGAACTCGAAGACATGGGCTATCTGCGACGCGAGCCCGATCCCCGTGACCGACGCGGAGTCGTGTTCCTGCTGTCGGACCAGGGCGAAGCCTTGATTCGCGACTCGGTCGCGGCCCTCGACGCCCTGGACACTCGTTATGCGAAGGCGATCGGTCCGCGCCGCTACTCTGCCCTTCAGCGGGGCGCCCGCGCCCTCTACGAATCCCTTGGCCTCGAACGCGAGATCTTCGACGGCACGCCCCAGGACGGCGAACCGCTCGAGCGCCTGGCGGGGCGCCTTCGCCGCGAGCTCGGCGACGACGCCTCCCGCCGGCTCGCCGCTCTGCTCGCGGAACCCCGAAACCCGACAGCCGCCGACGCGGCCCTCGGACACGTCTAGCCTCACGCTGACGCGCCCCGAACACGAAGCAACTGCTCCACACGGAGCCCCGGAGAATCCCATGACCTACGACTGGATCGCCGCCCTCGCCTATATCGCCACCCTGGTGGTTCTCACGATCGTCGGCAAGAAGCTGGTGTTCAGCATTCCCGTGATGGAGGAGATGCGTCTCGAGAACCGCGAAGTGGACAAGGTCAAGATGTCCCGGGAGAGCTTCCGCGACGGCATGAAGGCAAGCGAGAACATCGGGAAGTACACGAACCTCGGCTTCTTCATCCTGGTCCTGCCCTTCGCGGTCGGCTTCGATTCGCGCCCGCTTTGGCAGCACCTCGTCGAGATCTTCGCGATCCTCGCGATCTTCGACTTCATGTATTACTGGACCCATCGGTCGCTCTTCCACGGCGACATCCTACGGAAGGTCCACGCGCTCCATCATCAGGCACGCAAGCCCACCTGGTCCGACTCGCTCTACGTCCACCCCCTCGAGACCTTCATCGGCCTCTGCCTCTTCCTCGTCTCGATCCCGATCGTCGCTCTGATCAGCGGCGGCCCGCTCCACGCCGTTTCCGCCGCGATCGCGACGCTGATCTTCACACAGCTGAACACCGTGAATCACACGTACACGCGGCTGCCGAAGGACAACTGGTTCTTCCGAACTGTCGACTACATCACCGGCGTGCACCACGCGCACCACGTCGACATGAACCACGGCAACTACGCGACGCTCACGATGTTCTACGACAAGATCTTCGGAACCTTCGAAGAGCCGGTGAAGCGCGAGACGGCGGCCTGATCCAACGTCCACGCAGGACGGGGCGACGATCCAGAGGCCTTTCGGACGCGTGGCAGACCGCCTCGTTTCGTCCCAACATCGACGTTCGGGGTCGCAGTCGCGCGGCCTCGAAAACGAGGAGTGCATCGCGATGAAGGATCTCGAGAACAAGGTGGCCGTCGTGACCGGCGGAAGCGGCGGGATCGGCATCGAAATCGGGCGCGCGATGCTCGCCAAGGGAATGAAGGTCGTCCTCGCGGACCTCCACCAGGACGCCCTCGATGCGGTCACCCGGGATCTCGGTTCGCCCGACGCGGTCGGGTTCGCCGTCGATGTGACAGACTTCGACGCGCTCTGCGCGCTCCGGGACCGCACGCTCGACCAGTTCGGGGCCTGCCACGTGATCGTGAACAACGCCGCGGTCGGCGCCGGCGCGAAGGGCAGCGTCTGGGAGCACCATCTGAACGATTGGAAGTGGAGCCTCGAGGTCAACGTGATGGGCGTCATCAACGGTATGAACGCCTTCATCCCCCACCTGGTGGAACAGGACGAGGGGCACGTCGTGAACACTTCCTCGGGAAACGGCGCCTACTATCCGATCGCGAGCAGCGGCATCTACCCCGTAACCAAGTCCGCGGTGACCACGCTGACCGAATGTCTCTGGGGACAGCTCCGGGAGATGGGCTCGAAGGTGAGCGCCTCTCTTCTCCTCCCGTCGAGCCCCACCCCCGGCGTGCTCGCCACTGGAATCTGGAAGGCGGGAGCGAACCGGCCGGATCGCTACCTGCGAGACGACCCGGACGACCTGAACCCGCGAGATGCCCTCGCCGATTACAAGGAACGCGCGGCGGCGGCCGGTCAGGAAGTCGTCGAAGCGCCGCTATCGGACGTAGCCGACCTCTGTCTTCGAGCGATCGAGGACGACCTCTTCTGGGCAACCTATGCGCTCGATCATCAGATGCAGAAGCTCGACGAACGATATGCATCGATGAAGCATCTGACACCGCCGGACTATCTGGTCGAAGCGAACCTGATGGCTGCCGACGCCAAGGAGCGCGAGAACCAGAAGGGGCGCGACTAGCCGCCGGTCAACCGCGCTCCGAAGCCGAGGCCTCCGCATCCACCGCCCATTGGGGGGCCTGCGTCTTGTACGGCATCTCACGGCGATCCAGGATCTGGTTGAGCACCCGGGTGTAGCCGGTCTTAGAGATGCGCCAGACGCCGTCTTCCTTGCGATACTCGTCGTCGTAGTAGACGAACATCTCGTCCACGAATCCCGCCTTGTGGCTGAAGAAGTGGTGATACATGGCCCAGATCGCAGTGGCCTTCGTCTCGCTCTCCAGCGTGATCTCGGGCATGCCCGCCATCCAGTAGGCGATGATCCCCGCGTTCGGATCGTGGGACTCGATCAGGAACCCGAGCAGCTGTGCGCGGTCTTCGAAAACGTATTTCCCGTCGGAGTAGGAGGTGACCACGTCCGCGGTCAGCGTCTCTTTCAACGCATCGTGGTCGTTGTAGGTCATCGCGCGGAAGTAGCGGTACTTGAGCTTCTTGATCTCCTCGAGATCGCGCAGCTCGGCCACCTGGGCCTCCAGGGTTTCGAGATCGGTCATCGGAAGTCTCCTCTCGGTTTCGCGGGGTGGGACGGCTAGAGCATGTACCCGTCGCCAGAAGCGCGGACGGTCACGTCGCTAATGGACACGCCCCAGGGCTGATCGATCGCGTAGACGATCTGATCGGCGAGGAGCTCCGGCGCCAGGGCGAAGTACTCGATGCCGTCGACGTCAGTCAGATGTGCCGGCGGGTCTTCCCCGAAGACCTTTCCGATCTTCTCCATGAACGCGTCGGCGCCCGCCCCGAGGACACCGGTCAAGGCGGTCGGGTTGATCATCCCCGAGGAGAGATTGGTGCCCGGGACGCCGGTCGGACGGATCGTCGTGACCTTGATGCGCCCCTGTGACTCCTGGCGAAGGGCCTCGGAGATGAAGCGGACCGCCGCCTTCGTCGCGCCGTAGACCGCCGCGCCCGGAACCGGCCCGTTCCCGTAGATGGAAGACACGTTGACGACGTGCCCCCGGCCCTGCTCCAGCATCGCGTCGTGGACCGCGCAGATCCCGTTCAGCACGCCCTTCAGGTTGATGTCGATGCAGCGGTCCCAGGCTTCGGCGGCCGCTGCATGATCGGTAAAGAACGCGAGGGGCATGACGCCGGCGTTGTTCAGGATCACGTCGATCGCACCGAAGCGGTCCAGCGCCGCCTGGGCGAGTGCGTGCATCGCCGCTCGGTCGGTCACGTCGGCGATCACGCCGATCGCTTCCCCGCCCTCCGCTTCGAGGCTCGCCACGGTCTCGTCGAGACCCGCCCGATCCACGTCCGAGGCGACGATGCGCGCGCCCCGCGCCGCCGTCTTCTGAGCCACCAGCCGACCGAAGCCGCTGCCGGCACCGGTGATCACGATGACCCGACCCTCGAGATGATTCGCCATCGATACCGAACCTCCGCATGTATTCCACCGCCGGAATCGCGACCGACCGACGGACGATAGAACGCCCGGAGCCACGCGGTAGCCTCGCTTCGAAGGGGCCGACCCGGAGTCGTGATCGAGGCGTCGGTCGGCCCCCGGTGGTTCGTCGACGGAAACGGATGCCGCGAGGTCATCCGGCGTCTAGACTGCGGGGATTCTTCACAGGGGGAGGCGCACGATGGCGTTTCGGATTCTCGGTGGCCTGCTCGGGGCCTTCTTTTTTCTCCAGGGCCTCAGCTGGATTTTCGACGCCCAGGGCGCGGCCGAGGGACTCGGCATGCCGCTCCTCGACGGGATCGCGCGAAGCACGCAGGTCGGAGACCTGACCGGGTTCTTCCTCTGCCTGGGCGGCTTCGGACTCTGGGGCGCCTATCAACAGTCCCCCACCTGGCTCCGCGCCTCGGGCTTCCTCCTGTTCGGGGCAGCCCTCGGCCGAACCCTCGCCGCCGTCGTCTCGGGCGCGGACTTCGCGACCCAGTACATCGGCATCGAGATCGTCACCGGCGGCCTCTTCTTCCTCGCCGGAGCGAAGGTCGGCGCCCCGCCCACCACCGAATAGGTCGCGCGCGGCGAGATCGCCTACCCTGCTGGAGTGCGAAGCCGACCGTCGGCCTCAATCTGGGGGAGCGCTTGGATCAGGTCCGCCCGAATCGGTCCGCCGGGAATCCGTACTCGAACCCCGAGCTCGTCGAATACCTCGACAGCATGGAGGGGGTCCCCGACGTCCTCGGGCCCGGCGAGACGGAGGCCGAGCGGGAGCGGTGGTCCCCTTGGCAGCACCGAGGCAACGCGCTCTTCGCCGCCTTCGGCGAAGTCCTCCCCGGGCTCGCCCTCGCCCTCACGATCGCGACGATCGGCGGCCTCGTCACCGGGAACTTCTCCAGTAGGCTCGGATTCTCCGGCGCGCCGCTCTCCCCGATCCTCGTCGCGATCCTGCTCGGCCTCACGATCCGCAACTCGATCGGACTCCCCGCGATCTTCGAAGCGGGACTGAGCCTGGCGCTCAAGCGACTGCTCCGGATCGGCGTCGCCCTGCTCGGAATTCGGCTGAGCCTGGCCGCCGCGGGCTCGATCGGGTTGATCGCGCTCCCGATCGTGATCGGGTGCATCGCGACGGCGCTGCTCTTCGTCACGCGAATCGGACGCGTGCTCTCCCTGCCCCCCCGCCTGTCGACCTTGATCGCCGTCGGCACCGCGATCTGCGGCAACTCCGCGATCGTCGCGCTCGCTCCGACGATCGAGGCGACCGACGACGAAGTCAGCTACGCCGTCGGTTGCGTGACGCTCTTCGGGCTGGCGGCGTTGATCCTCCACCCCTTCCTCGCGCACACCCTCTTCGAGGGCGATCCGACGCTGGTCGGACTTTTCCTCGGCACCGCGATCCACGACACTGCCCAGGTCGCCGGCGCGGGGCTCGTCTACGCGGAGCAGTTCAGTGCACCGCAGGCCCTCGATGCCGCGACCGTCACGAAGCTTCAGCGCAACATGTTCATGGTCGCGGTGATCCCGGCGATGGCGGTCGCGATGAAGAAGCGGCGACCGAACACCCTGGTGGTCGATCAGCTGAAGGCCGCGATCCCGCTCTTCGTGTTCGGCTTCGTGGCGATGAGCCTGGTCCGAACGCTCGGCGACGCCGGCGAGGCCCCCTTCTGGGGCCTGCTCCAGCCGGAGACTTGGGACGGATGGATCGAGGCCACGACGGATCTGGCCAAGCTCCTGCTGACGGTCGCGATGGCTTCGGTCGGTCTCGGCACGAGCTTCTCGCGGCTGCGAGGACTCGGACTCCGGCCTCTCGCCGTCGGCCTCGCGGCCGCCGCGCTGGTCGGAGCGATGAGCTTCGCCCTCGTGTCCCTGATCGGGCCTTACGCCTAGCGCAGGCTTTCAACGCGGAGCCGACGCCGGGCGCACCTACGGCGCCCCGGCGCGGTCCTGCGGATGAGCGACTAGCGGGGCGCCGCCGGACGCGAGCCGGGACGACCGCCGCGCCGTCGTCCGCCGGACCGGGATCCCCCACCGCCTCGCGCGTCGGATTTGCCGGAACCGCTTCGCGATCGGCTCTTGGCCGAGCCGCCTCGCCCGGATCCGCTTCCGTCCTTCGCCTTCGCACTTCCGCCAGAGCGGTTGCGCCCCCGACCGGAGCCGTTGCGCCCGCCTCCGCTTCGATTGCGGGACGGACGCCCCTGGCCACGTCGGGCCGGGCGCTCGAGCGCCTCGGCGGAGGCGTCGACCTCCGGCGGATCGAAGCGCGCAAGCTTCTCGCCGAGCATGCGCTCGGTCGCGCGGACCCAGCCCCGGTCTTCGCGGGTCACGAAGGTGATCGCGCGACCGGAAGCACCCGCTCGACCGGTCCGGCCGATCCGATGGGTGTATGTCTCGGGGGTATCCGGCACGTCGAAGTTCACGACGTAGTCGATTCCCGCGACGTCGATCCCGCGCGCGGCGATGTCCGTCGCGACCAGGATGTCGAATTTGCCCTCACGGAAGCCGCCCATCGCCCGCTGTCGCTGGCCCTGGGACATGTTGCCCTGGAGCGCGACGGCCCGGCGGCCCTTGCGATCGAGCTGGTCTGCGAGCCGCTTGGCGCGGTGCTTCGTGCGCGTGAAGACGATCGCCGAACCGCAGTCGTCGTTCGAGAGAAGCGCGTCGAGCAGACCGGTCTTGCGGGACGGGTCCGTTTCGAACACACCGTGCTCGATCGCCTCGGCCGGCGCACTGGGCGCGAGCTCGACCACGTGAGGATCTTCGAGCAGATCGTTCGCGAGGTTGCGAATCGCGCCGGGCATGGTCGCCGAAAAGAGCAGGTTCTGTCGATCGTCGGGCAGCGCACCAAGGATCCGACGCAGGTCGGGCAGGAAGCCCATGTCGAACATGTGGTCCGCCTCGTCGAGGACCAGGGTGTCGATTCCTCGAACGTCGAGTTCGCGCTGCTGAATCAGGTCCAGGACGCGCCCGGGACAGCCGACCACGATCTCGGGATCGCGACGGAGCGCGCGGAGTTGCTTCCCGAGCGGCACGCCGCCGATCAGGGTCGTCGCCTGGACTTCGGTGAAGCGAGCGAGCTCTTCGATCTCGGCGTGAATCTGGAGGGCGAGCTCGCGGGTCGGCGCGAGGATCATGATGAGCGGCCCACGACCCGGCTCTTCGATCAAGCGCTGGAGAATCGGCAGGGAGAAAGCGGCGGTCTTGCCGGTCCCCGTCTGGGCGAGGCCCATGACGTCGCGACCGTCGAGACAGGCCGGGATCGTCGCGGCCTGGATCGGACGCGGCGTCTGGAAGCCCGCCTGGGCGAGTCCCTTCTCGAGGGACGGGTGGAAGGAGAACTGGCCGAAGTCGTCGGCCGACGAATCAATCTGCGCGCGTGCGCTGGACAAAATGGTACTCCGTCGTGGGCGCCGCCCCTTTGGCGCGCGCGCACGACTCTTCTCGAACTCGTCCCCGACAACAGTGCAGGGATCGATGGGAGAGAGGGTCCGGTGTGATCCACCCGATCGGAGGGACTCGAAACCCGCTTGGCGCCTCGAGTGGGGGATGGATCCTGCTGTTCACCGGTTCGGGGCGACGATTCGTAGTTCGATGCCGCCCGGGCGGGGGCTCCCGCCGCGCTTTAAGTAGCTCTCCCGGGATCGACCGTCCAGTCACACTTCTTTAGCCGGCAATTCGGAGGCACCGNGAAANCGAGNGGGCAGGCCAGCGACGCGATCGTCGGAGGCTCGCTCNCGTGGCCGAGCNNCCCCTCCTGGACCTCCNCATGACGGTCCAGGCGGCGTNCAAAGGCCCCGCTCNANGTCGGCCGGCCGACGACGCTCCGCCAGCCCGAGATGCGCGATCCCACTCAGCTCGCCTCGGGCGTNTACCAGATCGGCGAGGTCCAGGCGCGCTCCTGCTGCACGTCCTGCATGAGNTCGTCGTCGCAACCNGCNGGCCGNTCNTCCTTGGGCAGATCGAGGCATTGCCAGGCGTGATAACGACAGCTCGGATTCTCGACCGCACGGGCGTAGTAGACGGCGCGCCGCGCCGGATCGAAGTCCGGGTCCCGCCAGACACCACACAGCGCATCATGCCCGGGCCCCCGCGGCGTGCAGGTCGCCGGATCGACGTCCGCCTCGTTGGGTCCGCCCGCGACGTCGATCACTTCTTCATGCACTTCCCCCTCGTCGTCGACCCAGCCCTTCACGATCTGCAGCCGTTGGAGCAGGCCCCCCGGCGCGTCCGGTGTCCCCGCGTCACGACCGGCCCAGACGGCGAAGGTCGGCCCGCCCTCTCCGACGCGCGGCGGCAGGTCCCCGCCCATCGGCACTGCCAACCCGCCCCGGCCGAGCACGTCACCGACGACGTCGGCGCCGCCGCAGAGCCCGGGCTGAAGTCCCCAGCCGCCGTAGAAGCGCGGCTCGATTCGCGGCCCACTCGTCCCGAAAACCTCCTTGCGCTGCATGGCGTCGAAGATCGCGTCCCGGGAATTCTCCTCGGCCCAAACCCCGATCAACCCACCAGGACCGTTCGTGTAGTTGCCCATGCCGGCATCCCCCGGGCGCAGCCGTGCTTCTGGCAAGCCATCGGCGATCCCGAGGTGCCCCGCCCAGGTACGCTCTTCCACGCCACCCGCCATCGCGTTGTGGGTATCGGTACTCGCCATGAGGCCGAACTTGAAGGGATTCACGCCGATTCGCGCCTCTTCCGCCAGACCATCGGCGAGCGCGTAGCGGACGTAGCTCCGGCGCGAGAGACAGTTCGGTCCGAGGTGGGGAATGGAGTCCTGGAGGAACCCGTCGTAACACTCCTGCGGCGGCTCGTCGCCGTTTCGATAGCGGAACGAGCTGTTCTCGAACTTCTCGAAGTCACACAGCGCGTCATCGACGCCGATCACTCCGAGCAGCCCCCGGCGACATTCCGAGTCGCCCTTGTGCTGCATGATCTCGACGATCGGCTCGACCTTGATCCGCAACTTCGCGCGAGCCGCCTGGTCCTCGACCGAGCTGGCCCCGGGATAGTCGATGTTGAACATCCGCCCGTTGCTGATGTTCGAGTTATGAGGGATCGCAATCACTTCGCAGCCGGTGTCCGACGCGTTGCACTCGGTCTCGAGCAACTCCCAGAGCTGCCACTCGCGCTGGACGTCCATGTAGCTGATCGGGCGCTTGGGGACGGCGCTCCCGCGGAAGATCACGTTCCGGTGGAGGTTCGAGCCGAGACGATGAGAGCTGAACTCGTAGGCGATGAAGGTGGTGCGTTCGCAGGCGCCACTCGTGTCGTTCCATTTTTCGGCCGCGGCGATCGTCTCCGCCCACCCCTTCAGCAGCGCTTCGTCACAACGGCGCCCATCCTCCCCGCAGATTTCCGCTTCCCGGGAAGGAAAGGGGTGCATGATCTTGAGGCCGAGAGGAGAATCCGTGGGCTGGGTCGCGTCCCGGATCGCCCGGCACATCTCGGTGTAGTAGGCCGGAGAGAGCTCGTCTGTACAAAGCCCCTGTTCACCGAGAAACTCCGCGTGATCCGTCACCGCCGCGAAGTCCAGCGGCCGGTCGATTCGGGCCCTGCGCGTCCCCTGCCCGTTCTCGTCGTTCGGGGGCAGCGGGATCTCTCCGCCGAACGCGTACCGATAGGCCCCATCCGGCCGGACCTGCAGATCGTAGTTCCAGGCATCCGAAGAGAGCATCGTGTGGACGTGCAGATCGCCCCAGAGCGCCATCTTCCGCTCGTCACGGTGCACACACGCTTCGACCGCCGGAAGCTCGATCGCCTCCGAGACCGCGAAGCGCTCGGGATCCGGCACGTCGTTCCCGCAACCGAGGGCCGCCGTGACCCCGCAAGACAACAGACCGAGCACGATCGCCTCTCGCCGCTTCACGATTCCCCCTCCTCTTGCCCTTGGCCGTTCGCGTAAGGACCCGCAGGCTCCTCACTCGGGCTGTGCTAGCCGGAGCGTAGACGACCGCGAGCGCCCGACAAACAAGGACGAGCGGCGCGCGAGAGGAAGGCTCGTGCCTGAACGACTCGTTCGTTCGACTCGACCGATCCTCTGCCGACGACGGACCGACGAAGAACGACGCAAAGGGCTCCGGATCCACGCCCGCGCGAGTCGCTTCGATTTCCAGGACCGAGCGCCTGGATCCGCCGGCGGCGCTAGACGCTCAGACGCCCCCGGAACAACGCCGACAGCACCCTCGCCGCGGCCACCATCTGTACGAGCGCCAGCGGCAAGCCGATCACGATCGATGCAGCCTGCAGCGCGGTGAGCCCTCCGACCACGAGCAGGATCACCGAGACCGCGGACACGGCCACGCCCCAGAACACCTTCGCAGCGGGCGTGCCGGCCGTCTCCATCAGCTCGCAGAGCACGAGCGTCGCCGAGTCGAGGCTCGTGATCAGCCACGTGAAGAGGAGGAAGCACGCGACGGCGACCAGCGCCGTCGCGAGTGGCCCGGAGGCGAGCTGCTCGATCAACGCGACGAGCCCGAGGGCATAGTCGGTTTCCACCGCGCGGGAGATCGCGCCGTCGGCCATCCGATCCTGAAGGAGCGCGGTCCCCCCGAAGAGCCCCATCCAAACCAGGGTCACGGCCGTCGGCGCCAGCGTCACGCCCAGGACGAGTTCGCGGATCGTCCGCCCCCGGGAGATCCGAACGATGAAGAGCGCGACGAAGGGGGTCCACGCCAGCCACCAGGCCCAGTAGAACAGCGTCCAGTCGGCCTGCCACTGGCGCGCGGCAGCGTCTTCGCCGACGTAGAGACCGAGCGCCGGAACCGAGACGACGTAGTCGACGAAGCTCGAACCGATCAGCGCGAGGACGTCACCGGTCGGCCCGAGCAGCAGGAACGTGAGCATGAGCCCAAGGCTCACCCATGCGTTCACGCTCGACAGCCAGCGGATGCCGCGAGCGACGCCCGAGAGCGCGGAAGCGATCCCCAGAACCGTGACGGCGGCGATGATCCCGACCTGGACTCGCAGGTCGAGGGGGGCATCCGCGCCGGCTCCGAAGAGTCCTGCCAGGGTCGCGTTCATGCTGCTCGCGGAGAGACCGATCGACGTCGCGACCCCGCAAACGGTCCCGAAGATCGCGAGCAGATCGAGGGTCGCCCCCGGCCAGCCGCGCGTGAACCCACCGCCGCGCCCCGCAGAGAGGATCTCTCGAAAACGCAGGGGCGCCCCGCCCCGATGGACCGGAATCGCGATCGCGAGGGCCGCCAGCACGTAGAAGCCCCACCCGTGGAGGCCCCAGTGGAACATCGTGATGCGCAGGCCGAGTCGCGCAGACTCGTCGAGGGTCGGGTCGGGCCCCAGAAAGGGATTCAGCGAGGCGTGTAGGATGGGTTCCGCCGTCGCCCAGTAGAGGATCCCGGACGCCAGGCCCGCGGAGAAGAGCATCGCGAGCCACGAGCCGGTTCCGAACTCCGGCCCTTCGTCGTCGGGCCCCAGCCGGAGCTTGCCGATCGGATGGATCGCGACGATCGCGAGCACGACCAGACAGACGTTCGCGGACGCGACGAAAAGCACGTCGGCGCCCGAGATCACCGCGTCCCGCGCCGCCGTCAACGCCGCGTCCGCGCGGTCGAGAAAGACCAGTCCGACGAGGATGACGAGCGAGACACCCGTGACCGCGATCCGTGCGGTCGCGTTCGGCAGGCCGATTCGCGACAGGAAGTCGTCCGCGGAGGGCATGCGACCAACCTAGCAGCCTCCAGGACGAGCGCAGAGTCGCGCGGCGCGCCCCTCGCCTCCGCGAAGCGGTCGATCCCCTCACGAATCGCGTCCGCGATCGCCGTTTCGAGTCCCAAGACGCGTTCGCCGCGGGCCTCGATCGCGAGATCCCGGAGCCACTGGAATGACGGGATCAATGGGGTACACCCTCCGAAGCGCCACAACGCTCGGGTGCCGACCGCGGACCACCCGAGAGAGACGACCCGATGAGCTCAGCCGAAAACCTGTCGAACCTGCCCGACGACTTCGACGCCGGTGCGATGCGCGCCCGCTACTTGAAGGAGCGCGACAAGCGGATCCGCCCGGAAGGCAACGAGCAGTACGTCAACATCGAGGGCAGTTTCGCGCACTACCTCGACGACCCCTATGTCGACGAGGGAATCGAGCGCGAACCGCTGACCGACGAGGTCGAGGTCGTCGTGATCGGCGGCGGCTTCGGCGGCCTTCAGGCGAGCGCGCGCCTCATCCAGGCCGGGATCGAGGACGTCCGGATCATCGAGGCCGGCGGGGACTTCGGTGGAACCTGGTACTGGAATCGCTACCCGGGCGCCCAGTGCGACATCGAGTCCTACATCTATCTCCCGCTCCTCGAGGATCTCGACTACGTCCCACGCGAGAAATACTCGTTCGCAAAGGAGATCCTCGCGCACGCCTCGGCGATCGGTCGCCACTTCGGGCTCTACGAGAAGACCCTCTTCCAGACGAAGGTCGAGGAACTCCGCTGGGACGAAGAGAGCCAGCGCTGGATCGTCTCGACGAGCAAGGGAGACCGGCTGCGCGCGCGCTTCGTCACGATGTCGACCGGGCCGCTCAACCGACCCAAGCTTCCCGGTATCCCTGGGATCGAGGACTTCGAGGGGCACACCTTCCATACCAGTCGCTGGGACTACGACTACACCGGCGGCAACGCCGAAGGGAACCTCGAGGGGCTGGCCGACAAGCGGGTCGCCGTGATCGGGACCGGCGCAACTGCGATCCAGTGCGTACCGCATGTGGGGGCCGCGGCCGCGAAGCTCTACGTATTTCAGCGCACGCCGTCGACCGTCGACGTCCGCGGCAACGCCCCGACCGACCCCGCCTGGGCCGGCGGTCTCGAAGCGGGCTGGCACAAGCACCGCATGGAGAACTTCAACAACCTGGTGACGGGCCTACCCCAGCCGGAAGATCTCGTGGACGACGGCTGGACCGACCTGATCGGGAAGACGGTCAATCTCGCGATGCGCGCTTCCCAGCAGGAAGGCGGCGCGCCCCTCGACCTCCCGGCCCTCCTCGAAACGGCGAACTTCGAGAAGATGGAGGAGATCCGAGCGCGGGTGGACGAGTTCGTTGACGACCCCGAAACCGCCGAGAAGCTCAAGCCCTACTACAAGATGTTCTGCAAGCGTCCGTGCTTCAACGACGAGTACCTGCCGACCTTCAACCGCCCGAACGTCGAGCTCGTCGACACGAACGGCCGTGGGGTGGACAGGATCACGTCGAAGGGCCTCGTCGTGGACGGAACCGAGCACGAAGTCGACTGCATCATCTTCGCCACCGGCTTCGAGGTCGGGACCGACTACAGTCGACGTGCGGGCTACGAGACCTTCGGTCGGGACGGAAAGGCGCTGACCGACCACTGGCAGGACGGGGTGCGCACCTTCCACGGCATCCATGCGCACGGCTTCCCCAACTGCTTCATCCTCAGTCAGACGCAGGGCGGCTTCACCGCCAACTTCCCGCACATGCTGGAAGAACTCTCGACGCACATCGCCCACCTGATCGAGCACGCCCGGACGAACGGCCACACCCGCATCGAGGCAACCGCCGAGAGCGAGGCCGCGTGGGTCGGCGAGATCATCGACAAGTCGATGAGCGGCGTCGGCGTCATCGGCAGCCCCGACTGCACCCCGGGCTACTACAACAACGAGGGCCACGACAACCCGCTGGCCCAGCAGAATTCGCCCTACGGCGAAGGCTCGATCCAGTTCTTCGCGCGCCTCGCCGAGTGGCGGAATGCAGGCGGATTCGAAGGCCTCGAGTTCGAAAGCTAGACGCCATCGCGGCGCCCAGGAGAAGGTCCCTTATGCCCACGTTCGATCGCACGGAAGTCGAAGCTGCCTACCACCACTTTGTCGAAGTCGGTGACTCCGGCGACTGGAGCGCCTGGGCCGACCTCCACAGTGAAGACGGCGTATGGGTCGAGCACCACCTCGGGACCTTCCGTGGACGGGAAGCCATCCGAAAGGCGATTCTCGACGTGATGAAGCCGGTGCCGATGATGATCTTTCCCGTCGAGTGGTACGCGATCGAGGGGAATCGCGTCGTCTACTACCCGTGGCAGGTGATGCCGGACCCGAAGGGCGGTGACGAGATCTATCGCTTCAGCTGCGTGACGATCCTCGAGTACGCGGGCGACGGGCTCTTCTCCTACCAGGAGGATCTCTACAACCCGCGCGAGGGTCAGCAGGTCATGAAGGCCTGGATGGAGGCGGGCGGAAAGCTCGCCGAGTAGCGCGCCACTTCGCATCGGCATTCATCGCCAGGGACTACGCGCCCGCGCTAGGATCGCGCCATTCCGCGCCCCGACGCGCCCCCTGGAGAAGACCATGCCCGTGTACGCGCTCCGCCGCCCCCTCGCCTCGTTCCTCGTGGCGGTTCAGGCGCTCGCCTGCATGCCCTTCGGCCCGGGAGACGAAGCCGGCGAGCCCGCGATCGGAGGCCCCGCCGCGGTCGCCTCGGCGCGCCTCGTCGCTGCCGACAGCGAACCGGGGAGCTGGATGAGCTATGGCCGGACGTACTCCGAGCAGCGCTTCAGCCCCCTCACGAAGGTCGACACCGACAACGTCGGGCAGCTCGGCCTGGCCTGGTCCTTCGACCTCGAGACCGAACGCGGGATCGAGGCGACCTCGATCGTCGTCGACGGCGTGATGTACGCGACCAGCGCATGGTCGATCGTCCATGCCCTCGACGCGCGGACCGGCGAGAAGCTCTGGACCTTCGACCCCCAGGTCGCGAAGGACAAGTCGAAGCACGCGTGCTGTGACGTGGTCAATCGCGGCGTCGCCGTGTGGAAAGGCCGCGTCTATTTCGGGGCCCTCGATGGTCGCTTGATCGCCCTCGACGCCGCGACCGGCGAAGTCGAGTGGTCCGTCGCGACCGTCGACCCGGCGCTTCCTTATACGATCACCGGCGCGCCTCGGATCATTCGAGACAAGGTCCTGATCGGCAACGGCGGCGCCGAATACGGTGTCCGCGGCTTCATCGCCGCGTACGATGCCGACACCGGTGAGCAGGTCTGGAAGTTCTACACGGTCCCTGGCAATCCGGAGAAGGGATTCGAGAACGGCGCCATGGAGATGGCGGCGAAGACCTGGAACGGCGAGTGGTGGGCGCTCGGCGGCGGAGGCGGAACGGTCTGGGACGCGATGGCCCATGATCCGGACCTCGACCTGCTCTACATCGGCGTCGGCAACGGAACGCCCTGGAACCAGGAGATCCGCTCACCCGGCGGAGGGGACAACCTCTTCCTCTCGTCGATCGTGGCGCTCCGCCCCGACACCGGCGAATACGTGTGGCACTACCAGACGACTCCCGGCGAGACCTGGGATTACACCGCCACCCAGCACATCATCCTCGCGGAGCTCGAGATCGACGGTCGCGAGCGCAAGGTCCTCATGCAGGCCCCCAAGAACGGCTTCTTCTACGTGATCGATCGCGAGAACGGGGAGCTGCTCTCGGCGGAGAAGTTCATGGGCGCAACCTGGGCCTCCCACGTCGACATGGAGACGGGCCGCCCGGTCGAGACGGAGAACGCGCGCTACAGCGACGGACCGCAGCTGACCTGGCCGTCCTACCTCGGCGGACACAACTGGCATCCGATGTCGTTCAACCCGGCGACCGGCCTCGTCTACATCCCGGTCCTGGACTTCCCCGCGAACTACGCCCACCCGGACGAGTTCGGTTTCGAATACCGCCCCGGTGCACCGAACCTCGGCATCGACGGGATCACGGGCTCCCTTCCCGACGACCAGGCAGAACGGGATGCGCTCGGCGCGCTCGTAAAGGGACGCCTGCTCGCGTGGGATCCGGTCGAGCAGAAGGAAGCCTGGGTCGTCGAACATCCCGGGACCTGGAACGGCGGAACGCTCACCACGGCTGGCAACCTCGTCTTCCAGGGAACGTCGAACGGGGAGTTCGTCGCCTTCCGCGCCGACGACGGCAAGCGGCTCTGGTCCTTCCCGACCCAGACCGGCGTGGTCGCCCCGGCGATGACCTACGAGCTCGACGGCGAGCAGTACGTCTCCGTCAACGTCGGCTGGGGGGGCGCCTTCGCCCTCGTCTTCGGCGAGTACGTTCGCGCCGAGAGCATGCCGAACGTGAGCCGGGTCCTGACCTTCAAACTCGGCGAGGACGGCTCCCTCCCGGAGGTCGATTGGCAGAAGAACGTGGTCTTCGACCCGCCGGAGCAGACGGCTTCGGCGGAGACGATCCGGAAGGGCTACTCGACCTACCAGGACGTCTGCCTCGGCTGCCACGGCCTGAACGCCGTCTCGGGACTGCTGATCCCCGACCTGCGCGGCTCCGCCTACCTCCACGATCAGGCCGCCTTCGACTCGGTCGTCCTCGACGGCGCCCTGGGCGCGAACGGGATGGCGGCCTTCGGAGAGCAGCTCGATGCAGAGGACTCCGAAGCGATCCGCGCCTACGTGATCCAACAGGCCTGGCGCGGCAAGGCGCTGGCCGAGGGCCGGCAATCGGCTGCGCGTTCTTCCCAGTAGCCCCGCCTGACGTCGCATGTCGAACCCGACCATCAACGAGGAGCAGCGTCGCCGCTTCGACGCGGCGGAGAAGACCCGGATCCACGAGTCGCCGCTGGCGCGCCCCGCGCTGCGACCGACGGCGGAGACCCTGCGCGCGCATTTCGCGAGTCCCATCGGTCTCGAGGCCCGCGAGCTCGAGAATCCGCACGTCGAGCCGAAGGTCACCTCGGAGCAACGCGCTGCAGCGCGCCCCGCTTCGGTGCTACTCGCCGTCGTCCTTCGCGAGCCCGAGCCGACCCTGATCCTGACCCAGCGCCATCACGGCATCTCGTTTCCCGGCCACTGGGTCTTCCCGGGCGGTCGAGCGGACCGGGGCGACGCGACGCCCATCGACACGGCGATTCGAGAGGCGAAAGAAGAGATCGGGCTCGACCCGAATCGGGTCGAAGTCCTCGGGCGACTGGGCGATTACGTGAGCCACAGCGGTTACCGTGTCGCCCCGACGATCGCGTTGGTCCGACCGCCCATCGAGCTCCGCCCACAGCCGGGCGAGGTGGAAACGATCGCCGAAGTCCCGCTCTCCGCGCTAACGAACCCGGCCCACTACTTCCTCTTCCGTTTCGAAGATCGCCAGGAACGAGCCCATTTCGCCCTCGACTTCCCGGACGACCCCGAAAGGCAGGGACTGATGCTGACCGGGGTCACCGTCTCGATCGCGATCGGCTTCTACGGCGAGCTGCTCCGCAGCCAGGGCCTCGCGTGACCGGCGCCCGCGCCAGCGCGTAGTTCGAGGCATGATCCAGATTCCCCACACGAACCCCGTCGGCGTCACCGAGGTCCCAGACGACTTCGTTCGAAGTCCTCGACGTCATTCCTTCGTCATGCGCTGCTTCGCCGCGGCCCTCGCCACGATCTTCGTCGCGGTCGTCCTCGGAACGGGCGCCGCGTCGCTCGCGACGTGGTGCCTCACGAGCGACGCGGGAACGCCCTTTCCGTTTCGCTAGCGCTTCCGTTCCCCCCGCGCCGGCGCTCGACTCGCGTGGTTTCGCAGGCGAGCGGCGGCGCGCGACATCTCCGGAAGGATCGCAGCCGCTGCCGGATCTCCCGAAGGGCTCGTGTCGCGAAAGAGAGGGGGGGCTCTCTCCGACGTCCTCGAACTGACGTTCCTCGAGTCTGCGCGCCAAGCGAACGGGCGTGGTCGGAAGGTGTCGCCGATTCGCTGCACCCCCCTCTCCAGCGCGATCGGTCGAGGCAGATCTGTTATGTTCAGCCATCGTCCGCTTGCGAGGAGGCTCGTCATGCCTTGGTGGGGCTGGATCACCGTCGGCGCCCTGTTGCTCATCGCCGAGATGGCCATCGTCGATCTCGAGTTCTATCTCGTCTTCCTCGGCCTTTCGGCACTCCTGACCGGCGCCGCCGTCCTGGGCTTCGATGGCCTCCCGATCTGGAGCCAGTGGTTGCTCTTCGCCTCGCTGGCCGGCGCGTCCTTCGTCTTCTTCCGACAGATGCTCTACGCGCGTCTGCGCCCTCCGCCGGAAGGCGAGATCCAGGAAGGCGTGGCCGGCGATCGCGCGACCGCGAACGAGGCCATCGCCCCGGGCGCGCGCGGCTCGATCACGCTGCGAGGAGCTTCCTGGACGGCTCGCAACGTCGGGGACGAACCGATCGCGCAGGGGGGCGGCTGCCTCGTAGAGCGGACCGAAGGCCTCGTGGTCGACGTCCGTGCCGAGTAGCCGCCCGCGTTCCTAGCCGGCCCCCGCACGATCTTCGCCCATCGGCCTTCGCCCCCACCTTTTACGAGACGCGCGACCCGCTCGAGACAGGAGACCGTCCCATGGAGTTCTTCACTTTCGCCGTGATCGGCGTCGTCATCCTCGCGATCGTCACGATCGCGAAGACCGCGACGATCGTGCCCCAACAGCATGCCTACGTGATCGAAAACCTCGGCAAGTACAGCCGGACCCTGCGCGCCGGTTTCCATATTCTCGTCCCCTTCATCGAGCGAATCGCCTACAAGCACTCGCTGAAGGAGATGGCGATCGACATTCCGGAGCAGATCTGCATCACCAAGGACAACGTCCAGGTCGGTGTCGACGGCGTGCTCTACATGCAGATCCTCGATCCCGAGCGCGCCTCCTACGGCATCCAGGACTACATCTTCGCGATCGTCCAACTGGCCCAGACGACCCTGCGAAGCGAGATCGGCAAGATCGACCTCGACCGCACCTTCGAGGAGCGCGCGCTCATCAACGGAAACGTCGTCTCCGAGGTCGATGTCGCCAGCGATCCCTGGGGTGTGAAGGTGCTGCGCTACGAGATCCGCAACATCAACCCGCCCGCCGACGTGATCGAAGCGATGGAGAAGCAGATGCGGGCCGAGCGCGAGAAGCGCGCGGTCGTGCTCGAATCCGAGGGCGTGCGCGACGCCGAGATCAACCGCGCCGAGGGCCAGAAGCAGAAGGTCATCAAGGAATCCGAAGCCAAGCGCGAACAGCAGATCAACGAAGCGCAGGGCGAGGCCGCGGCGATCGAAGCGGTTGCGACCGCGACGGCAACCGGCCTGCGGGAAGTCGCGACGGCCGTCGAGGCCCCGGGCGGCCGTGAGGCCATGCAGCTGCGCGTCGCAGAACAATACGTCGCCCAATTCGGCGAGCTCGCCAAAGAGGGCAATAGCCTCGTGATCCCGGCGAACCTGACGGACGTCGCCTCGATGTTGGCCATGGCGACGAAGATCGTGAAGGGCGACGAGGACGATTCGGGCTCGCCGCGCCCACCGACCCCGATCCGGCCCTTCGATCGGGCCGAGTAGTCCACCGGACGCGGCAACGCCGAATCAGCGATCTCGAAGCAGGTTCTCGTTCGACGCGATCGAGGCGCCACGCCGCTCGTAGGCTTCGCGGCGCTCCTTGCTCCAGGAATCGATCTCCTCCTTGGGAACGCCATAGGCGAGCCCGCGCTCGACGCCCGGCCGGGCACGCACGCGGTCGATCCAGGCCATCACGTTCTCGTTCGGCGTGATGTCGACCTTGCTCCATTTGTATCCGCGGAGCCACGGAAAGGTGGCGATGTCGGCGATCGTGAGATCGTCGCCGCAGAGGTAGTCCTGCCCCTCGAGCTGACGATCGAGGACCCCCGCGAGGCGAAGGGCTTCGTTTCCGAAGCGCTCGAGCGGATGCGCCTTCGCGGCTTCGTCGACGTCCCCCATGTAGCGCGTATAGGAGAGCTTGTTGCCGAAGATCGGCCCCACCCCGGCAGCCTGCCAATAGAGCCAGGGCAGGATCGTCCAGCGCGCCGTGTGATCGGCGGGAAAGAGCGGACTCGGATACTTCTCTCCGAGATACTGGAGGATTGCGCAGCTCTCGAAGAGTCGCGTATCGCCATCCACGAGTCCGGGGATCTTCTGGTTCGGCGAGACCCGCGTGAACTCAGGCGAGAACTGCTCCCCTTTCTGGATCTCGATCGTGGTGACCGTCACGTCGCCCACGTCGAAGCCAGCCTCCCGCAGCTCTTCGAGCATGATCGTGACCTTCCAGCCATTCGGCGTCGGCGAGGTCAGCAATTCGAGCGCCATGGTGGTCTCCTTCGGGCGAACGCGTCCCCTCCATCCTGCGTCAGGCGTGCACCATCGACAAGCAAGGCAAGTCATCGTTCGAAGGCACGAACGGGTCTCGCCGATCGGGGCTGATTCGTTCGACCGGACCTACTCGGTCGTCGGGCTGGCTCCGCTCGACGGTCCGCTCGGCCGCGGCCCGCGGCCACGACCGCGCCCTCCGCGACGACGGCGTCGCCGGGCACCGGCCTTCTTCGGCCGACCGTTGCCGCCGGCGTCGTTCCCACCGGCCTTGCCGCCCTGGGCCTGCACGTCGCCCCCCTCGGCGTTGCCGCCCTGCGCGCGCGCTCCGCCGCGACGCCGCTGTCCGCCGCGACGACGTCGGCGGCGGCCGGGGCGTCCTTCCGGACGTGCGCCCTCGCCTCCCGCAGCCGCGCCGTTGACGACAGCGGCCTCCCCTTCAGCGCGGGCCCCGGCGCGTTCGCGATCGCGATCACGCTCTCCGTTTCGCCCGCGGCGACCGCGACCGCCGCGGGTGCGGCGACCGCCACGCTTCTTCTTCGCGGCACGCTTCTTCTTGGCGGCCTTCTTCTTGCGGATCGGATCGAAAAACGAAGAGGGACGAGCCGGTACGCGTCGGCAGACGTCGCACACGCCGCACTCCTCCTCGATCGGAATCCCGAAGTACTCGCCGAAGAGTTCGCCGCGACACCGCTCGGCGATCGCATAGCGATCGATCGCGTCGAGTCGTTCTCCATCCTGCTTCCGAAGCGTCCGGAGCTGCTCGGAGAGGCGCTTCGCCGACTGCTTGAGCTCGTCGTGGTCGACGAGCGCTTCGATCGACTTGTCCGGGTGGATCGTGACGAGCCCCGCCGTCTCGAACATCGCGACGCACGCCTGCGTCACGCGCTGCGCCACCCGTGCGGCCGCTGCGAGCTCGATCGAGTCGGGCTCACGCGCCTCTTCCACGTATTCAGCCAGCGCGTTGGCGACCTGATAGAGCTGGGTCGGACTGGTCCGGCTCTGGTTGAGCAGGAACTCGTGGATGTTCCGGTCGACCATGTCGTGGAGCAGGATGCAGTTCGCGCGCTTGCCGTCGCGACCGACGCGGCCCGCCTCCTGGATGTACTGCTCGACCGAGGCCGGTGTCTGGAAGTGGACGACGTAGCGGAAGTCCTGTTTGTCGATACCGAGGCCGAAGGCGCTCGTCGCGACCATAACGTTCCGTCGGCCGCGCTTCATGAACTGTTCCTGCTGGGCCTTCCGGTCGCTGCCGTTCATGCCCCCGTGATACTTATTCACGGGGATCTTCATCTGCTTGAGCGCACCGTAGACGGTGTCGACGTCGCGGGTCGTCGAGCAGTAGACGATGCCGGGGCGGCGCAGGCGGATCACCAGGCGGCCGAGGGCGCGGAGGCGGGCATCGCCCGCGCACTCGATGACCTCGAAGCAGAGGTTCTCGCGGTGGGGCGAGGCGACGACTTCGAGAGGCTCTCGCAGACCGAGGATCCGGACCAGATCCTCACGGACGTTCTCCGTCGCCGTCGCGGTGAGCGCCATGATCGGCGGGCGTCCATACCGCTCGAGGAGCGTGCCGATGCGCAAGTAGGCGGGACGGAAGTCGTGGCCCCACTCGGAAGCACAGTGCGCTTCGTCGATCGCGAAGAGCGAGATCCCGCTCTTGAAAAGGGAGACCAGGAGCTCGTCGCTCGCGAGCGACTCCGGCGTCGTCATCACGAGCAGGCGACCGCCTTCCGCGATCCGTTCGAGGGCCGCGGCGCGGGCCTTGCCGCGCACCGTGCCGTCGAATCGCACGACCGGAATCCCGCGCGCCTCCATGTTCTTGACCTGGTCCTCGATCAGCGCGAGGAGCGGAGAGATCACGACCACCGGCTTCGGCAGAAGCAGCGAAGGGATCTGGAAACAGGCGGACTTGCCGTACCCGGTCGGCAGGACGACCAGGGCATCCCCACCCTCGAGCGCGTGCTCGATCACTTCCTGCTGTTCGGGATAGAGACCTTCGACCCCGAAGAAGCGCGCCGCATCGTCGATCGTCTCGGGCGGCCACACCGGCTCGGGTTCCGGCTCCTCTTCGGCTTCTCCGTCTGCCGCGTCGTCGGAATCGCGAAGCGAAGCCGGCGCCGAGAAATCGTCGTCGTCATCGTCGAGATCGAAGACACCGAGCGTCTCGAGATCATCGTCGCCGTCCGACAGCGCGAGAATCGAGATCGGCGTGTCGTCATCTTCGTCGTCCATCGAAACCACGAAGGATTCGCTGGTTTCGCTCGCCCCATCGACGTCGGCGTCGGCGGCCGCCAGGATCTCATCGGCTGCGGCCTCGAGTGCCGCCGCTTCCTCTTCCCGTGAGGCTGCTTCTTCCTCGACCGCCGCGGCCTCTTCCTCGTTTACGACCGCGTCGTCCTCGACCGCGTCCACTTCGGCCTCGATCGCCGCAGGCGCTTCTTCCACGTCGGCGGCGCGCTTCGCCCGCGTGGATGCGGCCTTCTTCGGCGCCTTTTTGGCCGCCTTCTTCTTTGCGGCCTTCTTCTTGGCCGCTTTCTTCTTTGCGGCCTTCTTGGACGCAGCTTTCTTCTTCGCCGCCTTCCTGGAAGCGGCCTTCTTCTTCGCCGCCTTCTTGGCCACGGATTTCTTGGCAGGCGCCTTCTTCTTGGCAGCCTTCTTTTTCGCGGCCTTCTTGGCAGGTGCGGCCTTCGTCGGACGGGCAGTCAACGATCGATCCTCGCTGGGCACGCCGTGCGAAACGCCGGGTGAATCTCACGCGGCGTACGCAGGAGCAGCGCCCGCTTCGAATCCCGCTCCGACCGGGGCCCGCCGTTCGGATTTCCGGCGGTGGCCCTTCGCAGGCGATGCTCGTACGGAGCAGGAAGCGAAATGGGCGACCCGAGGCTTGAGGGCGGCGGCGGTTCCCACCCGACCCTCTCGTCATGGAAGATCTGGCGTCCGGCCCCAGAGAACAAGCGCCCCGGTCGGGGCCAATTCTAGTCGGTCGCACGCTGGTTTGCAGCCGAAAGTGCGAATTCTGAGCCAAGCCCTCGAAACGGATGGGGATTTCCCCCGCGCTCCGAAGCCGGAAAGCCAGGGATTCACGGGAGACCGTTTGCGCCGGCGAGTCGTCGTGCAGTACCCCCGGTGCGGTGACGGCTGAAACCGAATCGACAGGGGAGCGCATCCTCTACCGAGTCACCGGGAGGCGGGCCCGCTCTCGCCCCACTGGCACCGGTCTCCGGAACCTCGCGCCGGCCGCCGACCTCCGCCACCGAGCCCCGCTGAATCCCATCCCTTCGAGAAACGAGCTCGTCCTCGAAGACCACGCTCGGGCGCTGTCCGAATGACGGCGCAATCCGGACTGGCGCTCGATCACGTGGTCCTTGCCGACCCCGACCTCGAGCGGGCGTGCCAGGAGTTCGCCGATCTGACCGGTTTGGTGCCTGCACCCGGTGGCCCACATGCCGGGCTCGGAACGCAGAACGCCCTCGCGAGCCTCGGCGACGACCTCTATCTGGAGCTGATCGTCCCGGATCCCGCGACGGCGAGCGACCAGAACCTCGGCGGGGCATTCGCCTCACTCGACGGGCTCTCGCTCTTCAGCTGGGCGCTCCGCACCCAGGACCTTCCGGGACTCGCCGGCCAACTCACTCATGAAGGCCTCGCGCCGTCGCCGATCATCGAGACGCGTCGGGATCAACCGGACGGCTCGTGTCTGATCTGGGACCTGATGGGCTTGCCCGGCCTCGGCGGCGCCTGGCCCTTCTTCATCGACTGGCGCGAATGCGTCCACCCCGGACGCTCGAATCCGAGCGTCGGCGAGTTGCTCCACTTCGAAGCGAGCCTGCCCACGCAGGACGTCGAAAAGCTTCCCTTCGTCCCCGCCGCGAACGTCACCTTCGCGGCGGGACCGCCCGCACTCTCCCTCTCGATCGAGACGAAGATCGGCACCATCGACTGGAGCGCCGACGCGCCGCGGGGCCTCTTCGGCTAGCCGAGGGGGTTGCTAGGCCGCTTCGGCTTCGGGGTCGTCCGAGTGATCCGACCAGTCGAGGTCGCGATCGTCCCGAATTCCGCGTTCCATCAGGATCGGCTCGAGCGCTCGCCAGGCCTTCGGCGTGTCGAAGAGCGGAATGCGCGGGTACAGATGGTGAATGATGTGGAACTCCATTCCCATCGAGAGAACCGTCCCGACCGGCGACTTCCAGAAGCGGGTGTCCCGATAGCGGCCGGTCTCGGTCATCGGATGATGCGGTGCCCAGCTGAGGAAGGTGATCAGGTAGGTGAAGCCGATGTGACGCGGCAGCCACCAGAGCAGCGCCGCTTCGAGGGCGTAACCCGACCAGGCGAGGGCCGACAGCGTGCCGAAGTGGACGACCTTTGTCGCGAGACCTTCGAGGAAGGCACGGTCCCGGTTCGGGTCGTCCGTTTCCTTCATGGTCTTCTCGTACATCCCTTCGTTCATGGGCTGTCGTTCCTTGAGCGCGCCGTAGGCTGCGCGCCACCAGTTCGGCCCGTGGCTCCCGAAGTCGGGGTCGTGCTCGGGATCGTTCGCGTAGGCGTGATGCATCCGGTGCGTGATCCACGCGATCCGGTACGGAAAGACGAGGGGGATCGTCGAGACGTGGCCGACGAGCTCGTTCAGCCAACGGAGCTTCTCGCCTTCCTTCGCGATGATGGAGTGCTGGGCCTCGTGGGAGGGCAAGTACGCGAGCGCGCAACAGATCGACGACAGGACGAAGCCGGCCCAGAGCGGGAGGGTCCCGGAAAAGACCAGAGGCCAGAGCGAGAGCCAGACCAGGAAGTTGCCGAGCCCCCAGACGACCATCTCCCAGGGCACGCGGCCCATGAACTGGCGTGCGATCGCCTGCTCCTCGCGAAGCAACTCGCGGTCCGTCTTTCGGGAGAGCCGCGTCGTGGCATCAGTGACGACGCTCATACCCAGCTCCCGCGCAGCTTGGCGACCACACCGGCCGTCGGCCCGACGATCAGGCCGAAGGCGATCGTCGGGAGGCCGAACGGGGCCGCGATCTCCAGCGCGTCCATCGACTGCGCGATCAAGGGAGCGAGGAAGCCGATCCCGAAAAGGACAGCGCCCCACTCTCCCAACACGCGAATGCCTTCCGTTATGAGCTTCATGAAGCCCTCCTGTCATCGACGACTTCGTCGCCTCCGCCGGTCGTCTCGAGCATCGTCGTCCGCGTCCGGTCGACGATCAGGTCCAACACTTCGTCCGCGAGCGTGTCGAGATCGCCCCCCTCGAGGAGGGCCACCCAGCCGGAATCAGAGAAGAGCGAGCCGGCGCCCATCGCGCCCGCCACGCTGAACGCGACGAGCGCTTCGGGGCTCGCCTCCGGATGCCAGCCTGCACGCTGAGCCGCGGCCGCGCCCTCGCGCAGCGTCTCGAACCACTCCGCCTCATGAGCCCGGAGCTCTTCGTCTCGAATCCGCCGAACCTGCGGATCGTTCAGCGCGCGAAAGAAGGCGGGGTCTTCGTTTGCGAAGCGAACATAGGATCGACCGAGGGCGCGATATCGAGCGACGGGATCCGGCCCAGCCGCATCCGCGCCGGCATTCATCGCCGCGACGATCCGACGGAAGCCCTCCTTGGCGATCGCCGCGATCAGCGACTCACGGTCGGGGAAATGTCGGCGCGGGGCGGCGTGAGAGACGTCGAGGTCCCGCGCGAGCCCGCGCAGACTGAGGCCTTCGAGCCCCTTTTCCGCGATGACCTCCGCTGCCCGCTCGAGCAGCGCCTGCTTCAGATTCCCGTGGTGGTACGCCATGTTTACGTCGACAACATGACTCGCCGGCATGGAGTCGTCAACGACAACGTCCCTCCTCGGCCTCCCCCGCCGAATCCACCCCAACGCGCAGCCCGCTTCCCGTATGCTGGTCTCATGCGACCGGATCTCCGTTCCCGCTCCTGGGTGCTCGCTCTCTTTCTTCTCCTCGGCCCTGCCGGGGCCACCGCAGGCCCGGCCAGCATCTATCACGCGCCGGCCGACGACGGCGTCGCGCCTTCCTCGCTCCCGATCGAGTCCGGTGCGCCGCTGGTTACGCTCTTTCTCTACGTCGATGCCGGACCGATCGCGACGACGTCCGGAACGCCCTGCGTCGACGGGGACGGGGACGAACTCTGCGCCTTCGAGTTCACACTCCTGACCGGCGGCGACGCGACCATCCAGGGCTTCGTTCCCGACCCCGGTATCGACGTCGTCCATCGCGCAACTTCGACGGATTTCGCCGTCGTCGGCGGCGACGCGATCAACGGCACCGCCGGCGCCATCCGCATCGGCGAATTGGATCTCGCCATCGCGAGCACGAACTGGACGATCGCGACCGGGGCGGGCAGCAGCGTCGACGCGAGCTTCGCCCTCACCCCGATCGGCTCGACGGTGATCGCCGCGCCTGAACCGAACGGCCTCGTCCCGGCGGCGCTCGCCCTCGCCCTCTTCCTCTGGCTCGCTCGAAGGCGCGACCTCCGCGCCGCCTCATCGACCCTCGTTTGTGTCGTCTCCCTGACGATCCTCACCGCGCCGCCGGCCGCTGCGCAGGACGCGGACGGCGACGGGATTCCGGACACGAGCGACAACTGCGTCCACACGGCGAACGCCGATCAGCTCGACGTCGGGAGTCTCCATGGGCTCGGGAGCGACGGCATCGGCGACGCGTGTCAGTGCGGCGACGTGAACGACGATGGAAACGTCGACCTCCTGGACGTCGCGCTTTATCAGCGCGGACTCGCCGGTGTGACGCCGACGGCCCTGCCGGAAGACAAGTGCAGCGTGATCGGCGGCCGCGTCGACTGCGAGCCCAACGACCGGCAGACCCTGCGCGAAGCGATCGTCGGCAGCGGCCCCGGCCTGGCCCAGGTCTGCCAGGCCGCCAAGCTCGTCCCACCGCCGCCGACGCGGATCGTCGCGGCCGGCGACAGCATCACCCAGGCCTTCGCCGCGAGCTGCACCTGCAACACTGGAC
The DNA here is from genome assembly GCA_002709835.1 of Deltaproteobacteria bacterium. Lineage (GTDB taxonomy): Bacteria > Myxococcota_A > UBA9160 > UBA9160 > UBA4427 > UBA4427. Next base: position 34,940 of record PAQX01000007.1, read on the forward strand.
TCCTCTGCCTCCTCTGCCTCCTGGGCGGCGACCAGCCCCAGAACTCATGGTTCGACGGCAGTCATCTAGGCAGTAGCTTCTACGACCTCTACGGGGGCAGCGCGTCGGGGATCACCTCGAGCCGGGTCTCCGTTACCGGAGCCGAGATGACCTCCGGCCCCGACCGATTTACGGTGCAGGTGGACGACATCCTGTCGCTCGCCCCGATCCCCGATCTCGTGGTCGTCGCACTCGGCGGGAACGACATCTGCAGCAGTGGCTGTGTGGACCCCGTCCATTGCGCGAATCCTCTTCACGACGACGCGACCTGGACGGCGGCGATCGAGTCGGGACTCGACAAGCTCGTGGGCTTCAATCACCCGACGTCGTTGCCCGTGGGCGCAACGATCTACCTCCTCGGCGTCCCGCGTATCCAGGACCTCTATGCTGCGGGCGTGGCGAAGCAGACCGGCGTGAGCAACATCGACTGCGACGCGTTACGCGACGACTATGACGTCTGTGAGATCGCCACGCTGAACGCCGTGCTGAACGGGGAAGACCTACCGACCCGCCTCGCCGGGATCGAAGCACGCGTGATCCGTTACAACGAAATTCTGCGCGACATCGCGCTCGCGTACACATCCAACGCGAATGGGCGAAATCCGAACGGCATCGAGATCGTCTCGGACTACGTCAACCAATCCCTGCCCTCGACCGGCACGACGGCATTCGGCGAAAACGAGATCAACGGGGGCGACTGCTTCCACCCCTCCGTCTTCGGTCAGTCCCTGATCTCGTCCGGCGCATGGGTGTCGAACCCGCGCTAGGCCCACCTAGCGAATCCGGTACTCCCAGGCGTAGGGGCGGCCGCGACGCATGATCCGGACGCGGACGACGTCGTGGTCGGCGAACGCGTCGAGAAAATGATCGTGCGATTCGGTGACGAAGGCGCCGTTCACCACCAGTAGGACGTCTCCCATCTCCAGGCCGAGTCGCGAAAAGAAATCCCCGTCTTCCACGCGACGAAGCTTGAGGAGGCGCTCTCCCGAGAACTCCCCGCGTGTCGACTCGAAGCGTTCCGCCTTGAGCAGCTCGTTCGCGAGCGCCTCGTCGACCACCGCTCTCTCGAGGGGGACGATGGCATCCGGCTCCTTGAGATGCTCCGCTGGAATCGCCGGCAGGGAAGACGTGGGGGGCGGAGGCATGTCCGCCTTCGCCGAATCCCGATTCATGCGCGGTGCAACGTCGAGCCGCGTCAGTTCGTCCCGAACGCGGCGATCGATTTCGTGGTAGTCGGGTCGCCCCGACAAATAAAGGCCGTTGACGAAGACCGTCGGTGCGCGCCGCACGCCGATCGAAGCCGCGAGGGCGAGATCTCCCTCGACCTCCGCCCGCGCGTGATCGCCGGCGAGACACGCTTCGAAAGACGCTTCGTCGAGCCCCGCGCGTTCGGCATTCGACCGAAGATCCCCGGGCGTGAACCCCGGGCCCCGCTGTAGCAGGCCGTAGGCGAAGGAACGAAAGCGTCCGGCAGCGTCGGCACACCGCGCTGCGACCGCGCCTTCGCGCGCGAAGCGGTGGTAGGGAAGCGGTAGCTGACGAAAGACGATCGCAACCTCGTCCCCGAACACGTCCCGAAGCCTTACGAAGGCCGGCTGGAGCGACGCGACGTGTGACGAGGCGAAATCGACGAAAACCGTCACGTGAACCGGTGCCTCGAGCGGGCCGACCCGCGCGGCGCCGGCGGCGGAGAGCGCGAACCGCGGCGGTGCGGGACGTTCGAGTCGCCATTCGACGCGGCTTCGCCATTGCGGGGAGCCCTCCGCGAGGGCACCGGCACCGAGGCGTGCCTCGATCAGCTTCTCGAGGCGACCGCGGCGAGCCGACCACGCCGCGATCTCGAGCTCGTGGAGCTCGATCCGGAGGGGAGCATCGACCGCTTCGAGCGAAATCGGAATCCCGTCGACGGCCGCGGCAACGCCGTCGTCGAAGGTCGGCAACTCTGCCGGGCGTTCAGACGATCGATCGCAAGCCGTCGCGATGCCGATCGCGAGCAGGAGCCAAGGAGTGTGCCGCGTCGACCGCCAGCCCCTCATGACGCGCGCGGGCTTCCGACCATCGAGGCGATTCCGATCGGCATGCCACGGACGGGGACCTCGCCGATCTCCCAGTCGTACTCTTCGTGACCTTCGATGCCTTCGATCAACGCACGCAGCTCCTCCTCGGAGTAGACGCGCAGGCAGGAAACGAACCCGTCCCAGGTCACGAAGAGTGGAATGATGGGTATCAGAAAGGTCAGTGGGACCCAGCTCCATCGAAAGGGACGGAGAAACGGCAGGGTCAGCATCACGGGAATGAAGACCAGAAGGATCCCGAGAATCTGGACGGGCGCACGCCCGACCATCTCGAATACGGCGATCGGTTCTCGCGCATCGACCGCCGCCTGGAGGATCCTCCGCGCCTGGTCGGGACGAAAATGATGGAGCGCGTTGCTGATCGTGCGAAGCCCGGAAAGCTCGGCTCCGACCTTCGTGGCATCCGTGGGCGTCTTGATCGCCTGGACCCGCCCCTGCGACTCGCGCTCGGCGCGCTCGAAGGCATCGAGGTTCGGGTAGAGATCCGTGAGCGTCGCGGAGACCTCCTCGCCATTGGCTGCGAGAATGTCCACGACGTCGGAGATCGGACCCGACCCACCCGAACAAAGGTCGACGATTCGCGTCTCCCCGTTCCGCCGGAGGATCTCCGCGATCTTCGGCGCGAGCGCTGCCGACTGTCCGGCGCGACCCGCCATGAATTGGAGATAGGCGGTGCCCGCATCGCGGATGACCGCCGGAAACCAGGGCTGGTCTTCGAGTTCGAAGAGGTGAATTCGTCCCACGGGCCGCGTCTCCTGCCGAACTCCGTTAGTCGGCCGCACGCTAGCATCGAGTAGCCAAACTCGAACGCAACCGATCGTCGCACGGAGCCCGCACGATCAGGGAGTCTTCATGCGCCTTTCCACACCTCGTGTCCCGCCCCTCTCCGACGAAGAGATGCCCGCCGACATCAAGGAACTCTTCGGCGATGCACCGCTCCTCAACATCTTCCGAACGCTCTCCCACCACCCGGACCTCTTCCGTCGGTGGATGGTCTTCGGAAACCACGTGCTCGGGGAGAGCACCCTCCCCGCCCGAGAGCGAGAGATTGCGATTCTCCGTGTCGGCCACCTGCGAAACTCTGGCTACGAGTGGACGCAGCACGTCCGCATCGCCCTCGATTGCGGTCTCTCCGAAGAAGAGATCCGTCGGATCCGCACCGGCCCCGACGCACCCGAGTGGACCGACGCGGAACGCGCGCTTCTCCGGGCGACGGACGAACTGGTGGAGGACGCCTTCGTGACCGACTCGACCTGGAACAGCGTGACCGAGCACTTCGATACGCAGCAGACGATGGACCTGGTCTTCGCGGTCGGCCAGTACAATCTGGTTTCGATGGCGCTGAACACCCTCGGCGTTCAGGTCGAGGAAGAGAACTTGCGCTTCTCTCTTTCCGACTGAGGAGGCGCTTTCGGTCCCGGGGGCGACTCAGGGGGCGGATCGACTAGGAATCACGATTCGCTTCACGGGCCTTCAAGACCGGGATCGGGTAGGGCTGCCCCCAGACGAGATTGATCAGGAACGAGCCGTTGAAGACACCCTGGCCGTACTGGAAGACGACGCCCCCTTCCATACGGAGGGCACCGGGCAGCTCCGCGATGACCGTCCCCCCGAGCTGAGCGTAGTCACCGAGTTGATAGAGCGGGTCCCCCCGCAGCGCGACGAACTCGTCCCCGTCGAAGTACGACGCGTGGTAGCGAAGCCCGACGCGCTCCCAGGGCTGCGTATCGAGACTGACGATCGCTTCCCAACCGTGACCGACGCTGTCGTTCCGATCGCGACCATCGTCGAGGACGTGGAAGTAGTGGGCTCCTGCGCGGATCTCCTCGATCCAATCCATGCCCAAGGGTCGGGTCCAGCCCCACGTCCCTCCGCCCATGAGGCTCAGGTTGTGCTCGACGCGATTCGTGTCGTTCTGCTGGCCTCCGACGTGAGACCAGAAGACCTGCACGTCCACGTGGAGCCCTTCGAAGAAAGAGCCGTACGGTCGGAGTTGGAAGGCGTTCGCGATCTCGAACTCTTCGGGGCGGATGCTCGTCTCGTTGATCCGCCAGTTGACCCAGGTGTCGCTCTTCCAGCTCTCGCGATCGACGCGGATCTGAAAGCCCTGCTCGGCACCCTGCAGTCGATGGGTGTCGTCGAGGAGGGCGTCGTGGATCCAGTGGGTCGGGAGGATCGTCCCGGCGACCAGATAGACGTCGTCCACGGGCTCCGCCACGAGGCGGACGATCGGCTCGGCCAGGTCGAGTTCGCTGTCGTCGCCAAAGTCGTGGCCGAGGAACGCGCCGACTTCGACGGTCACGATCTCCGAGGCGCGTACCCGGAAGCGCGCCGGCGCGAGGAACCCGACGAAGGTCCGACCGCGAACGGTGTCGATCTTCTCGATGTTCTCCATGAACACGGCGAGCTCAGGGACGAACTCCACGGTTCCGACTGACGGGTGGCCTTGATCCGGCGTTCCGCTCTCGTAGCCGTAGTTCCGGCCAACGACGGTGCTGTCCGCGAGGTGCGAATAGAGCTCCGCCGAGACGCTTGCCGCCTGGCCCAGCAAACAGCCCCCAAAAATCAAGGCGCGCCGCGCCAACCCACCTCGCCGTCGCCGTTCGCGCGTCGTCACGTGCGTTCCTCCCAAAGGCCGCGTCCCGGCACAGGTGTCTCTCGTCGCTAGGGGGATGCGGGCCGAAGCCCCCCGCACTCGAGGGGCTCTACCTAGGCGGCATTCTGGAGAGCGCATGGACGCAGCACGTCGCAAGAGATGCGAACGTGCGTTACGCATCGACCAGGAGTTCTACGAGCTGCGCCGAAGCCCTGATGTTCCACCTCGCCCCGCCAAGCTGACGCGAGCCGCGCCGAACGGTGCGGGGGCTACTTGAAGTCCGCCGCCGAATGGCGCTCGGGGACCTGCTGACCCTCGGGCCCCCACATACGGTTCACGCGGACGCCGCGCTGCGCCGCCGGGCGATCGCGAATCATCTCCGCCCAGCGGTTCACGTGGGTGTACGACTTCACGTCGAGGAACTTTTCGGCTTCGTAGAGGTTGTTGAGGCAGAGCCCACCGAACCAGGGCCAGATCGCCATGTCCGCGATCGTGTATTCGCTCCCGATCATGAATTCGCGCTCCGCGAGGTTGCGATCGAGGACGTCCATCAGCCGCTTCACCTCCATCGAATAACGATTGATCGGGTACTCCCACTTTTCCGGCGCGTAGGCGTAAAAGTGACCGAAGCCACCGCCCAGGAAGGGCGTGCTGCCCATCTGCCACATGAGCCAGGACATCGTCTCGGCCCGCGGCGAAGGGTCCTTCGGCAGGAACGCGTCGTACTTCTCGGCCAGGTAGACGAGGATCGCACCGGACTCGAAGACGCGGGTCGGCGGCGACGTCGAGTGATCGACCATCGCCGGGATCTTCGAGTTCGGGTTCGCCTCGACGAAGCCGCTCGAGAACTGGCTGCCATCCTGAATGTTCACGAGGTAGGCGTCGTACTCCGCCTCGCTCTTCCCGAGATCGAGGAGTTCCTCGAGCATCAGCGTGACCTTGACGCCATTCGGCGTCGCGAGGGAGTAGAGCTGGAGGTCGTGTTCGCCCCGAGGCAGCTCCTTCTCGTGGGTCGCACCGGCGATCGGGCGGTTGATCTTCGCGAATCGGCCACCGCTCTCGGTGTCCCAGGTCCAGACTTCGGGGGGCGTGTACGTATCGCTCATGAGGCCTCTCAGCGGTTACGCGGCCGAGCCGCGGGGGCGTGCGTCGGGCTCACGATACCGCGCGGCCCCCGACCGCGCCGTCGGTCCCCCGGAGACGTTCTCGAACCGCAAAGGGGCGGTTCAGTCGGGGTCGAAGGGGCGCCCGACTTCGGAAGACATGAGCGGACCGGTGTGACCGGTCTGCGTACGGAAAGGGATTCCGAGATCGACACTCCGACCTACTCGGGTGGAACCCTTCGCCGCCGAGCGCCCCCGCCTCACGGAAGGCGAGCCGGGGAACCCTCCACGGCAGCTCCGAGCGACGCGAGCTCGGACGCCATGATCGCGATGTCGTCGCGTGCCTCTCGTACGATCTTCGTCATCGTGATGTATCCGTGGGGCATCTCCGGCTGGTGGACGCGGCGGACCTCGACGCCGGCCTTCTCGAGCGTGTCCGCATACTCGAGGCCTTCGTCCCGTAGCACGTCGAAGCCCGCGGTGAAGACGACCGCACGCGGCAAGCCCTCGAAGCTCGGAGCCTGGAGCGGCGAGAGCGACGGGGCACCCTCCCTTACGCCTTCCGGCGCGTAGGCGGCGAAGCAGTCCACGCAGTCCTTGCGGCTCAGGCCATAACCCTTCGCGAAGGCAACCTGCGACGGGCGATCTTCCCGGGTGACGTCGACGCACGGATAGACGAGCAGCTGCAGGCCGATCCGACCGGCCTCGGCCGAAGCGTCATGGAGCGCGGCGACCGCGGCGAGATTGCCGCCGGCGCTGTCGCCTCCGACCGCGATCGGTCCCGATCGCGCGCCGAGCGATTCGGCGTTCGCGCTCGCCCATTCGACGACGAAATCGACGTCCTCGACGGCGGCGGGGAAGGGATGCTCGGGCGCCATCCGGTAGTCGACGCTGATCACCACGGCGGGGGCCTGGGCGGCGATGCCTCGAGTGACCGTCTCCGTGTAGTCGGGGTGGCCCACGACGAAGCCACCGCCATGGAGGTAGACGAGGAGCGGGAGGCCGGACGCACCACGGGGCGTGTAGATCCGGACGGGCAGCGGGCCACCAGGACCGTCCAGGTGCCGATCCTCGATCCCGCCGTCGAAGGGCTCGAGCTTCGACAGGGGCGCCACCTCACGCAGGAAGGTTTCGCGCGTCGCGCGAATGGAATCCGGATCGGCCATCTCGCTTGCGTCGATCACGCCCTGGGCCCGCTTGCCTCCGCGAAGCTTCTGCAGCGCGAAGACGAGGGCGAAGCGACGTTTGATCCGGCCGTGGGGCGTGCGGGCAAGGAATTCGCCCAGCAGAAAGACCAGGAGGCCACCTGCGACGAGCAGCGACAGAACCAACGGGAGGAGCGACATTCCACCAGCGTACCACCCGGACGCTCGCAACGACGGACGCGGAGTCGCTGTAAGGCGATGGACATCGCAGGAAGATCGCTTCCGCTCGCCGGCGGCGCTGAGTATGCTGGTCGAGCTGCGCTCGGCTCCTCGAGCGCGGCTCGGAGGCGCCCCCGACATGGCAATGCAACACACTCCCCTGCTCATGGCCCGACTCCTCGACCGCGGCGCGGTCGTCGCCTCTGGCGAAGAGATTGTGACGGCGACGGACGGCGGCACTCGCCGGCAGACGCTGCGGGAGACACGGGATCGAGCTCACCAGCTGGCCCACGCCCTGGCGGGGGCCGGGGTCGGCGTGGGGGATCGTGTCGCGACGTTCATGTGGAACGGCTCGCGTCACCTCGAGGCCTACCACGCATGCGCCGGAATGGGCGCCGTGCTCCACACGCTCAACCTGCGTCTCTCGGACAAAGACCTCGAGTACATCATCGGGCACGCCGCGGACAAGGTGATCATCGCCGATGCCGACACACTCCCGCTGCTCGAAGCCCTCGTCGGCCGCATGCCGAGTGTCGAACGGGTGATCGTCGCGACGGAAGACGGCTTCGAAGGGTGGGAAACGACGCTCCCGAACCCCGTCGACTACGAAGCGTTCCTTTCGGGTCATCCAACCGACTACGACTGGCCGAACATCGACGAGAACTCGCCCCTCGGCCTCTGCTACACGAGTGGAACGACCGGCAACCCGAAGGGCGTCGAGTACGAGCACCGCTCCCAGTACCTCCACACCCTCACCCAGTGCATGACCGATTCGATGAGCCTGTCCGCGACGGACACGCTCTGCGGAATCGTCCCGATGTTCCATGCGATGGGCTGGGGACTCCCGTGGTCGGCGACCATGCTCGGCTGCAAGCAGGTCATGCCCCACCGCTTCATGGACCCCGAGCGTCTCCTCGAGTTGATGATCGAGGAGGAGGTGACGATCTCCGCCGGCGTGCCCACCATCTGGCAGGGCATCAAGTCGATCTACGAGACAGCCCCCGAGAAGTACGACCTCTCGAAGCTGACGCGGCTCACTTGCGGGGGCTCGGCGCCGCCCCCCTCGTTGATCCGGTGGTATGCGGACACCCTGGACGTGGAGATGATCCAGGGGTGGGGCATGACCGAGACGTCCCCCCTCGTCACGCTCTCCCGCCGCGTCATGAAGAAGTCCCAGCTCGCGCTGAGCGACGATGCGCAGTTCGAGAACGTCGCCAAGCAGGGCCAGATCATGCCGGGGATCGAGGTCGAGATCTTCGACGAGGAAGGCAACGCGCTGCCGCACGACGGCGAGTCCATCGGCGAGATCATGGTGCGCGGGCCGTGGATCTGCTCCGAGTACTACCACGACCCGCAGCCCGAGAAGTTCAGCGGCGATTGGCTGATCACCGGCGACGTCGGGAAGATCGACCCCGAGGAGTATCTGATCCTATCGGACCGCTCGAAGGATCTCGTGAAGAGCGGCGGCGAGTGGATCTCCTCCGTGGATCTCGAGAACCACATCGTCGCCCTCGAAGGGGTCGCGCAGGCCTGCGTCGTCGCGCAGCCCCACCCGAAGTGGGACGAGCGTCCCGTCGCCCTCGTCGTCCTCGCTCCGGGAGCGGAGGTCTCGCAGGAAACGATCCTCGATCATTGCGCCACGGCGTATGCCAAATGGCAGCTCCCCGACGAGGTCCTCTACGTCGAATCCATCCCGCTCACTTCCACCGGCAAGATGGACAAGAAAGTCGTCCGCGCGGATCTCGCCGAGCAGGGCTATCAGCTCCCGGACCTGCGTTAGGTCCAGACGAAAACCACTCACGCGCCCGTCCGCGGCACCCAGGAGTCTCTCATGTCCATTTCCTTCTACGACGCGAGCGTCGGCAGCTACCTCCAGATCCTCGAAGGTGTCGCCGGCTTCATGGATCTCGGCCGGAACCACGCCCACGAGAACGGCCTCGACCTCCAGGAGATCGTCATGACCCGCCTCCGCGAGGACATGATGCCCTTCCACTTCCAGGTCGTGTCGACGGCGCATCATTCGTGGGGCGCGATCCAGGGCATCCAGAAGGGCGAGTTCTCACCGCCCTCCTTCGACCTCGACAAGAGTTTCGAAGACCTCCAGGGACTCGTCGAAGAAGCGCGCAACGGCCTCTCGGGGCTTGATCGCGCCGACGTCGACACCCTCGCGGAGGGCAACCTGACCTTCAAGCTCGGCAAGAACGAGATCCCCTTCACCGCGAAGAATTTCGTACTGTCCTTTTCGCTCCCGAACTTCTACTTCCACGCCACGACGACCTATGACATCCTGCGGATGGCCGGCGCGCCGATCGGCAAGATGGCGTTCCTCGGCCCGATGAAGGCGGGCGTCTGAAGCGAACTTCGAATGGCTTTGGGTGGGTGCCTGGCACTTGCGCCACGGGCGCTCCGCGAATCCGTGAAACCCTGCGCTCTCGATCGCGTCGCCGTCGGCGACGACGCTACCTTCGATTCGCCCGCCTTCCTCCCGAGGCCCTCCGCGTGTCGCGACTCATGCTCGTCTCCCTCGTGCCCTGCCTGCTCCTCACTCCCGTCGCGAACGGCGAAGAGGCCGTCGATTCGCTCGGCGGCGCGTGGGCCGGCACGTGGCTTCTCGATCCGAAGGCCTCCGATTCCGTCGAGCCGATGCTCGTGTTGATGAAGACCCCGTGGATCGCGCGCAAGGCTGCCGCGGCCATGACGCCCACGACGAGAATCACGGCGATCGGGCACGGCGGGCGGCGGGTCATCAACGAGAATCCGATCCGCACGACGAATCAGGAG
>PAQX01000008.1 GCA_002709835.1 Deltaproteobacteria bacterium
GGGGCCGCGAGGTCGTCGGCGCGGGGGCGGAACCGGTTGAAGCTGGCGTCGAAGCGCGCGCGGATCTGGAGAGGAAGATCGATGAAAGCCAGCCCCCTCGCGCGCCAGTCCAGATTCGGCCGGAAGAGCGGCTCTTCGAAACGTGCGCCGAGGGTCTCGATCCAGGAGAGCTGGTCCTCTTCGGCCCGCGCCGCGGGGGCAGCGAGCAGGAAGAGCAGTAGGAGCATCGCGACCCACGGACGCACCCGGTGGGTCGCGCGGATCGAAGTCGAGCGGGGGGAGGGGGACATCACGGGGTTCTTCGGGCGCATTCATGGAAGGCCTGAGTGGCGGGGATCACCGGGACGGCTCTGGATGCGCGGGTCACGCGCTCGCTGCGGCCGGACTTCGCGTCCGCTGCTCTGGATCTGCAACCGGACCGGGTGCGGCCTAGACTCGCGCGCCATGAAAGCCATCGTGATCGAAGAACCCGGAGACGAGAACTGCATGCAGATCGGCGAGGTGCCGGTGCCGGAGCTCCGGCCGGGTGCGCTGCGGATCGAGAACCACGCCGCCGGCGTCAACCGTGCCGACCTGATGCAGCGTCGCGGCATGTACCCACCGCCGCCTGGAAGCTCGCCCCATCTCGGTCTCGAATGCGCCGGGATCGTGACCGAGGTCGGCGAGGGCGTGAACGGCTTCGCCGCTGGCGATCGCGTGATGGCGCTTCTGCCCGGAGGCGGATACGCGGAGGAGGTGGTCGTCGATGCAGGCTCTGCGATCCCACTTCCCGATGCGCTCTCCTTTCACGAGGGCGCCGGCCTGACGGAGACCCTGCTCACCGTCTACCTCAACGTCTGGCGCCTCGGCGGACTGCCGCAAGGGGGCAGCGTCCTCGTCCACGGCGGAGGCAGCGGGATCGGGACGACGACCATCGACCTCGTGAAGCGCGCGGGCGGAACCGTCATCACGACCGCCGGCAGCGCCGAAAAATGCGCGCGCTGCACCGAACTCGGCGCGGACGCCGTCGCCAACTACAAGGAGGACGACTGGGTCGCGATCGCGAAGGAAGCGACCGGCGGCAAGGGGGTCGACGTGGTCCTCGATTCGATCGGTGCGGCCTACCTCGAGAACAACCTGGCTGCGCTTGCGAACGACGGGGCGCTCGTGTTGATCGGTCTGATGGGCGGCGCGAAGGCCGAGGTCAACCTGGGCCTGCTCCTCACGCGTCGGCTGAAAGTCCTGGGATCGACGCTTCGGACCCGAACCGACGAAGAGAAGGCCGCGATCGTCCAGGACTTCCTGGGCCGCTTCGGCGATGACCTCGCCACTGGCGAGATTCGGCCGATCCTGCACGAGGTCTTTCCGCTCGAACGTGCGCCGGACGCCCATCGGATGCTCCAGGCCAGCACGCACTTCGGCAAGGTCGTCCTCGCCGTCCGCTAGGCGAAGCGCTCAGCTTGCGATTGCGGTCTGTGCGCCGATCAACTCGGCGTAGACGCCACCGCGGGCAAGCAGGGTCTCGTGGTCTCCGCTCTCCGCGATGCGTCCGTTTTCGAGGACGACGATCCGGTCGGCGTGTTGGATCGTGGAGAGGCGGTGAGCCACGAGGAAGATCGTGCGTTCTCCGCGCAGGCCGTCGATCGCCGCCTGGACGGCACGTTCGGTCTGGGCGTCGAGGGCGCTCGTCGCCTCGTCGAAGACGAGGATCGACGCGTCCGCGAGGATCGCCCGAGCAATCGTGACACGCTGGCGCTGCCCGCCAGAGAGGCGGAGGCCGAACTCCCCGGCCATCGTGTCGTAGCCCTCGGGCAGCTCCTGGATGAACTGGTCCGCCGAGGCCGCCCGGGCCGCATCGCGGACCTCGCCGTCGGTCGCATCGGGACGTCCATAGCGGATGTTTTCCATCAGCGACTCATCGAAGAGGAAGGGCTCCTGGGTCACGAGGGCGACGTGCTCGAGGAAGGACGCGCGCTCGAGATCGCGGAGGTCCACCCCGTCGACCTCGAGCGCGCCCCGGGTGGGATCGTGGAAGCGGAGCACGAGGTCGATGAGGGTCGACTTGCCGGCTCCCGTTCGGCCGACGATCGCGACGACCTCGCCGGCGCGCACCTCGAGGTCGATGCCGTCGAGCACGGGGGCGCCGCCGTAGTCGAAGGCGACGTCGTCGAAGCGGATCGACTCGTGGAGGCCAGTCATTGGACGCGCATCGGGTCGGTCGGGGACCTCTTCGTCCATGTCGAGGACGGCGAAGAGTCGCGTGGCGCTGCTGGCGGCTTCGAAGAGGCGCGGGACGCTCTGGATCAGGCTCTTGAGAGGTTTGTAGGCAAGTCCCAGGATCGCCATGAACGCGGTCACGTCGCCGATCGTCAGGCCGTCGACCTCGTGTACGACGGCGTAGCCGCCGATTCCCATCACAGCGGCGAAGAGGACGGGCCAGATCAGTTCGCCCGAGGCCTTCACCAGCGCGCCGTTCTTGATCACTTTCATGTGCCGGCGGAAGTACTTGTCGGTTTCGTGGTCGTAGGCGGTGGTTTCCGCGTCCTCGCCGCGGAAGGCTTTGATGACCTTGATGCCCGAGAGGATCGCGATCAAGCGGTCGGAGAGCTGGCCCTGCGTCTCCTGGCGGCGGGTCGCGACGTCGAGGATCCGGCTCATGAAGGTGGACACCAAAAGATAGAAGGGCGGAATACCTATCAGGACGACCAGCGTGAGCGGCACGCTGATCCAGAGCATCACGGAGACCCCGATCAGGATCATCTCGGCGTGGAGGATCACGTCCTTGTAGAAGAGGACGACCATCTGGCACGCGATCTGGGCATCGGCCATCGAGCGCGAGAGGAAGTCACCGCTCGACCCCTCGCGGAAGGTGCGGAGCGGGACGCGGAGGAGCTTGCTCGCGATCGCGATGTCGACGCGCTGGCGCACGCGGCCCGCGACCCACTCGGCGAGATAGGAACGGCCCAGGACGGCGAGGGGGGATACGAGCAGGGTCGCGCCGGCGATCGTCGCGATCGACTCGATGTGGGGCCAGAGCATGTCGATGTCGAGATCGCCGACGGTCTTCGGGAGGACGACGTCGTCCAGCAGGGGTTTGATCAGCGAGACCCGAAGGAAGGCGGCGCTCGCGACGACCGCCCCGAGAAGCACGACCGAGAGGACGCGCCCGCCGTCGCCTCGGGAGAGGGCGAGGAGGCGGCGCAGCGCGCGCCCGGGCGAGATCCGCGGCGCGGATTCATCGGTCCCCAAGGACGGGGCCGCCTCGGTCTCTTCGTTCGGCGTCGGCAAGATCGGGCTCTTCCAGTCGGAGGGCGGGGCGCGCGGCTTGCTGCGGCGCCAGCGGGCGGGCACCAATAGGGTCGCAGTTCCCGCTCGGCCCGGCCAACCTTGGACGCCGCCGGGCCCCTCTCGACGAGGGAGGCGGTTTTTCCCTGGGCGACGGCGATTTGCGCCGAATCTCCGCTACTTTCCCGCCGCCTCGATCACGAGGTCCGGCGGGGCTCGTCGACTCCGACGCAGACGCCTTCGCTCGATGCCCGCCCCATCATCCCACCCGAGATCCCGCATGTGCGCGTCCACACGGCGCGCCCTCACGAACCAGGAGAAGCCATCATGGCCGTGGAACGCACCTTCGCCATCATCAAGCCCGACGCCGTCCGAAAGAAGGTCGCCGGCCAGATCATCAACCGCATCGAAGAGGCCGGCCTCGAGATCGTCGCGATGAAGAAGATTCAGCTCACCGAACAGGGCGCGCAGGGCTTTTATGCGGTCCACAAGGAGCGCCCCTTCTTCAACGACCTCGTGTCCTTCATGACCTCCGGCCCGGTCGTGGCTCTGATCCTGGAAGGCGAGGGCGCGATCAAGCAGTGGCGAGACCTGATGGGCCCCACGAACTCGAACGAGGCTCCGGCCGGCACGATGCGCGGCGACTTCGGCACCGACGTCGAGCAGAACGCGACCCACGGCTCGGACGCGCCGGAGACCGCGAAGCTCGAGACGACCTACTTCTTCAACGCCAGCGAGATCCTGACGGCGAGCGAAGCGCTCTGAGCGAGGCGGCGCGGTACGTCTCTCGACGCGCCGCTTGACGGCGGTGCTTCTTGCGCGGGGTGCTCCGGTCGACGGTCCCGGCGCGATGAATCGGAAGCGGGTCCCCGGATCGGGGGCCCGTTTCGCGTTTCGGGGTTTCGCGCGCGCTGGGCGTGTCGCAATTCGGGGCGTCGCGCGTGCTAGGCGTGTCGCATTTCAGGGCGTCGCGCGCGCTGAGCGGAAGCGGGATGGCGTCTCCCCGCGGACGACGCGCTCGGGAGACGGGGAAGCCGAGATCGCTAGGAGCTCAGGCCCTTCGCCATCAGCACGAGGAGACCGAAGTAGGTCACCGTGAGCCAGAGCTGGTGGGAGCGGAGTGCGTGGGTCATGGCGTGGGTTCCGTAGGTTGAAGCGCTTTGCGCGGGAGCGGGGGCTCGGGCCTTCGCCCGGTCCCTCTGTACATCGAACGAGAGCGGCAGGACTTGAGACCCTGTCGGAATCTTCCCGGTTCCCGCGCCTTCGTCTGTGTTCTGAGTCACCGGATCCGGCCCTCGTTGGCGCCGATTTCGGCAGGCTGAGGGGCTAGCGGCCCTCGAATCGGGGATCCCGCTTCTCGCGGATCGCGGCCAGGCCTTCGTGGGCGTCCGCGGACTCGAAGTTCTTCGCCTGCTCGCTGGCCTCGAACTGGAGCTGGTCTTCGAGAGACGCGTTCTCGCTGCGGCGAAGGGCCTGCTTGACCGCACGCACCGCGAGCGGGGCATTGCCGGCGATCTCGGCCGCGGCAGCCCGGGCCGCATCGAGGACCTCGTCCCGGGGCATCTCGCGATTCGCCAGCCCGACCCGGACGGCTTCGGCCCCGTCGATCACTCGGCTGGTGTAGAGGAGTTCGGCTGCGAGGCCGGGTCCGACGAGCCGAGGGAGGTTCCAGGTGGCCGCCATCCCGGGATGGACGCCGACCCGCGTGAAGTTCAGCCCGAGCTTCGCCTCGTGGGCCGCGTATCGGAAATCGCAGCCCAGAGCGACGCAGAAGCCGGCCCCGATGGCTGCGCCGTTCAGCGCAGCGATCGTCGGGCACGGCAGGTCGCGGACGGAGAGAAAGAGGCGGTAGAAGCTGCTCATCTCGTCNCGGATNCCGCGCCAGGCCTCGNCCGGCGCNGCGGNGCCCGCGTCCGCCTGGTCCTGGAGCATCTTGAGNTCGCCTCCGGCNGAAAACGCGCGGCCGNCCCCCGTGAGNACGACGGCCCGGATCGAAGCGTCGAGGGCGAGGCGTCCGACGACNTCCCGGAAGGCGAGGCCCATCTCGNGACTCATCGCGTTCAGCCTGTCNGGATCGTTGAACTGCAGCGTGACGACGTCGCCGTCGCGGGATTCGAGGATGAGGTCGGACATGTTCGGTCTCCGATGGGCGCCGATGTGCTCGATTCGAGAAGGGCCGCTCAGAGTTCAGAAGGTGAGGGTCCAGATCCCCTTCACCAGGAATTCGCTGCGGGTCAGGTTGGCGCGGTTCTCGTCGGTCTCGACGTTCTGATTCAGCACGATGAAGAATTCGCGGCCGTCGCGCAGGATATAGCGGAAGCGGCTGTTGATTCCCGCGTTGTCGCTCCGGTTGTCGTATTGGATGAAGTTCGACCACACGATGTTGGGCGTGAAGAGCAGGTCGAACTTCAGGCGGACGAGCTGGAGCTCGCGGTCGTTGCGATCCGGCTCGCCGGGGGCGAGGCCGCGTCGCTTCGGGAGGTTGATGTCGGCGAACTCGTACTCGACTTCCATGAAGAGGTAGTGGGAGGGGCGGAACTCGAGGCTGGCGTCGACCCGGGTGCGGGTGCCGTCGAAGAAGGTGCCCCAGCCGATCTCCGTTTCGAGGCGGATCGGTCGATTGCGGCTCGTGAAGAAGCGGACGGCGGCCTCGTGGAAGGTGTAGTCGTCGGCGGGGACGTCGATCGTCGGAATGAAATCGGTCGGTCGGACGAGCTCGTGGCGCAGGAGGTACCGGAAGTCGAAGCCGTCATCGATCGCCGTCGTGAACTTCGCCGGAATCGCGCGGACGCGGATCGTTTCGAGCTGGTTCCCGGAATCGACGAAGATCTGCCCGAAGATCTCGTTGTCGATCGTCCGGAAGGGGCCGCTCTTCGGGCGGGTGCGGTAGCGGAACGAGTTGAAGGAGTGGCGGATGTCGTTCCGGTTGACGAATCCCAGTCGCGGGGCGTAATCCTCCTGGAGCTCCTCGAACCCGACAAGCCAGTTGATCCGATCGTTGGGGTACTCGAGCTTGACCCCGTAGCCGTTGTTGCGACCGGCGCTCAGGTGGTCGTCGTCGATGCTCTTCGCCCACCAGAGACTGGCCCGGAAGGTCCGGCCCGTGCCCCGGAAGTTGGTGTTGCGGTAAAGGAAGTCGGTCCCGACCGTCGTCGAGTTCCGGCCGCCGCCGGTCATCGTCGTTTCGTCGTAGGCGCGGCCGCGGGTCGGGTTGTTGGCTGCGCTTCCGTCCGGATTGCCCCGGGTGAAGATCATGCCGAGGGTCGATTCACCGAAGATGTTCCAGGCCGCGCGGCCGACGAGGAGGTTCCGTGCGTCGATGTCGTTGGCATCGTCGATGTACGTATTCAGGACGCCGAACTTGAGCGGTCCGAGTCGGCCCGTCAGCTTGCCGCCGCCGAGGATCCGTGCCGGACCTCCGCCGACGGTTCGGTTGCCCGGGTTGAAGCCGATCCGGCGCGAGAAGAAGGGGCGCCCGTTCTGGCTGATGTCCCCGAAGTCGAAGATCAGGCCGTCTTCCAGGAAGAAGTCGCGTTTCTCGGGAAAGAAGAGGGCGAATCGATCGTCCTGGATCTGGATGTCGTCGACCTCGACCTGGCCGAAATCGGTGTTCGCTGTGACGGAGACGGTGACCGAGGGTAGGACCTTGTAGTAACCGTCGAAGGTCGGGTCGAACTCGAAGCGGTCGCCGACGCCGCGCTCGTCCCGGCGCCGGATCGTCATGCCCGGTGTGAGCTCGAAGCCGAGACCCTGGTCCAGGCCTTCGACGCCTTCGAGGGTGCCGGCGACGCCCATCGAGCTCACGAAGTTCTGCGGCTGCCAGTCGGACCAGCGCGCCGTTTCGTCGTTCCGTCGGATGCCCCGTTCGAAGTTCATGCCCCAAGAGTCGACCGCCGGGTCGAAGCCGATCGAGGCGAAGGGAATCGCAAACTCGGCGGTCCAGCCCTCGTCGTCGATCGAGGTCTCGACGTACCAGATCGTGTCCCAGCTGATTTCGAAATTCTCCGATTCGAGCAGGACGTCGTGACGCATCGCGTTCGGATTGGTCTGGAAGAAGTAGCCGTTCCGCTTGGTGTCGAACGTGTCGAGGGAGAAGCCGACGCGGTCGTCCCAGTGGGGGAAGGTGTCGCGCTGCTTGCGGTTCCGTACGATCGCCTCGGGGTTCGTGTCCCAGCAGCGAAAGCCCACGAAGAGGGTATTTCCATCGGTCACGATCCGGATCTCGGTGCGCTGGGTCGGCTTGTCGCCGGGAACGGGGAGCACCTGAGTCAGGTCGGTGACGAGGCCGCCATCCTGCCAGCCGGGGTCGTCCATCACGCCGTCGATCACCGGCGGTCGGTCGGTCCGGCCGAGGGTCACACGAAAGTCGGCGGGGGACTTGCCGGTCGCCGCGGTCGCCGCGACCGGCATCAACAGCATCAAGAACGAGAGAACTCCCCGCAGACGTCTGGGGGTCTGCGCACAGGAGCGGCGTCGCGCGTGGGAGCTGCGTGCCGGAGCCATTTCGTAGGGCCGGTTCATCGGGCGACTTTCGGGAAGAGGCCCGGAGGCGGGGCCGCCGTAGATTCTAGGCCCTCGGTTTCGTATGCGCATGAAGCGAGGCGTTCTCGGGCCCCTCGAGATGCGTGGCGAGGCCCGTCCGGCTGGGCCAAGTTCGAGCAACACGCATTCTGGCAAGGAGAAGCCTGTTGAGCGACGAACACTTGAAGCGCTGGGAGCCGATCTTTCCCTGGATCGAAGCACAGCTCGGCGGACGCATCGTGCGGCGCGATCGGCAGGGCCGGGAGTCCGGTGGGCGTTATGCGTGGTACGTCGATCTCGAGAGGGACGGGGAGCTCCTCAAGACCTACGTACGCGGGACCCGGGACGACTCGTTCTCCTATGTCGACGTGTACTCGACCCGTCGCGAGGCGGAGATCCTCCGCGTTCTCCACCGTGAGGGGGTTCCCGTGCCCGAGGTGCTCGCGTTCCACGAGGATCCCCAGGCCGCCGTCCTCTCCCACGTGGTCGGTGAGGACAACTACAACCTCTGCACCGACCCGGACGAGCGCGACTCGATCATCGAACATTTCCTCGAGATCCTCGCTCAGCTCCATGCGGTGGACGTCTCGCTCTTCGAGGACGCCGGCGTCTTGATCCCGAAGAGCCCCGAGGAAGTCGCGCTCAACGACCTCGACGTCTGGCAATCGACCTACGAAAAGGGGGTGAAGGAGCCGCTGCCGATCCTGACCTTCGCGTGCCAGTGGCTGCGACGGAACGTGCCGCGGAAGAACGTCGATCCCGTGCTTTGCCAGGGCGACACGGGCCCGGGCAACTTCCTCTTCGACGAGGGCAAAGTCACCGCGCTCGTGGACTTCGAGTTGGCCCACATCTCCGATCCGATGGCGGATATTTGCTGCGTTCGGTCGAGGGATCTCTATACCCCGATCGACCGTTTTGCCGAGCGCCTGCAGCGCTACAGCGAACTCTCGGGCCGAGAGATCGATTTCGACACGCTCTACTTCTACAACGTGAAGACCCAGGCTCTCGTTCCGATGGCCCTCGCGCCGGTCATGGAGAACCTCCACGCCGGAACGGAACACGCGGAGTGGATCGCGCAGCACGTCTTCTATCTGCGCACGACCGCGCAGGCGCTCGCCGAAGCGACTGGAGTCGAGCTCGAAGAGCCCGAACTTCCCGAGCCGCGCCCGACGCGCTTCTCTCACTACTACGACATGCTGATCGAGAACCTCGAGGAGGAGCAGGCACCGGCGATCGAGGATCCGTTCCTGAAGAACCGGATGTGGTTCGCCTCGCGTCTCGCACGTCATCTGCGGCACGGCGATCGGTTGGGGCTCGCCTTCGAAACGCAGGAACTCGACGACATGGGGGCGCTGCTGGGCAAGCGGCCGACGGACGTGAAGGCGGGGCATCGCGCCGTTCATCAGCTCGTGCTCGATTCGGGCCCGGAGCGCGACGAAGAATTCGTCCGGTATTTCTATCGGCACGCGAAGCGCGAAGAAATGCTCATGGAAGGCGCGCTCGGAATGTGCGAGGGGGCCCAGCTGGCGGCGCTTCGGTAGGCGGCAGTGCGGGGCAAGCAGCGAGCGGCAGCCTTCCGCCCCTCTGGTCAAGGCGGTCTGAGCGCGCCATGTTCGGCCGCGGATGACGACGACCTCCCTTTTTTTCGACCTCGACGGCACGCTCACCGACCCCAAAGCCGGCATTACGGGGTGCGTCCAGTACGCCCTGGAGAGGCTGGGCGCGCCGGTCCCGTCCAAAGACGAGCTCGAGTGGTGTATCGGCCCTCCGCTCCGCGAGAACTTCGTGAAGCTCGCGGGCGAAGACCTCGCGGGGCGCGCCGTCGAGCTGTACCGCGAGCGCTTCAGCGACGTCGGCCTCTTCGAGAACGAGGTCTACGACGGGATCCCGCTGGTCCTCGAAGCGCTGGCCGCGCAGGGCGCCGCGCTCTTCGTCGCGTCGAGTAAACCGAAGGTCTACGTCGATCGGATCCTCGACCACTTCGACCTGACGCGTTTTTTCGACCGCGTCTACGGCAGTGAGCTCGACGGAACCAACGCGGACAAACGCGATCTGCTCGCCGTCGTGCTCGCGGACAGCGGCGTGCACCCGAGCGAAGCCACCATGATTGGTGATCGCGCTCACGATGCGATCGGTGCCGGCCACAACGCCATGGACTTCGTCGGTGTTCTCTACGGCTACGGCTCTCGCGAAGAGCTCGAAGACGAAGGCACGACTCGCTTCGTCTACGAACCGAGAGAACTCATCCCCGCCCTGGCCATGCTCTAGCGCGGCGACGTCTCGAACCCCCTTGGCCCCGGCCGCGCGGGAAGAGCAAGCGCAAGACGAAAACGGCCCGCTCTGCAAAGCAGAGCGGGCCGATCCGTTGATGAAGCCTGTGTCGAAGCAGGAAGTTCGTGGCCACTGTGCGTCGCCAAGAACTCCCCAGCTACGTACTCAGCTAGTTGTTTCCCCGACGCATGAACGGCGGGGCGTCCGAATCGTCTCCACCGGTCGAGCGTTTGCGGAGGAAGGCCGGCGTGTCGAGCTCATCCTCGAAGGGCGACTCGAACCCAGCCTGAGCCATCTCTTCTGTGCTCTGTCCACCGGCTGCGGCCAGCTGCTGCTGCTCGGGCTCAGCGCTCGCCTGCACATGGACCGGCTCGGGCTCGCGCAGCGGCGTCACGTTCGGCGCATCCACCATCGCGCGCTCCCGCTCGACCTCTTCCACCGGGTCCGGCACGCGGCGGCGTGGCTCCGGCGGCTGCGGCGGCGTTCGCCGTGCTTCCTCGCTCTCGAGGCCGGTCGCGATGACCGTGACGCGGAGCTCGTCTTCGCCGAGCTGGTCGTCGATGACCGCACCGACGATGATGTTGGCGTCCTCGTGCGCTGCTTCGTGGACCAGGGACGACGCTTCGTTGACCTCGAAGAGGGTCATCTCGGAGCCGCCCGTGATGTTGATCAGCACGCCTCGGGCGCCTTCGATCGAGAGGTCCTCGAGGAGCGGGCTGGAGATCGCCGCGGCCGCCGCGTCGGTCGCGCGGGTGTCGCCCTGGCCGATGCCCGTACCCATGAGGGCCACGCCGGCCTCGTTCATCACCGTGCGCACGTCGGCGAAGTCGAGGTTGATCAGGCCGTGGATCGTGATCAGGTCCGAGATGCCGCGCACCGCGTTGAGGAGGACCTGGTCAGCGATGCTGAACGCGTCCCTCATCGCGGTGCCCTTGCCCGCGAGGGCGAGGAGGCGCTGGTTCGGGATCGTGATCAGTGTGTCGACGACGCCGTGCAACTCTTCGAGGCCATGCCCCGCGTGCTTCATCCGCACGCGACCCTCGAAGGGGAACGGCTTGGTCACGACGCCCACGGTTAGCGCGCCGACTTCGCGCGCCGCCTCGGCGACGATCGGTGCGGCTCCGGTCCCGGTTCCGCCACCCATGCCCGCGGTCACGAAGACCATGTCGGAGCCTTCGAGCAGATCGCGAAGTCGGTCGCGGGCCTCGAGCGCCGAAGCGCGTCCGCGATCCGGATTCGCGCCGCAGCCGAGGCCGCGCGTGATCTCCGCACCGAGCTGGACCTTCGTGGCCGCTTTGTTATGCGTGAGCGCCTGCGCATCCGTGTTCGCAGCGATGAACTCGACGCCACCGAGCCCAGACTCGATCATGGTGTTGAGCGCGTTGCCGCCACCCCCACCCACGCCGATCACCTTGATGACGGCTTCCTGATGGGAGGAACCCTCGAACTCGAGTAGTTCCTCGCCGTCATCCGGTCCGAGCTCGAGCAGGTCAACGCCTTCGTTTGCGGCGTTTTTGGACTCAGAACGATCTTTCTTCTTCTTAGCCATGCTTTCACCCCCCGACGATGCCTGGCAGCAGCGCGGAATGTAACACGAAACTCGTCGTTTTGTGCTTTTTCGAGCGCCTCTCTGGGCGCCTTTTTGTGTTTCGTCTCAAGGGCCCCGGAACGGTGCGACGGGGACACGTCCCACCGTTCCGGGGCCCTGCCCACTCTCCGGATCAGTCGAACTCGGCGTAGAACCAGTCGCGCATGCGCTGCTTCACCCGGCCGAAGATCGACTCGTCGCGGATCCGGAAGCGGCTGCTCCGGACGGACCGCTGCTGTTCGAGCCCGAAGAGCACCAGCCCGACGCCGGTCGAGTACATCGGGCTCTTCACGACGTCCTGCAGCCCCCCGATCGACTCGGGCAGGCCGCGGCGGACCGGCGCTTCGAACACCTCTTCTGCGAGCTCCGCGATCCCGGAGAGGGCCGAGGCGCCGCCCGTGAGCACGACGCCCGACGGAATCTTATCGATCAGCTCGGCCCGGAGAAGCTCCTGGCGCGCCAGCGACAGGATTTCCTCCACCCGGGGCTCGATGATCTCGCAGAGGACCTTCCGGGAGATCTCCCGAGGCTTGCGACCACCCACCGACGGGACCGAAATGTGATCGTCGGAGCCCAGGAAGCGCGCCGAGGCGACCCCGAACTTCTTCTTGATCCGCTCCGCCTCGTCAAACGGCGTTCGTAAACCGACTGCGATGTCGTTGGAGAAGTGGTAGCCGCCCAGTCCGAGCACCGAGGTGTTCTTGATCGATCCGTCGCCGAAGACCGCGATGTCCGTGGTTCCGCCGCCGATGTCGATCATGCAGACACCGAGGTCCTTCTCGTCGTCCGCCAGCACCGCCGCCGCGGAGGCGAGCGGTTCGAGGACGATGTCCATCACGTTCAGTCCGGCCTTGTTGCAGCACTTTACGATGTTCTGGGCGCTGGTCACCGCCGCGGTCACGATGTGGATCTTCGCCTCGAGGCGAACACCGCTCATGCCGAGGGGCTCCCGGATCCCGTCCTGGTCGTCGATGATGAACTCCTGGGGAATCACGTGGATCACCTCCCGGTCCATCGGGATCGCAACGGCCTTCGCCGCATCGATCACCCGCTTCACGTCGCCGTCCCGGACCTCCCGGTCCTTCACTGCGACGACGCCGTGCGAGTTGAACGCGCGGATGTGGCCCCCCGCGACGCCGGCATAGACGGATGTGATCTCACAATCCGCCATCAGCTCGGCTTCCTCGACCGCGTGTTTGATGGAGTCGACGGTCGCGTCGATGTCGACGACGACCCCCTTTCGGAGACCGCGGCTCGGGTGGGTCCCGATGCCGACGATGTCGATTCCATTCTCCGTTTCCTCTGCGACCACGGCGCAGATCTTGGTGGTCCCGATATCGAGACCGACGATCAGCTCGTCCTTTCTGGACATGCTTCACCCCCCTGCGCGTGTGTTCCATGTCACACGCGCGTGAACGACTCCATCCGGAGCCACCCTATGTGGACGACCTCACCCATCCGGGCTCGATCGCCGCTTGTTGCCTGCTCCTACCCAGAAGCCGGCGCGGTACGAAGGACCGCACGGTCCGCGTACCGGAGATCGATCAGCCGGGCCGTCGCGAGCGTCTCCTCGTCGTGATCGAGGAGCGCAGCGAGACGCGCCACGCGCTGGGAAAGCAATCGTCGACCGAGGAGCGCGCGAGGGCCCTCCTCGCCGATTTGAAGAACGAAGCCCGTCGTGCCGTCGTGCAGAACGCCCTCCGCATCCGCTTCGAGCGCGGGCAGATGGAGCGTGAGCGCGGTCGGGTCTGCGGCGAGGCCGGGATGGCGCTGCACCTCGTCGAGGATCTGGAGCGCGCCGACCGGCAGCGCTCCGGGCTCGAGGGCGGCGCCGGCGACCGTCGGGAGCGCCACGCGTTCGCTCTCGGTCCCGCTGAAGCGCTGGCCCGTCGCGTCGACCCAGGCCGTCTCTTCTTCGATCTGCCAGCGCGCGATCGCATCGCGTTCGACGACCCGGACGAGCAGGGTGCCGGTCGGCAGTCGGAGCACGCCCGCGTCCTCGATCCAGGGATCGGCGACGAGGGCGGCGCGGATCGCCTCGGGGTCGAGGTCGCCGAGGGGCTCCCCGGCGATCGCGCCGGTCGAGGCTGCGATCAGCGGGGCGGGCAGGGCCTCGGCATCGAGCACGGCCACGCGCGCGAGCGTCCTGTCCCCGAGTACGAAGAACTCGGCGACGGGTACGGCGAGGTTCGCGCCGAGGACGAGAGCCATCGCGAAGGCGATCGGCGAGAGCACGCGGACGAGCCGGCGGCGACTCGCGAGCAGCTCCGGGCGGACCCGGTCGCGTTCGAGGCGGAGTCGCTCCTGGTCCCGTTTTCGGGCGAGATGGTCCCGGGCGCGCCGGGCGCGCGCGGCGGCGACCGCCTGCGGTGAACGTCTGCGTCGGCCGCTGTCCCGGGAGAAGAATCTGCGCAGGGGATTCATCGGGAGGCACCTCCGTTGTCGACCGTCTCGCGACCGATCAGCTGGACTTCCGTTTCGAGCGTGACGCCGGTGGCGTCCGCGACGGCGCGGCGGGCGTGCTCGATCAGTGTGAGGACGTCCCGGGCGGTCGCGCCGCCACGGTTGACGATGAAGTTCGCGTGGACCGAGGAGATCTCGGCGCCGCCTTCCCGGGTGCCCTTGAGGCCCGCGGCCTCGATCAGGCGTCCGGCGTAGTCGCCCGCGGGATTCCGGAACACCGAGCCGCAGCTCGGGATGTCCGTCGGCTGCGTGGCCGCGCGGTGCGCGAGCAGTCGATCGATCTCGGCTTTCACGGTCGTTCGCTCGCTCACATCGACCTCGAGCTCGGCGGCCACGAGCACTGCGCCCCGGGGCAGACCGGCGAGCTCCCGGTAACGGAAGTCGAGCCGCTCTCGCTCGACCGGGGCGACGAGCGCGCCGCTCGCATCCATCCAGGTCGCCCTTCGCACGACGTCCTTCAGCTCGCGCACTCCGATACCGGCGTTCATCGCGAGCCATCCGCCGAGGGTGCCGGGAATGCCGGCGCCGAACTCCAGGCCGGAGAGGCCGTGCTTGATGCAGAAGTTGGTGATCGTCGCGTGGGAGGCGCCGGCCTCGACGGACAGGACGTCGTCCGCGATGCGCTCGATCGATCGAAGCTTCTTGAGGCGCAGGACGACGCCCTCGAGACCGTCGTCCGAGACCAGGACATTGAAGCCGGCGCCGAGGACGCGGGTCGGGAGTCGGTGCTTCGCGCAGAGGGAGAGGAGGCGCGAGAGTTCGTCACGGTCCGACGGGGTTGCGAGTACGTCCGCGGGGCCGCCGATCCGGAGGGAGGTGTGGCGGGCGAGGGGGACGTCGAACTCGGCCCGGTCTGCGAGGAGGGATTCGAGCGCGGCGCGTGCCTTCCCGTCGATCATGCGCCACCTCCCGCTTCGAGGGCGGCGAGGAGCCGCGGTCCGAGGGAGACGACGTCGCCCGCGCCGAGGGTCAGCACCAGATCACCGTCCGCGAGATCGCGCGGAAGCGTCTCGGCGATCCGGTCGAGTGAGCCGCCATGCCGTGCGTCGGCGTGTCCGGCATCTCCGATGGCCGCAGCGAGGCGCGGGGAGTCGATCCCGTCGATCGGGGCCTCGCTCGCGGCGTAGACGTCGGCCAGGATCAATCGATCGGCGGAGTCGAAGGCGCCTAGGAACTCGTCCCAGCAGTCGCGCGTCCGCGTGTAGCGGTGGGGCTGGAAGATCGCGGTAATGCGTCCCGCGTGGAGGCTGCGCGCGCCGGCGAGGGCGGCTCGGATCTCCGCCGGGTGATGGGCGTAGTCGTCGACGATCTGGATGCCGGCGGCCTCCCCCTTGCGCTCGTAGCGACGCGACACCCCCGCGAAGCTCGCGATGGATTCGGCCAGGATCGCGGCATCGATGCCCTGCTCGAGTCCGACGGCGATCGCCGCGAGGGCGTTCAGGACGTTGTGTCGGCCCGGCATCGGTACGTCGAAGACGATCTCGCCCTGATCGCGCAGCGTCGCCGTCACCCGCTGTCCGCCCACGATCGGCTCGCACCGGTCGGCGCGCACGTCGGCGTTCGCGTCGAAGCCGAAACGCACGATCCGTGAGTGGATGCGGGGCGCAATCTCCTGCACGCCCGGATGGTCGATGCCGAGAAGACAGGCGCCGTTGAAGGGCACTCTGTTGGCGAATTCGACGAATGCATCGAGCAGCGCTTCGCGGGTTCCGTAGTGGTCGAGGTGCTCGGGGTCGACGTTGTTCACCACCGCGAGAACCGGACGCGTCAGCAGGAAGGAACCGTCGCTCTCGTCGACCTCGGCGACGATCAATTCGCCCTGGCCGAGCCTGACCGGGCTCGCGCCGCCGCTCGCTCTCGGCACCCGTCCCCCGATCAGCGCCGTGGGGTCGAGGCCCGCGGCGTCGAGGAGATGGGCGGTCATAGCCGAGGTGGTCGTCTTGCCGTGGGAGCCACCGATCGCGATCGCGTCCCGGTTCCGCATGACTTCCGCGAGCAGCGCGCCGCGACCGATGATCGGAGTTCCGGCGGCGTTCGCAGCGCGGATCTCCGGGTTGCCTTCGGAGATCGCCGACGAGCGGACGACGGTTGCTGCTCCCTCGACGGCCGCAGCATCGTGACCGAGGCGCACATCGACGCCGAGCTCGCGCAAGCGCTCGAAGGTCGGGCTCGCCACGAGATCCGAGCCGGAGACCGTGTGGCCCTTGGCGTGGAAGAGCTCCGCGAGGGCGGCCATGCCGATCCCCCCGACGCCGACGAAGTGGAGAGGGCTCAGGCGTCGCTGCACGTGCCCTCCTCTCCTGCCTCGTCTGCGGCTTCCTCGCGTCGGAACTCGGGCGTTCGGCCTTCGAGGTCGGCGCGGCAGTGCTCCAGGATGTCTTCCGGCGCATGGGAGCGGGCGAGGCGCTCCGCGGCTTCGCGCATCAGGACGAGTCGCCCTGGCGTCGTCACGAACTCGGCGACGGCCTGCGCGAGGGCGTTCACGTCGAGGGGGTTCGCCTCGAGGCAACGTGCCGCACCGGCCCCTTCGAGTGCTCGGGCATTCGCGGCCTGATGATCGTCGGCGGCGAAGGGGTAGGGCACGAGGAGCGCAGGCATGCCCGCCAGCGCGAGCTCCGCGACCGTCAGCGCTCCCGCGCGGCAGATCGCGAGGTCCGCCCACGCGTAGCGCTTCGGCATCTCGTGCTCGAAGGCGACGACCTCTGCCGGGAGGCCGAGCTCCGCGTAACGCGCCTCGACGAGTTCGCGCTCCGCCTCTCCGGTCTGATGGAAGACCTCGACCGACTTCTTTCGGAGTCGCGCCAGCGCTTCCGGCACGTTCTCGTTCAGCTGGCGAGCGCCTTGGCTTCCGCCGAACACGAAGATCTTGAGCGGTGCGTTGGGGACGCTCTTCTCGGGTCGTTCCGCGAACGCGCGGTAGAGCGCGCGTCGGAGCGGCACGCCGAGGCAGACGCTTTCGGCCTTCGGCGGCAGCGTGCCCCGGGTCGACTCGAAGCCGACGAAGACGCGTCGGGCGAAGCGGGCGGTCAGCTTGTTTACGCGGCCGGGGATCGCGTTCGGCTCGACCAGGAAGAGGGGGGTGCGTCGCAACCGTGCTGCGAGGGCTGCCGGCATCGCTGCGTACCCGCCGACGGAGATCACGGCATCGGCTCGGAAGCGCTTGAGCACGCGACGCGCGATCCACGCGCTGCGCAGGATCGAAAGCGCGCCCTTGAGCCGGCCGATCGGGTTGCGCCCCATCACCTGCTGGGAGGGAAGCACCTCGATCTCGAATCCGGCACCGGGGACCAGCTTCGACTCGAGCCCCCTTTCGGAGCCGACGAAGAGCACCTCGTCTCCCTGGCGACGCAGCGCTTCGCCGAGCGCGAGAGCGGGCGTCACGTGGCCCCCCGTGCCGCCGCCCGCGATCACCCAGCGTCGCCGCGCCGGGGGGTGTCCCTGGGCGCGGCCTACCATCCATCCTCCTCGGAGGCGACGTGGCTGGGGCGCGGCGGATGACGGCGTGCCACGCCGAGCAGGAGGCCGAGAGCGAGGCAGCTCACGACGAGCGAAGTTCGTCCGTAGGAGAGGAAGGGGAGCGTCAGTCCCTTGGTCGGGACCAGGCCCATCACGACCGACGCGTTGAGGAACGCGGGAACCGTGAGGAGCGTGACCATTCCGAAGGCTAGGTACAGATCGAAGCGATCCTTGGCGCGGCGCGCGGCCCGGGTCCCCGTGACCCACAACGCGGCGAACGCGCCCAACACGAAGAGCACGCCGATCAGGCCGAGCTCCTCGGCGACGAGGGCGAGCACGAAGTCGGTGTGGGCTTCCGGCAGGTACTCGAGCTTCTGGCGACCGTTGCCGAGTCCCTGCCCGAAGAAGCCGCCCTGGCCGAAGGCGACGTAGGACTGCACGAGCTGCCATCCGGCGCCCTGCGCTTCCCGGAAGGGGTCGAGGAAACCCATCACGCGTCGCCATGCGTAGGCGTTGTTCACGATGTAGAGGCCCACGAGGATCACGCCCGTGATGCCCGGGAGCACGAAGCGCGGCCAGGGCGTACCGGCGATGAAGAGGAGGCCCGCGCAGAGGACGACGAGCACGACGGCGTTGCCCAGATCGGGCTGCATCAACAGCAGTGCAGCGGGCGCGAGCGCGAGTCCCGCCGCCTGGAGCGTCGGCTTGTAGGAGAGCTCGCGTCGTTCGTGCTGGCGGGAGAGCCAGGCGGCGACGGCGATCAGGGTCGCGCACTTGGCCAGCTCGCCCGGCTGGAATCGAAGCCCGGGCAGCGCGATCCAGCGTTGGGCCCCGTTCACCTCCACCCCGGTGGCGAGCGTCGCGACGAGCAGCGCGATCGAGAATCCCCAGAAGGGCAGCGCGCCGTGGCGCACGACGTTGGCAGGCAGGAAGTAGGCGACGGTCGCGGCCGCGCCGCCGATCGCGAGGCCCACCAGATGATCGAAGAAGAGCGGCGGGATCGTCGACTCGAGCGCGAGAGCGGCGGTCGCGCTGTAGCTCATCACGACGCCGAGCCCGATCAGTAGCGTCGTCGTGATCGCGATCCCCGGGTCGAGTCCGGGTGCCGGTTCGTCCTGGGCGTTCAGCTGGAGCACGTGGGCCTTCTCGAGGTTCGTGTGACCGCTCATGAGGCGTTCTCCTGGGACTCGCCGCTCGGCGGTGTGAGCTCGTGGACCGCGCGTTGGAACGCGCGGCCACGGGCTTCGAAGGAATCGAATTGGTCGAAGCTCGCGCAGGCCGGCGCGAGCAGGACGACGTCGCCGTCGTGCGCGATCTCCCCAGCCCGTGCGACCGCGGTGTCGAGGTCCTCGACGCCTTCGCAGGCGACGACGTCCGACAGCGCTGCTTCGAACTCGCCGGCGGCTTCTCCGATCAGGAGCGCGCGGCGGACGCGACCCCGCGCAGCGTCACGGAGTGAGCGGAGATCGCCGCCCTTGTGTCGGCCGCCGGCGATCCACACGATGCTCGCCTCGAAGGACGCGAGGGAACGTGCGGCCGCGCCGACGTTGGTCGCCTTCGAGTCGTCGACGAAGCGCGCGCCGTGGATCGTCGCGACGTGCTGGCAGCGATGAGGCAGCGAGGTGAACTCCGCAAGAACCCTCGCCGCGCGATCGAGTTCGACGTCGACGGTCGAGAGCGCGAGCAGCGCGGCGAGGACGTTGTCGGCCTGGCCCGAGAGGGCGGTCGCCCCTTCGAGCTGGAACACCTGCTGGGTCCCGCCACGACGCACGATCGCGTTCGCCCCATCCATCCAGGCCCCCGCTTCGACGGGCGTTCGCCTTCGGAATTCGAGGCGCTCGACGCCCGACTGGATCTCGAGATCCGCGCATAGCGGGTCGTCGCCATTCACGATCGCGGTCTGGCCGGCGCCCTGTCGCGCGAAGAGGCGCGCCTTGGCCGCGCGGTAGCCCGCCATGTCGCCGTGCCGGTCGAGGTGGTCAGGGGTGAGGTTGAGCAGGACGCCGGTCCGCGGCGAGAACGCTTCGATGCTCTCGAGCTGGAAAGAGGAAACCTCGAGAATCGCGAGGTCCAGCGGCCGCCCGGCGAGTTCGAGGGCCGGCAGGCCGACGTTGCCAGCCGCCTGCGCGCGCAGTCCCGCACCGCGGGCCATGGCCTCGATCAGCTTCACGACCGTCGATTTTCCGTTCGTCCCGGTGACCGCGATGATCGGGACGGGCAGGGCGCGGAAGCAAAGCTCGATGTCGCCTAGGACCGGCGGGCGACAGCCCGCGTAGCGCGCGGCGGGCACGCCGGGGCTCGGCACGACTAGGTCGAAGGCATCGAGGTCCGGGAAGGCTTCCCCCACCCGCAGCGCCGCGGTGGCAGGCAGGTCTTCCATCCCTGCGATCGCGTCCGGTGCGCGCTCGTCCGCTGCCGTGACGCGTGCGCCTCGTTCGACCAGGAAGCGCGTGGCCGAAACTCCGGACACGCCAAGGCCGAGGACGAGAACACTCTGTCCTTCGAACTCCGTCATCTACGTCCCACCGCGAGTCTCCGGTGTCCCGGTTCGTCGCGTGTCTGGTACGGGGTCCGGCTAGGGAGGCCCCGAATGAAAATCTTCAGCGCAGCTTGAGCGACGACAAAGCGACGAGGCCCAGGATGATCGACACGATCCAGAAGCGGACGACGATCTTCTGCTCGGGCCAACCGAGCTGCTCAAAATGATGGTGGACCGGGGCCATGCGGAAGACGCGCTTCCCGGTCAGCTTGAACGACGTGACCTGGATGATCACGCTGAGCGTCTCGATCACGAAGATTCCGCCGACCACGGCCAGCAGGATCTCCTGGCGGATGAGGACGGCGATCGTGCCGAGGGCGCCGCCGAGCGCGAGGGAGCCGACGTCCCCCATGAAGAGCTCGGCGGGCGAGGCGTTGAACCAGAGGAAGCCGAGACCGCCACCGACCAGGGCACCGCAGATGATCGCGAGCTGGCCCGACCCGGGGACGTTCTTGATCTGGAGATACTCGGCGATGCCCGCGTGACCTGCGGCGTACGAGAGGAGCAGAAACGTGCCTGCGGAGATCATGACCGGGCCGATGGCGAGTCCGTCGAGCCCATCGGTCAGGTTCACGCTGTTGCTGGCCGCGACGATGATGAAGGTCGCGAGTGGGATGTAGAAGATCCCCAGGTTCGGCGTGAAGTTCTTGAAGAACGGGACGGCGAGCTCCGAGTCGAAGTTCGGACTCGAGTAGATCGCGACGGCGACGCCGAAGGCGAGGAGAACCTGCCAGGCGAGCTTCACGCGAGCCGAGATGCCGTCCGAGTTGTTGAATCGGACCTTCTGATAGTCGTCGATGAAGCCGAGGAGGCCGTAGCCGGTCGTGAGGCCGAGGACGATCCAAACGAAGGGGTTGGTCAGATCCGTCCACAGGAGGACCGAGATCCCCAGAGAGAGCAGAATCAGAAGGCCGCCCATGGTCGGGGTGCCGGCCTTCGCCTGATGATCGGGTCCGATCTCGCGGATCGGCTGGCCGACTCGAAGCGCGGCGAGGCGGCGGATCAGCCAGGGGCCGACGATGAACGAGATGAACAGTGCGGTCAGGGTCGCCGCCGCTGTCCGGAAGGTGATGTACCGGACGACGTTCAGGCCACCGAAGGTGTCGGCCAGTGGATAGAGCCAGTGGTAGAGCATCAGTGACTCGCTTCTTCTCGGACAGGGGTGTCGGCCATCAGTGACTCGCTTCTTCTCGGACAGGGGTGTCGGCCATCAGTGACTCGCTTCTTCGAGGAGTTCGATGACGCGCTCCATGCGCGCCGCCCGGGATCCCTTGATGAGAACGCGGTCGCCCTCGCTGAGACGCCCGCTCAGTGCACGAGCGAGCGATTCATGGTCGGTCCCGATGACGATCCGGTCGCCTTCGAGTCCGGCTTCGCGGGCCGCGCCCGCGGAGAGCTCGGCGTAGTCGCCGAGGAGGAAGAGTCCATCGAGTCCGAGCTCCCCGGCCAGGCGGCCGAGGTCGCGGTGCGCGCCCTCGGCGATCTCTCCGAGCTCGCCCATCTGGCCGAGCACGGCGTGGCGCGCGCCGGTGGTGTCGAGGCGGGCCAGCGTCTCGAGCGCGTTTCGCATCGACTGCGGGTTCGCGTTGTAGGCGTCGTCGATCACGAGCACGTCGTTCGGGAAGGGACGCGGCTGCATCCGGCCCGGGATGCCGCGATGGGCGGCGAGGCCTTCGGCGACGGTCTCGAAGGAGACCCCCGCCGCGAGGGCCCCGCCCGCGGCGGCGAGCGCGTTGTCGACGATCGTCGGCGCGAGCCCGGAGACCTTGACCTCGCCGTGTCCGAAGGGCGTTTCGAACCGGAAGGCGTAGGCGCCTTCGTCGAGGAAGCGTTCTCCACTCGCGCGGAGATCTGCCGCGGCGCTTCGACCGAAGGTGAGTACACGCGCCTCGGTCCGGTCGGCCTGGGCGAAAGCGAGGGGCTCGTCGCGGTCCACGATCGCAGTTCCGCTCGCAGGGAGCGACACGAGAAGGTCGCCCTTCTCCAGTGCGATGTTTTCGCGCGAACCGAGGAACTCGATGTGGGCCGTCCCCACGTTCGTGAGGACGCCGATCGTGGGCTGCGCGATGGCGGCGAGGGCGGCGATCTCGTGTCGATGGTTCATGCCCATCTCCACGACGGCGAAGCGGTCCTGGTCGCCGCGGCGCAGGAGCGTGAGCGGCACTCCGAACTCGTTGTTGAGGTTGCCGCGGGTCGCGAGGGTCGGTCCCGCGACGGCCAGGATCCCGGCGCACAGCTCCTTCGTCGTGGTCTTGCCATTGCTGCCGGTGATCCCGACGAGCGGACCCTCGAAGCTTTCGCGGTGGCCCCGCGCGAGGGCGGCGAGCGCCGCCGTCGTGTCGTCGACGTGGACCAGGAAGCCGTCGGTCCGCGCGATCGTCTCCTCGATTCGATCCATCTGTACGAGCGCGCCGGCTGCCCCGCTCCGCATCACGTCGCCGAGGAAACGATGTGCGTCGTGATTGGGGCCTACGATCGCGACGAAGAGATCCCCTGACGCGACTTCGCGGCTGTCGATCTTCGTGCCGGTAAAGGTCTGATCGTCACGGCCTCGCACGATCTCGCCCTGGGTCCAGGCACAGAGGTCTTCGACGGTCGCCGGGGCCGCGCTCACGCGTCTCTTCCTTCGCGGGCGAGCAGCGCGCGGCGGGCTTCCAGCCGGTCGTCGAAGGGAAACTTTTCCCGGCCGAGAATCTGGTAGTCCTCGTGGCCCTTGCCGGCGAGGACGACGGTGTCGTTCGCGTTCGCACCGCCGATCGCGAGGTCGATCGCCTCGCGGCGGTCGACGACGACGGCATAGCGATCGGCGTCGTGCGTGAAGAGTGCACTCGGCTCGGTGCGGTCGAGATCGCGAAGTCCCTCTTCGACGTCCGCGAGAATCGCGACTGGGTCTTCCGTTCGCGGGTTGTCGCTCGTCGCGATCGCGAGATCCGCGTGGCTCGCGGTGGCCCGGGCCATCAGAGGTCGCTTCGCGCAGTCGCGATCCCCACCGCAGCCGAAGACCGCGATCAGCCGGCCGTCGCAAAGCGGCCGAACCGCGTAGAGGAGCTTCTCGACCGCATCGGGGGTGTGGGCATAATCGACGAGGACGGTCGGTTCTCCGCGTCCGGTGCCGACGACCCGCTCCATGCGCCCGGGGACCTGCGGACAGCCTGCGACGCCCGCTGCGATCGCCTCGTGGCCGAGGCCAAGGGCGCGGCCGATGCCGACCGCGACGAGCAGGTTCTCCAGGTTGAAGTCCCCGAGCAGCGGGAGTTCTACCTCGAACTGGCCGTCCGCGTCTTCCAGCGTCGCGCGAGTGCCCTCGAGGGTCGACGTCGCGTCCACGAGTCGGAGGTCGGCGCGGGCTTCGGCCCCGCGAGCGACGCGGAGCACCCTGGCGCCGGCATCCCGTGCGACGGCGACCATCTTCTCGCCGGCCTCGTCAGCGACGTTCACCACTGCGGTCGCGCCGGGAGCGAGGTGATCTCGGAAGAGCCGCGCCTTCGCGTCGAAGTAGGCGTCCATGCTCTCGTGGAAATCGAGATGATCCTGGGAGAGGTTCGTGAATGCCGCGACCTTGAAATCGCAGCCGTGGACGCGACCGAGCTCGAGTCCGTGCGACGAGACTTCCATGACCGCTGCGTCGACTTGCTCGGTCCGCATGGCGCGCAGCGTTCGCTGGAGGTCGAGGCTCTCGGGCGTCGTGTTCACCGCGACCTCGCGCGTGCCCGCGTAGCGGATCTCGACGGTGCCCACGAGTCCGACACGCTGGCTGGCCTGGGTCAGGATCGACTCGACCAGGTAGGTCGTGCTCGTCTTGCCGTTCGTGCCGGTCACGCCGACCAGGGTGATCTCGCTCGCCGGATGTCCGTAGAAGCGCGTCGCGATCGGCGCGAGGGCGCGCCGACTGTCCGGGACGACCGCGACCGGAAGGGCGCCGCGGATCGCTTCGCTGGGCGCTTCTTCGACCACGAGCGCCGCCGCTCCCGCGGCGATTGCGCGTTCGAGATAGTCGTGACCGTCCGAGTTCGCGCCGCGCAGCGCGACGAAGAGGTCGCCCGGCGACACGTGTCGGGAGTCGTAGCGGAGTCCGCGGATCGTCGGGTCGTCGCTCGCGTTCGCGCGGATCAGTTCGCGCACCGCGAGGGAATCGGGCAAGGCATCGAGCAGCGAAGAGAGTCGCATCATCCCTCCTCCCGGCGGGCCAGCGTCGGCCGCCGCTGCTCGAAGCGCAGTCGCACCGTGCGATCGCCGCCCTCGAGCACCGTTCCGGGAATCGGGTGCTGGGACACCACTCGACCCTCGATGGCTCCGAGGGTCGTGATCTCGAGGGACTCGCTCGCCGCGATTCGTCGCGCGCGGGCCATCGTCGTGCCCTCGAAATCCGGCACGAAGACGAGGTCGAGGGTGTCGTCGAGGGCGGGCTTCCGGCCCGTCGAGGGAGGACGTGCCTCCGCGACGCGGGCGGTCCTGGCGGGACCGGCCGGGAGGGCGGCGGTTGCTGTGCTGGGCGTCCTCGTCTCGGGGGCGCGCGCGGTGCGCGAACGCTTCTTCCGGGGAGCGGTGGGCGGTGCGGCGGCGACGTCGGCGAGTCGCGTCTTCGGGGCTGCGGGCGTCGGGTCGGCGCTCTCTCCGTCGTCTTCGCGCTCGGCGATGTGCGTCGGGATCGGGGCGGCCGGGATCGGCGCCGGGTGGGTGACGATCCCGCGCCGCGCGAGCTGTGCCGCGGCCACCTGAGCGAAGAGCGGGGCGGCGATGCCGCCGCCGCTGTGGATCGGCCCCTTCGGCTCGTCGATCGCGACGACGATCGCGATCTCCGGATCGTCGGCGGGGACGACGCCCATGAACCAGGCCATGTAGCGCGTGTTCGAATAGCGTTTGGCCTCGATGTCGAGCTTCTGGGCCGTGCCGGTCTTGCCCGCGACACGGACGCCGTCGAGCGCGGCCATGCGACCCGTGCCGTCTGCGGCGACGACGGTCTGCATCATGTCCAGCGTCAGTCGGGCGGCGCGCGGCGAGATCGCGCGGCCCTGGGTGCGGACCTCGGTCGTCTGCCAGCCCTGGTTTGCGCGCCGGCGAGCGAGCACGATTCGCGGTTCCATCCGCATGCCGTCGTTCGCGAGGGCGGCGAGCGCGGAAGCGAGCTGGATACCCGTGACCGACAGGCCCTGCCCGTAGGAAATCGCCGCCTGGTCGACGGGCTGCCAGCCGTTCCAGTCCCGGAGGATTCCGGACGACTCGAAGGGGAAGCGGGAGCGGGTGCGTTTCCCGAAACCGAAGCGTTCGAGGCCCGCATGCTGGGCCTCGCGTCCCATCGCCTGCGCGATCAGGACTGCGCCGACGTTGCTCGAGAGTCGAAGCACGTCGGCCGGGGCGAGCGGGCCGAAGGGGCGACGATCGCGGATCGTCTTGCCGCGCACGCGGAGCGAGCCGTCGTCTCCCGTTTCGAGGATCTGGTCCGGTTCTACGAGGCGTGCGTCGATTGCCGATGCCACGAGGAAGGCCTTCATCGTCGAACCGGCTTCGACGGCATCGGTGAACGTGCGCGAGCGCGTCTCCGAGTAATCGAGGGTCCTGAACTGGTTCGGATCGAAGCCGGGGGCCTCGGCGAGGGCGAGAACGTCGCCGTTGCGCGGATCCATCGTCAGTACGAGCCCGCCCTCGGCCTGGGTTCTCGCAACCACTTCCTGCAGCGCCGCCTCTGCTGCGCCTTGCATCGCGGCATCGAGGGTGAGCGCGACGTCGCCGCCGGCCACGTCTCGCAGGTCCGTCGTCTCGAGCGCGAGAGGCTGTCCCTTCGCGTCGCGTTCCACGCGCACGGGCCGCGGCTGGCCGGTCAGCCAGTCGTTCTCGAGCTGTTCGATCCCGCGCACGCCTTCGCCGTCGATGTTGGCGAAGCCGAGGAGCGGCGCGGCGAAGCTGCCAGCGGGGTAGGAGCGACGGGGCTCCCGGTCGATGCCGACGCCCGGCAGGTCGAGTTCGGCGATGCGTTCGGCCTGCTCCTTGGTGACCCAGCGCTTGATGTACGTGAACCCGTCGCGGTTCGCGATGCGCCGCGCGATCGCGGTCAGGTCCATGTCGAGGACCTCCGCCAGGGCGTGGGCGATCGCGGCACGGTCGTCCATCTCGCGGGGCAGGGCGTAGATCGAAGCGGCTTCGGTCGTGATCGCCAGCTCGCGACCGTTGCGGTCGAAGATCGTGCCGCGCGCCGCGGACAGCCGCTGCTCGGTCTGGATCTGCCGGTCGTAGAGATCCTTCGCGCGCGTGTGTGCGACGGTGAGATGCGCGGCGCGCCCCGCGAGCAACAGAACGACGGCGAGTCCCGCGAAGCGGATCCAGGCGATCCGACCGGAGGCGCGATCGAGCGCCTGGTACCTCACGGGGTGACTCCTTCGGTCCGCTCCGCCGGCGGCGGCCCCGAGGAGACCGCCGGGAGAGAGTCGGGGGACCGGGGCTCGAGCGCTGCGAAACCGCGGGCATCGGGCAGGGGACCGGCCGGCCCGGTCGTCGTGATCGGACCGGGCATCGGGTCCGACAGCGCGATCACGCGCTCAGCAGGCCGGAACCCGCGTTCTTGAGCGAGCGCCGCGAGGACCGAGGGGTCCCGCAATCCACGCAGAGTGACGATCAGGGCGCGCTGCTCCTCGAGGAGCGATTGCTCCTGCTCGAGATTCGCAGCCAACGCATACCGAGT
>PAQX01000009.1 GCA_002709835.1 Deltaproteobacteria bacterium
AGGCCTGCGTTGATGATCATCTTGGTGCACTGGAGACACGGCGAGAAGGTCGTGTAGATCGAACCGCCTTTGAGCGACACGCCGTGGTATGCGGCCTGTGTGATCGCGTTCTCCTCGGCGTGAGAGCAGAGACATTCATCGAGCCGCGTTCCGCCCGGGGCCAGATCATTGCAGCGCGGGCAGCCGCCTTCGTTGCAGTTCGTCGTCCCACGCGGGGTGCCGTTGTAGCCGGTCGAGATGATCCGCTTCTCGAGGGTCACGACCGCAGCGACCTTGCGCTTCACGCAATTCGATCGGGAGGCGACGACGCGGGCGATGCCCATGAAATAGTCGTCCCAATCCGGACGGGCGAAAGCCAGGTTCTGCCGGACCCAGGCCTGGATCGACTCCTGAAAGGCCTCGAGGCTGTCGTCGTTCGCGATCCGGAAGTCCGCACCGGCCTCGACGGCATCGAGCTGCTGAGCGTTCGGATCCTCGCTCCCGCGTTCCCGTGCCTCGAGCGCCTCGAGCTCCGCGAGCGTGGTCGGATCGCCCGAGCGTCCGCGCGCGACGATCCGATCGAAACGGATCTCGAGCTTGGAATCGACCCAGACGAGATTGAAGACGTGACCACTCGACTCCGCGTGGGCGCGCAGGATCTCCACCTCGACCGGGTGCCGGATGGAATCGATGGCGTAGTTGCGGTCGGGCAGGAGCTGCTTCGCGAGGCCCTGAGCGAGCGCGCCGGGGCCCGCGTGACGGCGCATCGCCTGCCCCGTTTCGATCATCCGCTCGCGGGACTCCTCGAGCCCCTGCGCCGCGAGCTCCGCCCGGATCGCATCCGACAGAGAGAGCGCGGTAAAGCTCCGGGCTTCGAGGAAGCTGACGAGCTCCCCCTTGCCCGCTCCGTTTCGTCCGGCGACACCGATGATCATGGCCGCAGGGTCGCCGATCGTCCCTACCTGGCGCAAGTCGATCCCCTTCGCGTTGCTCGCGCGGCGCTGATCTGTCAGCCTGCGTCCATGCGAGTCTTCGTGACGGGCGCAGGAGGGTTCGTCGGTCGCCGACTGAGACCCCGACTCGAAGCAGGCGGCCACACGGTGATCGGGGCCGACCGCGAAGTCGACGTCACGGACCCCGCCAGCCTCGGCGCCGCCCTCGAGCGTGCCGCCCCCGACGCGATCCTCCACCTCGCCGCCATGAGCGACGTTGCGCGGTCCTGGAAGGAGCCCGCGCTCTGCTATCGCCTCAATTTTCTCGGTACGCGATCGCTGCTCCGTTGCGCGGCCGAGCGGAGCCCCGAAGCGCGGATCCTCCTCATCGGCTCCGCCGATCAATACTCACCGGTCGCCGGAGGCGCGGCCGCGCCGACGCCCTTCGACGAAGCGACGCCGCTCCGCCCCCGCTCGCCCTACGCCCGCACCAAGGCGGCCGCGGAGGCGCTCGGGGACGCCGCCGCGCGCGAGGGTCGAGACGTCGTCCGCGTTCGGGCCTTCAACCATACGGGAGCAGGTCAGGCCGACGCCTTCGTCGTGTCGAGCTTCGCGCGTCAGGTCGCCGCGATCCGCGCCGGGCGACAGGCACCCGTGATGCGCGTCGGCAACCTCGAGAGCGTGCGCGACTTCCTCCATGTCGAGGACGTACTCGACGCTTACATCGCGCTGCTCGACCCGGCAGTGCCGGCCGACGTCTACAACGTGGCCGGCGGGGTCGCGACGACGATCCAGACCCTCCTCGACCAGTTGGTCGCCCTCGCGGACGTCTCCCCCCGCGTCGAGACCGACCCCGATCGCTTCCGCCCGACGGACTGGCTGGTCGGCGACGCTTCGAAGCTGCGTAAAGCCACGGGGTGGCAACCCCGGATTCCTCTCGACGCGATCCTGCGAGAGCTCTATGACGACTGGCTCGAACGGGATGCGGAATGACGGGATCGGTCTACGCGCGTCCGAGACAGGGCGAGACCCACAGCCCGATCGGATCCTTGTGCTGCAGGCGGCCGACCTCTTCGAGCCCTTCTTCCCCGAACCGCGCGAGAACCTCCGGCAGATCCTCCTCGAGCAGCCCCGCGAGCACGAGCCGTCCGCCCGGCGCGACCCGCGCCGCAATCTCGCCCGCGATCGGCAGCATCTCCTTCTTCAGGAGGTTCGCCACGACCAGCGGAAACGGGGGACCGGACACCGCTTCGATCGGCCCCGCGAAGAATTCCGCGGCGGCCCCGTTCGGGTTCGCGCGCGCCGCCTCTTCCGCCGCCTCGATCGCGACGGGATCGAGATCGAAGCCGATCGCCTGCCCGACGCCGAGGGCGACCGCTGCCAGAGCCAGCACGCCGCTGCCGGTCCCGACGTCGAGCATCCGGCCGACCTCCGGCCCCTCGATCTCTCCGCTGACCATCCCATCGATCCATTCGAGACACAGTCGCGTCGAAGCGTGGTTGCCCGTACCGAAAGCCTGGCCCGGCTCGATCACCACCTCTCGTTGTTCGGGAAGGGACGGCGATTCCACGAAGGGAGGGCGGATCAGCAGCCGCGGCGAGATTTCGAGAGCCTCGAGCCCTTCCTTCCAGGCCTCGCTCCAGTCGACTTCAGGCAGGGTCTCGACCGGGTCGACGCGCGTTCCCGGAGCGCCGAGGGCCGCGATCGCGTCGCGCACCGCTTCGATTTCTTCGGGGTCGGCATAGATGTCCGCGCGGAAGCGCCCGTCGAACTCGCTCTCTTCGGCGCCGCCGGCCCCGGCCTCGAAAGCCTCCGCCAGCAACCACTCCCGGGTCGTCTCTTCGGCACAGTCGATCCGAAAGCGCCGCACGGCTTCACTCATGCGTTTCTCTCTCCGCGGCTTCGCAATCGCCGCCTGCCTCGGGCTCACGGGCTGTTACTACGGCCACCTCGCCGAGGGCCAGCTCCGAATGATGTGGCGGGCCCGCCCGATCGACACCGTGCTCACCGACCCCGACACACCGGACGATGTGCGATCGATGCTGGCCCGGGTCGAGGACGTGCGCTCCTTCGCCGCCGAGCTCGGCCTCACCGTCGAGGGACAGTACACGAGCTACGTCGACTGGCCCGGCGACCGGATCGTCACGACGCTGGTCCGAACCCGTGAGGGCAGCGTCGAGACGGTACCGTGGCGCTATCCGATTCTGGGCGCCCTGCCCTACAAGGGCTTCTTCGAACGGCCCCGCGCGGAATCGGAGGCCGAACGACTGCGAGAGAACGCCTATCAGGTCTGCGTGAGTGGCGTGTCCGCCTACTCGACGCTCGGGTGGATCGACGATCCGGTCACCCAGCCGATGCTCGCGCGAGGGCCGAGCGCCCTCGTCGAGACGCTCTTTCACGAGCTCGTGCACGCGACGGCCTTCGTGCCCGGCGAAGCAGCCTTCAACGAGGGAGTCGCCCAATTCATCGGCCAACAAGCCGCAATCCGGTTTTTCGAGCAGAACCCACCGAGCGACGCGACGCCGGAAGACTGGCCCGACGCGACGAAGGTCCGGGACGCGATCCACGATCGCGCGCTCATCGCCGAGCGGACCCTCGCTTTCCGCGAGGCCGTCGAAGCCCTGGAGGGCGTCGAGAACCGAGAACGGAAGCGCGCAGAGGCGGAGGCGACCTTCCGAGATGCGCTCGCAGCGATGCCTCTGGCCGTCTACGACGCGGGACAGGTGGCGAAGAGCGCCCGGCTCTCGGATCCGTGTCTCGCGCTGCGCGGTACCTACGTCCGCGACGCCCCCCGCCACGCCGCGGTGCTGGCGTCACTCGGCAGGGATCTACCTGCAATGATCGAGCGCCTCGCACGCTGGGCGGACGAGGAGCGTGACGTGCAGGCCTTCTTCGAAATCGGCGTTCCGGAGAACTAACGGCCGACGAGGCCCACTACGCCTTCCTGGACGAGCCCCCGGAAGACGTGAAGACACGCCTCGGTGTCGACGAGCGCGTCGTGGGCCCCCTCGATCTCGTCACCCGTGTAGTGGCGATAGGCCTCGGCCAGCGTCGGCCACTTGTAGCCGTACTTACCAGGCAGCTTGAGCACGTCGGTCGACGCCTCCTTCGTACAGACGTGCTGTCGACCGTCGAGCCGGTGGGGCTTGTTCCCAATCCGGTAGAGCGCGGTCTTCATGATCGACTCGTCGAAGGAGAGATTATGGGCGACGATGATATCCGCTTGCATGCAGGCCTGGTTGAAGAGCGAACATGCCACGATCGGAGCCACGCCGTAGCGGGCGCAATCCTCTTCGGAGATCCCGTGCGCCTCCTTCGCTCCTGGATCGATCGTCACGCCGTCGGCGAGGGTCACCAGCATCGAGTGCCGCGCCTTCGCCTCCCAGGTTGCGCAGTCGACGAGCAGCATTCCGAGCTGGATCAGATCCGGCTGACTCGGATCCTCAGGCTTCTTCCGGAACTGGACCATCCCGGTCGTTTCGGTGTCGAAGATGAGTGCCTTCAAGGTCCCCCCTGGCCCGCGCGCTGCGTCGTGGTCTCGTCTGGGGTAGCACAGCCCCTCCGCGTTGACTCAGGCCGCGGCGGCAGCCCGCGCGGCGATCCGACGCGCGCGGGCGCCCTCCACTACAGCGAGAAGCGCGGGGGCGATCAGGATGTCGGCGAGGAGCGCGACGCCCGCCGCGAAGGCCGAGAGCAGGCCGAAGATCCGCATGTTGGCCATCTCGGAGAAGCCGAAGACGCCGAAACCGGCGATCAGCACGAGGGTCGTGAAGAGCAGCGCCGATCCGGTCGTCCGAAGCGTCTCGGTCACGGCGTGTTCGAGATCCCCGCCCTGCTCGAAATAGCGATGGAACTTGTGCATGAAATGAATGGTGTCGTCGACGGCGATGCCGATCACCATGGCGCCGACCATCATCGTCGTCGTATCGATCGCGACCCCTCCCCAGCCCGTCACCGCAAGCACCGCGACGATCGGCAGCAGGTTCGGCACCATGCTGACGAGTCCGCGCCGCAGACTTCCGAGCAGGAGCATCATGAGCGGCGTAATCACGCAGAACGCGAAGACGTAGGACCGGCTCATGCTGACGATCACCGCGTCGAAGATGTCCGCGAGCAGCGTCATCAGGCCCGTGATCTGAAAGGTCGCGCGACCGTCGAGGCGTTCGGCGATCACGACCTCCGCATCGTCCAGGAACTCCGGAAAGAGCAGCGCATCGACGAAGGGAATCCGCATGTTCAGGCGCGTCACCCGATATTCGGAGTCGACGAGCTCCTCGGTATCGTCGCTGCCGCTCTGCTCGAAGAGCAACAGCTCCTGCGCGACCGCGTTCGGCGTGTCCGG
The DNA here is from genome assembly GCA_002709835.1 of Deltaproteobacteria bacterium. Classification (GTDB taxonomy): domain Bacteria; phylum Myxococcota_A; class UBA9160; order UBA9160; family UBA4427; genus UBA4427. Next base: position 5,254 of record PAQX01000009.1, read on the forward strand.
CACGCGCCGCATCTCGGGCCGGTTCTCGTTCAGCGCCTGATGGGTCTCCTCCACGATCTCGCGGATCGAGACCGCATCCGCGACGACGACGGGCGCTTGCGCCACGTTGGCCACTTCGAACTCGATCCGCTCGAGCTCGCGCAGAATTTCGGGGTCATAGAGCCCCCCGGGCTTCCCCGTATCCACCAACACGTCGAGCGTGATCGAACCGCCCAGGAACCGATCGATCGCCTCGAAGTCGACCCGGGTCCGGTCGTCCTCGGGGAACCAGTTCAGGCCGTTGTGGCTGAACGTGATCTGCACGGCCCCCAGTAGCGCGATCACCGCGAGGACGGCCGTCGGTGCCAGCACACGCCACGGCGCGCGCACCGCAAAACGGCCCGCCCCCACCAGGAAGCGCTCGAAGGGAAAGAGCCCCTGTGCGATCCGCCCTCGCCTGGGGACGGGCAAGGGAAAGACCGCGAGCAGTGCCGGCAACAACACCACGGTGTAGACGAAAGCCAGTCCGACCCCGATCGGAGCGAGGAGACCCAGGTCCTGGACCGCGGCCATCTCGGACGTAACGAAGGAGGCCATCCCGGCGGCCGTCGTCACGCTCGTCATCAAGATCGCGAGACCGGAGTGGGCCAGCGACTGGACGATCGCCTCCTCTTTCTCCATCCCCTCCATGCGAAACCGGTAGACGATCGCCAAAACGTGGACGGCGTCGCAGACTCCGACCGTCAGCAGGAAGACGGGCAGGATCTGCACCGCGGTCGAGCCCGGAATCCCCATCACGATCATCACGCCGATCGCCGCCATCAACGAGAGCCCGACGACCATGAGAGGAAGCGCGACGCCGCCGAGACGGCGGAAGAGCAACCCGAGAACGAGGGCCATCAGCGCGAGCGTCGCCGGAAGCATGATCGACATGTCCCGCTGCATCCCGTAGTTGATTCGCCAGGTCATGGGCAGCGCACCGGCCATGTGGAGGCGGAAATCATCCCTCTGCAGCCGGTCGAATACGGCGTAGATCGAATCGATCACCGCGTCGCCCTCGGCGGCCTTCAAGTAGACCGCCTCCGGCGTCTCGCCCTCCTCCTCACCTTCTCCGAACCCCCCGAGCTCGTCGACCTGCGGCGCCTCGCTCGAGTAGGTGTCCGGCGTGACCAGGATCGACGTGACCCGGTAATCCTCGGAAACGAGCGCGTTCCGATAGAGGGGATTGGAGCGCACGCGCTCCTCGAAGATCGCGAGGTCTTGCGCGGTGTCCGGCCAGTCCTCGAGGAGCTCGCCCACGACCAGCTCCCCGCCTTCGCCGCGGGTGAATCTGGCATTCACGAGGCTCTCCACCTCGGTCACGAAGGGCACCTCGGTTTCGAGTGCCTCGTGAAGCTCGCGAAGCCGCTCCAGGAACGACAACGAGAACAGATCGCCACCGTCGACGGCGATCACGATCTTGTCGTCCCGCCCGAACTGATCCCGGAACGCGTTGTAAAGGAGAACGTTGGGCGCGTCGGTCGTCAGAAAAGATTCGGTGGAGTTGTCGACCTCGAGCTGCGGCAAGTGGCTGACGAGCCAGCCGGTCACCCCGAGCGAGACGACCAGCGCGAGCCATCGGTGTCGCACCACGATGCGCCCCCAGGCAGCGAAACCGGCTTCGACGGCCGACCGCCAGGTTGCTTGCGCGTCCGGGTCGGGTGCTTCTTCGTCACGCATGGGGTCTTCCTCCACGGAGAGCGCGTGGCGCTCGGATTCCGGCATGGGACTTCCAGAATGCACCGGTCGGGCGGTCGAGTCGATACCGAAGTGAGACGTTGAGGAAGGCGCGCGCAACGATGTGTGGCGGGCTCGATCAGCCGTCTTCCCGAACCCTTTTCCGCCCGTCGGATCTGGGGTTTACTGCTTCCGTCTCCCCACCGTTCGTTAGGGGGGGCGATCGCGCGGCCCACCTGCCCCGGCGATGATCCCGAAGGAGGAACGCAGATGCCCGGTCGAGTCCACGCGAGCGGTGAGCCCCGCCTCGCCCCCGCCCGAGGCGCCCAGGGCGTCCTGGGCGCCCTGGTCTCCCTTACCCTGCTCGTCCTCGCGACGCCCGCCTTGGCCGCGGACGACCCGAAGGCCCGCGAGATCATGACGGCGGTCGACGAACGCGACGACGGCGACAACCAGACGTCGAACATGCAGATGGTCCTGATCGACAAGCGCGGCAAGCAGCGGGTACGAGAGCTTCGCAGCTTCAGGAAGGACAAGGACCCCGACGAACTCTCGATGATGTTCTTCATGAGCCCGGCGGACGTCGAGGACACGGGCTTCCTGACCTACGACTTCGACGAGGCGGATCGCGACGACGATCAGTGGCTCTACCTGCCTGCGCTCAAGAAGACGAAGCGGATCGCCTCGAGCGACAAGAGCGGCAGCTTCATGGGCTCCGACTTTTCTTATGCGGACATGACGGAACGCCCGCTCGAGAAGTACGAGTATCAGATCGTGAAGGAAGACGCGGAGATCGACGGCCACCCCGTCTGGATCATCCAGTCAACCCCGATCGACGACGAAGAGATCGACGAAACCGGATACACGAAGTCGATCCAGTTCGTGCGCAAGGACAACTACGTCGTGGTCCAGGCCAAGATCTGGGTCAAAAAGGGCAAGCGGAACAAGTACATGAAGGTCGAGGAGCTCGAGCAGATCGATGGGATCTGGGTCCCGACCGTCATGACGATGACGACGAAGAAGGGCAAGCAGACCCTTCACAAGACGATCCTTCGAACCAGCGACGTGAAGTTCGGCCAGGATCTCGACTTCGACATGTTCAGCGTCCGCGGGCTCGAGACCGGCCCCTGATCCATGCGAAAACGGCTCGCACTCCTCGCGACCGCGTTGATCGTGGCGCCGTCCGCAGGCTACGCCGACGACGATCTCGACGATCTGATGGGCGGCTTCGACGACGATTTCGACGTCTCCGTCATCGAGGAAGAGGAGTCGACGGCCCCCGGCTGGCTCGTGGGCACCCCGGCAGGCGAATGGATGTGGAACAACGTCGACGTGAGCGGCTCGATCGCGTCGGCGGCCGTGTGGAGCTACCTCGGTCGGTCCGTCGCCGACAGCGAGGGCAGCGGCGGGCGAACCGACTTCGACGGGCTCTCACGGCTCGACCTCGATGGACTCCTCCGGATCGACGTGAAGCTGCCACGAGAATGGCAGGCGCGCGCCGAGCTCCTGGGCTGGTACGACTTCAGCTACCAAATCCGTGGTCGCCGCGACTTCAACGGGGCCGTCCTGGACGTCTACGAATGGCAGGTCGATAGCGGTGAGGTCTACCTCTCCGGGCCGGTCACCGATAAATTCGACCTGACGATCGGCCGCAAAGTCGTCAACTGGGGCCGGTCGGACACCTTCCGCGTCGTCGACGTCGTGAACCCCCTCGACAACCAGGAGCCGGGACTCGTCGACATCGAGGACCTCCGCCGACCGCGTGCCATGGTCAAGCTCGACTACCAGAGCGGCCCCTGGTCCGCTCAGTTCCTGGTCATCCCGGAACACCGCTACGACCGCAACGCACCGCCAGGCAGCGACTTCATCCCCGACCTCTTCACCGTAGGGCCAGGAGGCGGCCTCGGCGGCGGCGCGCCGATCGATGACCGCGACGACTGGACGGGCACCCCCAACTTCGCCGCCAAGTTCGATGGCCGATTCAGCGGCTGGGACTTCTCCGTCTACGGCGCCTACACCGACGAGTCGAGCCGGGTCGTCGACCTGCAGGGCACGCAGATCAAGGCCGAGGCGAACCGGTACGGCATGGTCGGGGCCGCCGGAAACGTCACGCACGGCGCCTTTCTGTTCAAGGCGGAGATGGCCTACCTGATCGGCATCCGGACCTACCGCTTCGCCTTATTGCCTGGCCCGCCCTTCTTCAACTTCCTGAACGAAGAGCGAGACCGCCTCGACACCCTGGTTGGCGTCGAGTGGTACGGACCAGACCAGTTGGTGGTGGCCGTGGAAGTCGTGAATCGACACCTCTTCGGTCACCCGAGCGGGGCGACCGGCACCCGCGAACTGGTCGCGGCCGATCGCTTCGAAACCGCCATCCGAGTGACCCGTCCTTTCCTGCGAGAACGCCTCGAGGTCACCCTCCTCGGCAGCCTCCTCGGCGAGCGGGCGCAGGACGGTGGAATCTTTCGCGCTTCCGCTGACTTCGAGATCACCGACAGCCTCAAGATCGAAGGCGGCTGGCTCGTCTTCTTCGACGGACCGCGCCTCGGTCCCGGCGCGTTCGATTCGAACGACCGCGTCTACAGCGAGTTGAAGTACAGCTTCTAATTTGTCGGCTGCGGGCGCTCGCCGACCTTGATCAATCTGCTTCGAGCGGGTGGGGCATCGAGGGATTCGGCGATCGACGCGCCGGTGGACTGCGTCCTCGCTGCGCGCGCGTGATGCGAGATCGTCGGCCCGCCTCAGGGCAAAGCGCCCCTTCGCCGATTAGCAGGGGTGCGCACCCTCGCCCGGCGTGCGAAGAGGGGGTCGCTTCCGGTCATGCAGTCCACAGAACAGCTCGTCACCAGTCGTGGGGCCGCGGACGCCATCGCGCGTTGGCAGGTCGAAGTCGAACGCGCCGTCCACGGAAAGGCGGAGGTCGTCCGCCGCGCGATCCTCTGCCTGGTCGCCAAGGGTCACGTTCTCCTCGACGACGTGCCCGGAGTCGGCAAGACGACCCTGGCACAGGCCCTGGCACGCACGATCGACGGCGCGTTCCGTCGGGTTCAGTTCACCAGCGACCTCCTGCCGGGGGATCTGCTCGGCATGACGATGCCCGAGTCGACCCACCCGGGCGCCGCGCCTTCTTTCCGATTCCAGCCGGGGCCGATCTTCGGCAACCTCGTGCTCGCCGACGAGGTGAATCGGGCGACCCCGAAGACCCAGTCGGCGCTGCTCGAAGCGATGAGCGATTGCACCGTGAGCATCGACGGCGTGAGCCACGATCTGCCCGACCCCTTCTTCGTCGTCGCGACCCAGAATCCGCTCGAGCACCACGGCACCCACCCCCTCCCGGAGAGCCAGCTCGACCGTTTCCTGATGCGCCTGACGATCGGGTATCCCGATCGCGAGCACGAGGCGCGCGTGCTCTCTCACGACCCGAGCGTGCATACGCTCCCGACCCTGTCCCCCACGCTCGGCCTCGATCAGCTCCGCGCCCTGCAGGACACCGCCGAGGCGGTCAAGCTCGAAGAGAGCGTCGTGGGCTACCTGCTCGATCTGGTCACCGCGACCCGCGATCACGAGGCCCTCGCCCTCGGCGCATCGACCCGCGGCGCCCTCGCCCTACGCCGAGCCGCGCAGGCGAGCGCGCTGGCGGACGGGCGCGACTACTGCATCCCGGAAGACGTCCGCGATCTCGCCGTCGACGTCCTCGCCCATCGCGTCGGCGTCCACACCCGCGCTGGGCTGCCCTCGGCCGCGGAGGAACCGCGCTGGATCCTCAACGAGATCGTCGACCGCGTCGCGGTCCCGTTCTAGGCCGGACGCGAGTTCCGTGCCGCGAAGACGTTTCCGCGCCCCACGCCAATTGCGCGCCACCCGAGCGGGGTGGTGTTTCGTCGCGATCGTGTTGGGCGTCGGGTTCGCTGCCCTCAACACGGGCAACAACCTCCTGTACCTCGTGCTGGCGCTGATTCTTTCCTTCCTGGTGCTCTCGGGGCTCCTCTCGGAAATGTCGCTCCGCGGAATCCGCGTGGAGCGGCGTCTTCCCAGCGAGCTCTTCGCTGGCACCGCGAATCGCGTCGGGCTCAGGGTTCTGAACGACCAGAAACGCGCGTCCGCCTTTGCCGTTTCGCTGGAAGATCGCCTCGAAGGCGCCGAGGGCCAGGCGAATGCCGGTCGCGCCTTTGCCCTCCGGGTCGGGCCCGGCGAGACCGTCGATCGCAGCTACGGCTGGACCCCGAGCGCGCGGGGCGACCTAGCGTTCGACCACGTTCGGATCTCGACCCGCTTCCCCTTCGGTCTCTTCGTGAAATCCGCCGAGATCGAGGCGCCCATGCCGGCGCTCGTCTACCCCGAGATCTCAGGCGGCACGTCCCGATCCGGCACGACGACGGGCGACGGGAGCGACGAACGCGGCGGGGCCGTCAAGCGCGGCGACGACCTTGGTGGACTCCGCGAGTTCCTGCCGGGCGATGGAATCCGCCGCGTCCACTGGCGGCGGAGCCTCCGCAGCAACCGGCTCCTCGTGAGGGAACGGGAGGGCGAAGCCTCTGGCGAGATCGAGATCCTCGTCCGGGCCGCCGAGGGGCAACCGCGAGATCGGATCGAAGACCGGATCCGTGAAGCCGCTTCGGAGGTGGTTTCCCACCTCGAAGCCGGCCTCCGCGTGGGACTCCGCTCGCCCCGCGTCCGCATCCCGCCCTCGACCGGCCCGGCCCATCGCCGCGAACTGCTGACCTACCTCGCCCGGGTGTCCCCCAGCGAGCTCTCCGCTTCGACGTCCGACGCCCCGGAACAGGATGGAGTCATGCAGCATGAGGAGCAGGCATGACGCGCACCGACTTCCGCGCCGAAGTCGACATGCCGCGCCCGACCGCCGCCTGGTGGATGTCCCTGGTCGCGAGCGCTTCGCTGTGGCTGACGGAGCACCTCCCGCTCTGGGTCGTGGTAGTGCAGATCGCGACGCATGCCGTCAGTTACCTGACGCGCGAAAATCCGCCTTCCTTCCGGACCAGCCCGATCTGGCTGAACATCTTCATGCTCGGCATCACGACGGTCACGATCCGGTCGGCCCTCGATGGCACCCCCGCGACGATCTCCCTCGCCTATTTCACATCGCTCGCCCAGGGGCTCCAGCTCCTCGACGCCCGTCCACGAAAGTCCGAATTCGTCCTGGTCGCACTTTCCCTCTTCCAGGTCATTCTCGCCTCGAACCTGACGGACAGCGTCTTGTTCCCGCCGCTCCTCCTGGTCTTCCACGTTGCCGTGACCTGGACCCTCCTGGTCCACACCCTCGCGATCGAAGCCGCAGAGGCGGGCGATCCCGCACCCGCTTCCCGTGTGATCACGCGCGACCTGCGTCGCCCCACGATCCTCGCGACCACCGCATCCCTGATCCTCGCCGGCATCCTCTTCGTGACCCTGCCTCGCCTGAAGGGCAACCTGATGCGAGGGGGGAGCGGTGCGAACATCGCGCTTTCGGGCTTCAGTGATCGGGTCTCCCTCGGGACCGTGGGACAGATCCGCAAGAACCACAGCGTCGTGCTCCGGGTCCAGGGCACGTCGAAAGGGGCACCGCTGCCGCCGCCGGAGCAGGCCTACTGGCGCGGCCTCGCCTTCGACACCTTCGACGGGCGCGACTGGTCGATCTCGACCGAGGAACGCGTCGCCGCCCGCCGGCCAATTCCGGGCGTGGGCCGCTTCGGCATCGTCCTCGATCCCGCAGGCTTCGAGACCGAGGCCGCCCCGATCGCCCAGCGTATCCTGCGCGAGCCCGTCGAGGCCGGTGTCCTCTTCACGCCAGGCGCAGCGCTCCGGATAGAGGGCCCCTTCCAGGGCCTCGAACGCGACCGGAACGACGGTCTCTACCTCCCCGGCCGCGGCGACGAGCGAATCCGATACACGATCTGGAGCCGCTCTGCCGAACGCGATGCCGTCCGACTCCGGGCGGACGTCGCGACGCCGCCGCTCGAGCCGCGCCCCGGCGGACCGAGACCGGCCCTTCGCTATCTCGCGCTCCCGGAGCTCGACGCGCGGGTCGCGGCGCGCGCCAAAGAACTCGTGGCGGATCAGACCACCGACTTCGAGCGGGCGCTCGCCCTGCGCGACGCCCTTCGCCGCGACGGTCGCTATACCGACGCCCCCCCCTCGCTCGGCAACGCCGACACCTCTCCCATCGAGGCCTTTCTCCTCGGCGAACTCGAAGGGCATTGCGAATACTTCGCGAGCGCCATGGTCGTGCTCGCGCGAAGCGCGGGGCTTCCCGCGCGGCTCGTGAACGGGTTCGCCGGCGGCCTGCCGAACGAGGTCGGCGGTTTCGTCGAAGTCTCCCGCGCCGATGCCCATGCGTGGGTGGAGATCCATTTCGCCGAGGCGGGCTGGGTCCGCTTCGACCCGACGCCGCCGGATCTTCGGCTCCGGACCTCCTACGCCCCGTCGCTCTGGCTACGCATGTCCCAACTCGGCTCCGCCATCGAGCTCTGGTGGTTCCAGCGGGTCGTCGACTTCGACAGCGCGGATCAGATCGGCGCGCTTCGCGGGCTCTGGAGTCACTGGCGAAGCGACCGCGACAAGGGCGCCCCCGCTACGGATCGTCCGCACGAGACGCCGAACCTCGAAAATCCCTTCTCCGGCCTCGATTCGGTGATCGTCTTCGCCGCGGTGGTCGTCGTCGCCGCAGTGGCATCATGGCAGCGAAACGCGCGCCCCGAAGACGTCCCGTCGATCCCCGAGACCTATGCGAGGGCGCTGGAGCGACTCGCGCGCGCGGGCGTCGAGCGCGCCCCCTCGACCGCAGCCCGGGATTTTGCCGCGCAAATCGGGCTCCGCCTCTCCGCCGACGGAGCGGACGCCTTCGAACGGATCACCGCCGACTATCTCGCTGAGCGCTTCGGAGCGCGCCCATCCCGCGACCTCTCGGCCGCGCTGCGAACGCTAGAGGACGCCGTAGATCGGATGGGTCTGCGGGATGAGCCGAACGTCGTCGAGCACCGCCTCGGCTCGGGCGAGACAGGCGAGGAGCCTGTCGGGTCCAGGCATCGCGCCCACCCCGCCGGTCGGCGTGACGGGCTGCAGAACGAGCGGCACCTCGGTTGAGACGCGCGCAATCCGCTCGAGCATTGCGTCGAGCTCGTCGTCCCGCGTCGCGGGGGTGAGCACGGCCTTCACGTAGACCGATCCCGCNCGCTGCGCCACGCGCAGGAAGGCTTCGTGGGCATCGTGGAAGTCGAGCCCCTCCGGCCGCGCGACGCCGGGCCCCGNCTGAACATCGCTCGCGAGNTTCCAGTCCATCGANACCAGGTCNATCANCTNCACGCAGCGNTCGAGGGCNGCNGCATGGAGTCCGTGCGTCTCGAGATAGAGGCGGCGGCCNCGCGNCGACAGCGTTCTTGCCAACCGCTCGANCGCCGCCGGCTGGAGCAGTGGCTCTCCCCCGGTCAGGCTGATCCAGGCTTTCTCCGTCGGTGCGAGCGCATCGATCCGACCCGCCAACGCGTCGACGTCGATCGGATTGGCTTCGGTCTCGAACGCTTCGCTGCCGGGGGCAGTCTCGAAGCGCGCGGCCTCGACCGGCCGCCAGGTCCCGGGCGAGTCGCACCAACGGCAGCGCAGGTCGCACCCCCCGAAGCGCACGAACACCGTCGTCCGACCGACCTCGGGCCCCTCGCCCTGCGCCGATGAGAAGACCTCGACCAGCGACGCCGTCCGGCCCGAATCCTCGGACATCACCGGCCTCGCCTAACGCTCGAGGAGCGACCGACCCATCGCGATCTCGCCAATCACCTCTTCCAATCGCTCGGGCCGGCGTTCGACGTCGCGAACGCGGAAACGCGAGACGTGGTCCGCGTCCGGGCGCGCCTCGACCCACTCGAGCTTGTCGGTGAGGTGCTCCGCGATCGCCATGTAGTCGAGCGCCCGCTTGCCCGTCGTCTCGTCGCCCGCGAAGACGAACACGTCGTCGCCTGCGGCCCTCGCGAGAGAGAGGCTCGCCTCGTAGCGTTCCCTCAGGACCCGCGAGACCAGATGGACGTCCAGACCGGCTTCGACGTCAGCCAGCACGAGCACGTGGCCTCCGAAGTGGATCAGCCGGAAGTCGCGTTCGGCCACCCAGGCGACCTCCGGCGGGGGCGTCGGGACGTCGACCAGCGAGGCTTCCTTCGCGAGGTCGCTCGGCCGCCCCGACAGGAGCGCGGCGATGTCGCCTCGGATGTCACCGCGCTTGGTCGCGATCTCCGCCAGGCGATGGCGCCAGAGGCGTCCCCAACGCTCGAAGTCGTGCTGGGTGAAGCGCCCCGTCGCGAGATCCACGAGCTTGTCCGAGAAGCGGCTCCGCCGCGAGCAGGTCTCGAGGACCAGCGGCAGCGTGCTGTCGCCGCCGTCGCCCCCGTGGATCGCCTCGGCCCCGATCGACGAGCGCATCGCCGCGAGATCTTCCGGCGGCCATGCCGCGCGATCGAACCACGTCAGGCGGCCGCGATAGAGGGAGGCAGCCTGAATCACGTCGTGCGACGGATACGGCGAGAAGCCCACCACGAAGATCGGCGTGTCGTCGCGCAGATCCGTGGCGATGCTCCGGAAGAACGTCATGAGGTCTTCCTGGGGATAGACCCAGAGTCCGTCCAGCTGGCGGATGTCCCGCGCCAGCAGGATCGCCGCCATCAGCGAATCCGGGTCCGCATGGACCAGGACCGCCGAGCGCCTCCGAGGCGCCGGCCTGTCGTCGTCCTCGTCTGCACCGCCCCGCCGCGCGCGGCGCCGCGACTCCCGCTCCGCGCGCGCTGCGCCGGAACCGTCGTCCTCGACCTCTTCCTCGTCGTCGTAGTCAGCGCTCCGCGTCGGGAACTCCGGAACGTCGTCGGGCAAACGCGCGAGGATCTCCGAGAGATCGTCTGCATCGACGAGATCATCCTCGGCGCTCGAGTCGGTCGCCTCTGCGTCGTCCGACTTGTTCGCGGCATCCGCTTCGTCGCTCCCGGCCGATGCCCGGCGGTCGCCTCCGCGTCGTCCGCGTCGACGGCCGCGCCGTCGACGATCGCCCGATCCTTCCGAAGAGGATTCGGACGTCTCGTCGTCCGCATCTGGACCTTCGTCGAGGTCCATCAGCGAAACTTCTTCGAAGCGCCGCTTGCGACCCCCGCCGCCCTCTTCGCCTTCGCGGGCCGACGCCCGGCATCGCCGTTGTCGCCGCCGTCCGAGGCGTCCCCGCCGCTACGTCCGCCGCGTCGCGACCGCCTTCGGCGCCGACCTCGGCGACCGCCTTCTTCACCGTCACCCTCCGCACGCGCCGCGCTTCGACTTTCGCCGTCGCCGTTCGACTCGGCGGACTCGCCGCCGTCGCCGTTCTCCTCCTTGTCATCGTCACCACGATTCTCGCCGTCGCGCGCGTTGCGCCCCCGTCCGCCGCGCCGGCGACCGCGACGCGAGGGCTTCGACTCCGCCCCGTCGCCTGCCGACTTCGAAACGAGGTCGATCCCAGCACCGAGCTCGCCCGAGACCGCGCGCAGCTCGTACGCCACGACCAGAGCTGCCAGGGCGCGTTCGAGCCCGTCACTGAAACGCTGGGCCGTCAGCAGCAGACGCGGCGTGCCCAGCTTGAGCGGAGGCGCCGTGTCGGTGAAGAGCACCGGCAGAAGAGACTCGATCGGGCCGAGGGACTCGAGCACCGCGCCGAGGGAACGCCAGTCGAGCTCCTCCCGGACCGCAACGACGACCGGATCCCCGTTTGCGTTGATCCCGACGCCGTCGACGGCATCGAGGTCCGCGCCCGGCTGCGGCCAAGGCCGCACGCCGCGCAGTTCGCTGCCCGCTGCGAGCTGACCGATCACCCGACCGCGCAGCCCCTCTTCGCCCTCTCGGACCTTTCGGTCGTTCAGACGGCGTCGGAGCTGACCTTCGAGACCGTCCAGCGCCCCAGCGAGGTCGGCCCCGGAGAGCGGCGTCGTCGAGCGACCGCCGATCTGGATCTCGAGCACCGCGCTCTCTCCATCCGCGCGGATCTCCGCGACGCGACGCGCAAGGACGACCAACTCCAGCCGATCGACGCCGACCCGCACGCAGCCGCCGTGCTTGGCCGCGAGCCCCTCTAGCGCTGCCGCAGCGCGGCTGAAGGCCGAGCGGGACTCCGAGGACACCATGCGAGACGCCAGCTGGCCGGCGCTGCTCGCGAGAATCCGCGGGGCCGGCTCAGCCTCGACGACCACGCGGCCTTCGGTCAGGCCCGGGGCCGCCACCGGCTCGACGGTGTACGAGGTCTTGCCAATCAGGCCCAGGACGCGACGTGCACCGGCCGGCCATTGGGGCGCCACGATCAGCAGCTCTCCCGCAAAGGAATCCGCCTCGACTGCCTGCTGTGCCGCCGCGAGGCCGCCGATCATCGCCTCCGTCGCGGAGTTCGGAGAGAAAGCCACCAGAACCGCGGAGCCGTCCGCTCGGGCTCCCTTGCCGATCGCGGCCACGGTGTCGGGTACACCGGCATCAGGCCAGGCCTCGAGGGATTCGGTCTCGACGATGCCCTGCTCGGCGATCTTCGGAAGCCATTCGTTTGCATCGATCGCGGCCGTTTTGTTGCCGCCTTCGCCTCGCCGCTTGCGGGAGAATCGTTTCATCATGTCGGGTTCTTTCCTTTAGGCCGTCGGGCGCGCCGGGCGCTGCGCCGAAGGCCGCGAATGGGTCAGCTGCCGTCTCGCTCGGGTCGGTCTCGCGTGCGAACAGGGTCCGAGGGACCGGGTCACTCGGGCACGAGGTCTACCGCCGCCAGAGCGAGCGCCCCGCTCTCGACGAGCGTGGATGTCGCGTCCTGGACGACGCGTTGGAGATCTCCGTAGAGCCGATCGTGTCCGAGCACGGCCGGCAGCTGATCCTCTTGATTGGCGAATTCGAGCACGACGCCGCCGAACAGCTTGCGGTCGGTGCGCACGTGCTTCACAACGCGGTTCCATCGATCGACTGGGATATCCAGCCGAAAATCCTTGAAGTCCCGCCAGTCCTCCGGCAGCTCTTCCTTTTCGAGTGACAGCACGACGTCTCCCGCGGTCTTCCCGCGTGTCGCGCGCCAATGTCGGTTCTGTGAGAGCAGCATGCGCTCACCTCACACCGGGCCCCTCGGCCCGGAAATCTTTCAGGCCTCGTCCGCCAGCGGATCCTCTTCGATCACGCGCAGGCTTCCCAGGAAGGGCTCGAAGAGCGACTCCACCCGGGCGCGGGTGAAGGCGAGCGCGGCCGCTTCGTCCTCCCCGATTGCGCCGGACACCGCGAGCAGCGCCTTCGCGCCCTCTTCGTTTCCTTCCTGGGCCCGAACCCAGGCCAATTCGTCGAGGTTCCGGGCAAGCAGAGCCCCGTCCGTCTCTTCCACCAGCGCTGCAGCGACCTCGTCGATCCAGCCACCGATCGCGGACTCGCGGGCATCGCCCTCGAGCCCTTCGACCGCTTCACGCCCCTTGTCCATCCAGTCCCCGACCCAGGCCGTTGCCGGCGGCCACGGTCCGAGCTGTCCCGTCTTCACCTCGGCACAGAGCGCTTCGAGCCCCGCCCCGCGGTCGCCCTCACCGAGCGCCCTGCGGATCTGCTCTCCCGGCGTTGCCTCTTCCGCGAGCGTCTCGTCGAAGAGCCGTGCGCGCCACTCGATGTACGAGGTCGGCAGCGGTCGATCGACCGGCTGCGCCTTCGCCGCGCGCCACACGAGCGCGCGGAGGGCGTCGCGCTCCACCTCGAAGAGCCTCCGCCCCGAGTTCTCGGTCAGGCTCTTGAGGAAACCGCGGACCTTGCTCCGCCCCGCGTTGTAGATCTTGAAGTCGAGCAGCCCCCGCCCTTCGTCGAAGCGGATCTCGAAGAGCCGCGCACCGCCGGAGGGATGGCTGTCCACCAGGTAGCCCATCCGCGTTCCCCGGAAGTCGGCCTGCGACACATGAGCCGCCTGAAACTTGTCGCCGCTCGAAACGACGCTCTTGCGCCGCGTGGGCGCAGCCTCCTCCGCCGCGACTTCGATGCCCGCAGAGCGCAGTCGATGGCGCGCCTTTCGCAGGAGCTTGCGGCCCGCCTTCGCAATCCCGCCGTCTTCCACGGAAAGGATAGCGCGAACCCCGTCCTCCTCCTCACCCCACGCCTCGATCAGCTCGGCGCCGTCCTCGGCTTCCTGATCGAGCATCCAGGCGAGCAGCAGCGAGGCCTCTGCAGCCTCGAGCTCTTCGAGGACTCGGAAGGGATCTCCATTGGCGGGTCGGATCTTGTCGGCCAGCGCGCCCAGCTCACAGGCGGCGCGTTCGAGGCTCTCCGGAAGGCTCATCTTTCTGTTCGGTCCAAGCGGCGGATCCTTGCGGGGGCGCCGCGCTAGGCAGTTCGACGGGAATGCTACGGGGCGTGGGGATCGAGCAATTTCTGGTGCTCGTCCATCGCGAACCGGTCCGTCATCCCTGCAATGTAGTCCGAGATGGCCCGAAGCTCGCCTTCCCGCGCAAAGCGCGTCCGCACGTTGGCGGGGAGGAGCATCGGGTCGTCCCGGTAGGTCTTGAAGAGGTCCCCCACGATCCACTCGGCTTTGCGCGTACGCCGTAGGACGTGAGGATGGTGGTAGAAGTTCTGCGAGAGGAAGCTCTTGAGTTCCCGCTTCGCGAGATCGACCTCGGGAGAGAATCCCACGAATGGCACCTCGCAGGTCCGCAGCTCGGCGAGGGAGCTCGGCGGATCGGCGTCGAGGCGACGCGAGGTCTCCTGAATGAGGTCGGTGTTCAGGGTGTCGAGGAGCGCCCCGATCGTCTGGGTCCGCGCGACCGAGAAGGAGTCGTCCGCACCGAGGTCGGCGCGGCGATTCACCTGGGCCCGCTTCCAAAGGTCCTGGCTCTCGAGCAGGTCGAGGGTGAGCAGACCACTGCGCAGCCCGTCATCGAGGTCGTGATGGAGATACGCGATCTCGTCGGCGCAGTCGGCGACCTGGGCCTCGAGCGTCCGCTGCGGGAAGAGCGGCGGAAGGTCGACCGGGTGGCTCCACTGGCAGCCGTGCTTCAGGATCCCCTCTCGGAGCTCGGCGGTCAGGTTCAAGCCGCAGAAGTCCGGGTAGCGATCCTCGAGGAGGTCAACGATCCGAAGGCTCTGGCGGTTGTGGTCGAAGCCGCCGTCGTTCTCCATCAGCTCGTCCAGTACGGCTTCGCCGGCGTGCCCGAACGGCGTGTGACCGAGGTCGTGCGCCAGCACGATCCCCTCGGCGAGATCCTCGTTCAGCCGCAGCGCACGCGCGATGGTTCGCGCGACCTGGGCCGCCTCGATCGTGTGGGTCAGGCGATTGCGGTAGTGGTCGTTCTCGAGATGGACGAAGACCTGGGTCTTAAACTCGAGCCGCCGGAAGGCGCGGGCGTGGACGAGGCGATCGCGGTCCCGCTGGAAAGCGGTGCGATACGCGTGGGGCGGCTCGTAGACGAGTCGCCCAGCGGAGTCCGCGGCGCAGGCCGCCCAACAGGCGAGTCCGCGGCGTTCCTCCTCCTCGTATGTCTCCCGGTTGCGAAAGCCCATCGTGGATGGGACCTCAGTTTCTCCGAGGCGCGCGTGCGCGATGGCCTTCCGCGCTGCCTCGGTCGATTCGTTTTTTCGTCGCCGACTCAATCCGATTCGATCAGGAGTCGGTCCATGGCTTCGCGGCTCTGCGCGTCGATGTGATCGAGCGCCGGGCGATCGCCGGCATCGGTGGTCATCAGCAGGTAGAAGGCGGTTCCGGCGACGAGCAACGCGCCGCCGACGACGATCCAAGTCGTCCTGGCCATCCCCGAAAGCCCCCTGGCTCGCGTGGCACCGCGTGCCCGGAGGACGCCGCAGCGTGAGTTCGATCTGATTCGGGGCCGCACCCCGACCCCCGGTTTTCCCTAGGGGGCAACGCTCGCAAGACTACCGACCGGGCACCGGACGGTCAACTCGTGGCCGATCGGACGCTCGACGGTGGACAGCCGCTACGCTGCGTACCATGTCGATCCTGAAAACGCTTCCCGAACGCCTGCTTCTGGGCCCTGGTCCGTCGAACGCCCATCCCTCCGTCCTCGAGGCCATGAGCCGCCCGCTGCTGGGCCACCTCGACCCCGAGTTCATCGGCCTCCTCGATCGCATAAAGGAAGGGCTCCGGTCGGTCTTCGGGACCACGAACGCCATGACCCTGCCGATCTCCGCCACGGGCAGCGCCGGAATGGAGGCAGCCCTGGTCAACCTCCTGGAGCCGGGCGACTCCGTCGTCATCGGGGTGAACGGCGTCTTTGGCGGCCGCATGGCCGAGGTCTGCCGCCGGGCCGGCGCCGAGGTGAGCACGGTCGAAGCCGAATGGGGCACCACGATCGACCCGAGCGCGATGGCCGAAACGATCGCGCGTGTGAAGCCGCGGGTCGTCTCGTTCGTGCACGCAGAGACCTCGACCGGCGTCTGCCAGCCGGTCGAAGCGATCGCGACCGCCGCGCGGGACGCCGGCGCGATGGTGGTCCTCGACTGCGTGACCTCGCTTGCGGGACGCCCGGTCGAGCTCGACGCCTGGGGCATCGATGCGGCCTACAGCGGGACCCAGAAATGCCTGTCCTGCCCACCGGGACTCTCGCCGGTCTCGTTCTCCGATCGCGCGATCGAATCCGTGCAGAAGCGCAAGACGCCGGTGCAGAGCTGGTTCCTCGACCTTTCGCTCCTCGCCGGATACTACGGGGGCGAGAAGCGCGTCTACCATCACACCGCACCGATCACCGCGACCTACGGACTGGCTGCTGGCCTCGACGTCATCCTCGAAGAGGGGCTGCCCGCGCGCTACGCGCGACACGAAGCCGCGGCCGCGCGTCTCGTCGAAGGCCTCGAGCCCCTCGGCTTCACGCCGCTGGTCGATGCGGCCGATCGCTTGCCGATGCTCACGTCGGTCCGCCTGCCGGCCCGCGTGAATGAACTCGGAGAAGGCGCCGTCCGCGGACGACTCCTCGACGAGTTCGGCATCGAAGTCGGAGCCGGCCTAGGTCCCCTCACCGGCGAGATTTGGCGGATCGGCCTGATGGGCGAGAACGCGCGCCCCGAGGCCGTCGATCGACTGCTCGAGGCGCTCAACAAGATCCTCGGCTGAGACGCGGGCCTGAGGCAGATCCACGGCGAATCAACCAGGACGCGTGCCTAACGCAGCTCCGCGGCGAAGAGCGCCTTGGTCTTCTCCCAGGCGTCCTTCGCGCTGGCCTCGTGGTAGGTCGCGCGCTGGTCGCAGTGGAAGCCATGGTCCGCATCGTAGAGATGGACCTCGTGGTCCGTTCCGTTCTCGACGAGCGAAGCTTTGACCGCTTCGACCTGCTCCGCCGGGATCATCGTATCCTGACTCCCGAAGTAGCAGTTCAGCTTGCCGCTGATCCTCCCCGTCCGCGTGAGCGTCCCGGCGCCGCCGCCAGGGCCCTCCGGCGCCGCGATACCGCCGCCGTAGTACGAAGCCGCTGCGGCGACGTCGGTCTCGCAGGCGGTCAGGTACGTCATGTGGCCCCCGATGCAGAAGCCCATGACGCCGACCTTGTCGGTCGTGTCCTCGCGACCGCGCAGATAGGCCACCGCATCCTTCGCGTCGGCGATCATCTGATCGGCGACCAGGGCGTTCAGGTGCTTGAAGCCCTCTTCGAAGCCGGCGTCGTCGTAGCCGAGGTTGAGCCCCGGACCCGTCCGGTGGAAGAAGTCGGGGGCCAGCGCCACGTAGCCCTCTGCCGCGACCCGCCGGGTCACGTCGCGGATGTGATCGTTCACGCCGAAGATCTCCATCCAGACGATCACCGCCGGCGCGGGACCGCCGCCTTCCGGGAGCGCGAGATACGCGTTCATCGTCTCCCCGCCGCTCGTCGTGATCTGGATGTCTTCGGTGGCTCCACTCATCGTCGTTCCTCTCGTTTGCTCGGGCGCCTCTGGCATCCCGATTCGTGTTCGTTCCGTAATCGCGACCGCGCTAGGCCTGTTTCGCGAGATGCGTCTCGAGCGCCTCCAGGAAGGCGCGGCGATTCTCCTGGTGCGGATGATGCTCCGCCCCATCGATCGTGATGCGGCGCACGGCGGGCAGATGGTGCTCGAAGAGGTCGGCGCCCGGCAACCATTCGGCGTCCTGTGCACCGACGAGCACGAGCGCGGGACACCCGACCTTGGGAAGGCGATCGACCATCGAAGTCGACTCGAAGAAGGTCGTCCCGATCTCGCGGTAGCTCTCCGGCGTCATCGACGCATGGCGACGCCGATGGTGGGCGTAATAGCGCTCGGGATCCCCCCAGGCCGCCAACCCCGGAAACGGATCGCTCCGCATCGCCTTCTCGGCGAGGGGCTGGAATCCGTCGAGCCCGCGCTCGGCGCTGATCGCGACGCCGGCCTGCCAGCCCTTCGGGTCCATCAGCGACGGCGTCTCGGGGGCGGTGCAGAGGAAGATCAGTGAGCGGATCCGCTCCGGCGCGGCGAGCGCCGCCCGAAGCGCAACGAAGCCCCCGACCGAATGCCCGAGCAGGTCCACGCGGTCGAGGCCCATCGCATCGAGGAACGCGAGCAGGTCGTTCACGAGCTGTTCGAAGGACCATCCCTCGACGCCGGGCCCGGCCTCCGAATCGCCGTGGCCCCGGAGATCCGGGGCGAGGACACGGCGTTGCTCGCCGAGGGTCGGCAGGATGCCGACGAAGTCGTCCCGGTGACCGGTGAAGCCGTGCAGAATCACGAGGGCGGGCTCGCCCTCCCCGGCTTCGTGATACGCGGCACGGCCTTCCTTCGTGTCGACGAAGCACGGCGTGCTCTCGTCGAGCCCGGTCGCCGGCCGCGGAAGTTCTTCAGCCTGCATGGAGCCGCACCCATTCGCACGGCGCCGCGACGACTTCGGCCTCGTGTCGCGCCATCTCTCCGAGCCGGGCCTCGGCGACGGCGCGCCCGACCAACTCCGTCGCTAGCGTGAGATAGATCCCGTGGTGCCGGGCCTCGCTCGCGAGCAGCGACGAATAGAGTTCGCGCGCGTCCCCGTCCTCGAGGCCGTCCGCAAGGAGCTGAAAGCGTTCACAGCTCCGCGCCTCGATCAGCGCCGACACGCACAAGAGGTCGAGCAGCCGGTCCGGCTCATCGCGACGCACCCGGGAATGGAGCGCCATGCCGTAGGGGCTCGGGCGGATCGTCTGGTACTTCACGCCCCGGTCATCGAGGAGCGCGAGCACCTGCTGAAAATGCTCGAGCTCCTCGCGCGCGAGTTCCGCAAGCGGCTCCTGAAGGAACCGGTGATGGGGATAAGAGAAGAGGAGCTTGATCGCCGCGCCCGCCGCCTTCTTTTCACAATGCGCGTGATCGAGCAGCACGTCGTCGAGGTTCGACGCGGCGCGGGGCAGCCAGGCGGGGTCGGTATCCGAGGCGAGGTGGAGCACGGCGACCGCAGTCTACCAACGCCGATCGCCTCCGCGCGCACGATGGAGTGACTCCGAGGTGCTAGCGTGAGGGCATGCGAACACGCGCACTGGGCCGGAGCGGACTCCAGGTGAGCCAGGTCTCACTCGGCTCCTGGCTCACCCTCGGATCCCGCGTCGACTACGACGAGACCGCCCGCCTGGTGCATCACGCCTTCGACCTGGGCGTCAACCTCTTCGACACCGCCGACGTCTACCAGGACGGCGAGGCCGAGGTCGCGCTCGGCCGAGCGATCGCCTCCCTCCCGCGCAGCTCGACCGTCGTCGCGACGAAGTGCTTCTTCCCCTTCTCCGACCGCCCGAACGAAGGCGGCCTGTCCCGCAAGCACGTGACCGAGAGCGTCGAGCACTCCCTGCGTCGGCTGGACGTCGAACGCATCGACCTCCACCAGTGCCACCGTTTCGACCCGGACACTCCGCTCGAGGAAACGATTCGGACCTACGATGAACTGATCCGTCAGGGCAAGGTGCTCTACTGGGGCGTGTCGCAATGGAAGCCCGAGCAGATCAGCGCCGCATGCGAAATCGCCGACACGATCGGCGCGACCCGGCCGATTTCGAACCAGCCGGAATACTCGATCCTCTCTCGGGGCATCGAACGTGGCGTGATCCCGACCAGTCGGCAGGAAGGCCTTTCGCAGATCGTCTTCAGCCCGCTCGCCCAGGGTGTGCTCACGGGGAAGTACAGCGGCGGTCGTGTCCCCGAGCAGAGCCGCGCGAGCGACCCCAAGCGCAATCGATGGATGGGCATCGCGCTCGATGCCGACATCCTCGACCGGGTCGACCGCCTCGTCCCCCTTGCCGACGGGCTCGGTGTTTCGCTCGCCCAGCTCGCCCTCGCCTGGTGCCTGCGCGAAACCAACGTGGCCAGCGTGATCATCGGGGCCACACGCCCCGAACAGCTGGAGGAGAACGTGAAGGCGGCCGGCCTCGCGATCCCCGACGACGTTGCGCGCGAGATCGACCGACTCTTCCCCGCACGAAGCGCCTCGACCCCGGAGGTGCCGGACTCGGTTAGCGGACTGCAATGAGCGACGTCGGCCTCGCGGCCTCGAACAAGCCAACCTCGATCTGGCTCTATACGCGGTCACGCAATCCCTATTCGGAACGGGTCGTGGCCGGGCTCGCGCTCAAGGGGCTCGAGTTCGAACGCGTGATTTCCGACGACCCGGACGACGCAGCGCGCTGGAGTCCCATCGCGCGCACGTTTCCGGTCCTCGAGATCGCCGGACGGCGAAGGGCGGACTCGGCGGTGATTCTGGAATGGCTCGACGAGCTGGAGCCGGCGCCCGCGCTGCTTTCGGCGGTACCGAAGACCGCAGCCGCCCAGAAGCAGCTGGCGGAATGGTCCAACGATTCCTTCGCCTTCTATTGGAATCGCTGGCGGGCGGCACGTTATCCACAGCCGGGAGACGATCAGCCCGTCGACGATTCCCTGCTCGCGAAGGTCCTGGATCGCGTCGGTCGACGTCTCGGCCGGCAGCCGAGAACGCGCGCCGAAGCACGGGAACTCGAGATCATGGGCAGCTCTTCGACCGCATGACCGACCTCGAAGAGTTCCTCGGCGAACGAATCTTCTTCTACGCGGAGGAGCCGTCGATCGCGGACATCTCGATCTACGCGATGCTGCGGGTCCTGCGGGACGGCCCCATTCCAGGCTGCGCCGAAGCCCTCGCCGAACGCCCCTCGCTGGCTTCCTTCGTCGAGCGAATGGAAGAGCGGACCGCCGCCGCGGAGCCCCGACGGCTCGGGGTCGGGTCCTAGCTGCCGGCACCCGATCCGGGTTTTCGGGCTCCAGAAAGAGAAACGGGCCGGTCGCCCCTCGAGAACGCCCGACCCGAATCAGATGCGGCGACCAGCATGCCTCTTGCCGGTCCCTTTCTTTTTCGGCGTGCCTGGAATTTTCTTGAGCCCATCCGACCCGAAAGCGCCTCCCCCCTCGAAAAGCGCCTTTCCCCCCTCGAGACGCCAGGTACCCTGTCGAGACCTCGATTCGACCCGCCGCACCGTGGCGGAAGGCCAGGAGCACTCCACATGCATGATCTCGTGATTCGCGGCGGCACGCTCATCGACGGCACGGGAAGCCCTGGGCAGCGCGGCGACCTGGCGATCGACGACGGCCGGATCACCGCGGTCGGAGTCGAAATCGGCCCGGGGGAGCGCGAGATCGATGCAACTGGTCTGCTCGTCACCCCCGGCTTCGTCGACGTCCATACCCACTACGACGGCCAGGTCAGCTGGGATCATCTGATGGAGCCCTCTCTCTATCACGGTGTGACGACCGTCGTGATGGGCAACTGCGGCGTCGGGTTCGCGCCGGCCCGCCCCGACCGCCATGACTGGTTGATCGGCCTGATGGAAGGCGTCGAAGACATCCCGGGGACGGCGTTGGCTGAAGGCCTGACCTGGGACTGGGAGAGCTTTCCGGAATACCTCGACGCGATCGAGAAGCGGCCGCACACCCTCGACTTCGCCGCCCAGGTCCCGCACGGCGCGCTGCGCGGCTTCGTGATGGGCGACCGGGGCGCCGACCACAACGAGCGTCCGACTCCGGACGAGATCCAGGAGATGGCGCGTCTCACGAAGGAGGCGATCCTCGCAGGGGCCGTCGGCTTCACGACGTCGCGGACCGTCAACCATAAAACCGTCGAGGGAGAACACACGCCCTCGTACACCGCGACCAGCGACGAACTCTGGGGCATCGCCGAAGGCCTGAAAGAGGCCGGCGCGGGCGTCGTCGAGATCGTCGGCGACTTCCCGGATCTCGAGCCGGAGTTCGCGATGGTCCGCCAGATGGCGGAGCGAAGCGGCCGGCCGATGTCCGTCTCCGTCGCGCAGCTCAACGAACGTCCAGAAGACTGGCGACGCATGCTCGACCTGATCAGCGAAGCCCAGGCAGAGGGCGTCGAGCTCCACGCCCAGGTCGCGCCGCGCCCGGTCGGCGTGATCATGAGCCTCGAGGCGACCTTCAATCCGTTCATCAAGAATCCGGTCTTCCTGGAAGCGGCGAAGCTCCCGGTTGCCGAGCGCGCGGCCGTTCTCGCCGATGCCGACAATCGCGCGGCCTTCATCGAAGGCGGCATGATCATGGACCCGCGGAGGCTCTTCCGGCTGGGCAACCCGCCGAACTACGAGCCTGACCCGGAGGAATCGATCGCTGCCCTCTCCGACGCAGCGGGGCAGAGACCCGAGGAGTATGCCCTCGAGGTCCTGCTCGAGAACGAAGGCACAGGGCAGATTTTCATGCCCGCCCTCAACTACTTCTACGGCAACTCGGACCACTGCCTCGAGATGCTCCAGCACCCGCACACCGTCCCGGGTCTCGGCGACGGCGGTGCGCACGTGAGCTTCATATCGGACGCGAGCTTCTCGACCTACCTTCTGACCCATTGGGCCCGCGACCGCGCCACCCGCAAGCCGGGAACCGAACCGCTCCCCGTCGAGTACATCGTGAAGCGGCAGGCGGCCGACACCGCCAGGCTCGTCGGCTTCCTCGATCGCGGCGTCCTCGCCCCCGGCATGAAGGCGGACGTGAACGTCATCGACTTCGAAGCCCTCTCCCTCGAGGCGCCCGAGATGCGGTACGACCTGCCCGCCGGCGGCAAGCGCCTCGTCCAAAAGGCCACGGGCTACCGCTACACGATCGTTTCGGGAGAGGTCGTCGTCGCAGACGGCGAACCGACCGGGGCGACGCCCGGCAAGCTGGTGCGCGGTGCACAACCGGCCCCGGCTTCCGCCTGATCCCCGCTCCTGGCGACCTGCCGGCCAGCTCGATGCCATTGTCGCTGGGCGGCGTTTTGCCGTCGCCGGCGCGAGCGGTCTCCCGAACGGTGCGTGAGCGCATCGATCGGGGGCAGGTCCCGCGCGTTCGGACGCCACGATCCGCCCCTGAGATCGGCAGGGAAAATTGGCTGGATCGCGGCGGAACCGCGAACTAGTGTCGGGGGATGGCGGAACTGACCCTCGACAACCTCGACATCCATACCCCCGAACTCTACCTAGAGCGCGGCTACCCCTTCGCGGAGTGGGACCTGCTTCGCAAGGAAGCGCCGGTCTTCTGGTACGAGCGGGACGACATCGATCCTTTCTACGCGATCACGCGGCACGCCGACATCCTCGAGATTTCGAAGCACGCCGAGGTCTTCGTCAACAGCCGCCGCCTCCGTCTCCAGTCCAAGGAAGACGACCTCCGTCAGGACTGGGCGCAGCGCATGCGCGCCGAGGCCCGCGGCTGGGACCCGGATGAAGTGCCGGACTTCATCTTCATGGACGATCCGCGCCACCGGAACTTCCGCCTGATCACGGCGAAGCAGTTCACGCCCGCCGCGCTTCGCCCCCTCGAGCAGCACTTCGCGCGGATGTCCCACGACTTCGCCAAGGAGTTCGTCACCGAACTCAAGGACCGCAGCCACGCCGGGGAAACGACCGACTTCGTGAAGGCGTTCGCCGAGAAGCTGCCCCTCGCGGCCATCGGCGAGATGATGGGCCTGCCCGACGGCGACTGGAAGATGCTCAAGCAGCTGACCAACGTGATGATCGGCGCACCGGAGGAGCAGTGGTTCCAGGAAGGCGAAGACCGGAACATGGGCCGGATTCGCGCATCCAACGAGATGACCGAATACATGCTCGAGGTCATCAAGGACCGGAAGGCCAAGGGCCCGGGTGGCGACGACCTCTCGAGCCGGATCGTCTTCGGCCAGGTCGACGGCAAGGACCTGACCGAGCAGCAGCTCCAGGGCTACCTCTTCGTGATTCTGGCCGCAGGAAACGAGACGACCCAGAACGCCATCAGCGGCGGCATGGCCGCCCTCCTCCAGCACCCCGAGCAGCTCAAGCTCCTCCACGAGAACGCGGACGACGAAGACCTGATCGTCTCCGCGGGCGAGGAGATCCTTCGCTGGACCTCTCCGGTCCTCCAGTTCGCGAGGACCGCCGTCGAGGACTTCGAGCTGAACGGCGTCACGATCAAGGCCGGGGAAGACGTGGGTATGTGGTACCCGTCCGCCAACCGTGACCCCGAGGTCTTCGACCGCCCCTACGAGTTCGACATCACGCGCAAGAAGAACCGTCATCTCGCGTTCGGCGGCTATGGCGCCCACTTCTGCCTCGGCGCGAATCTCGCACGCTGGGAGCTTCGTGCCGCACTCCGCGCGCTGGCGCCCATCCTGCCGCAGGTCGAGCTCGTGAACGATCCAGAGCGCTGCCCGAACCTCCACGTGTCGGCCATCCACCGACTCGAGGTCCAGGCGGCCGCCTGACGTCTAGCGACGCGTGCGCAAAAGCGGGAACGCGATCCCCAGGAGCATGACCACGCCGCCGAGGAGCTGTCGCTCCGTCGGCCAGTCCTCGAGGATCAGGTACGCGGGAACGAGAGTGAGCACCGGCGCGAGCAGCATGACGAGGCTCGACAGCCTCGCTTCGATCGTACGCGCGGAGATCATCAGCGTGAGGCGCCCGAGAAACGGGCCGCTGAGCGCAGCCATCGTCGCGTAGCGCCACTGCGCTTCCGGGATGTGCCTGATCCCCTCTGCGTCGTTGAAGACGAACCACAAGGCGACGGCACACCAGAGCCGGATCGCGTTCACGCCGACCACGTCGATCTTGTGGATGAAGGCCCGCGTCACGACGGCGAGTGTGCCGAAGCATGAAGCCGAGGCGATCGCGATGCCCATCGCGCCCACGCGAAGCGCCCCGACGTCCCCCGCCGGCGCGCCCTGCAGAAGCACGAGCCCGCCCATCGCGATGGCTGTCCCGATCCAAAAGCGGCCCTCGACCCGCTCGCCCAGAACGATCCACGCCGCCAGCGCGGTCAGCGGGAGCTCCGACCGCAGGAGCAGGTTCATCATCGACGGCGACATCTCCTGAACCGCCACCGCGGCCAAGTGGTTCCCCGCCAGCGTGAACCCCGCCAGCCCGATCGCAACGCCGAGATCGACGAGCCCGATCCGCCCGGCCCGGGCCGACCCACGCAGCCGCTGCCCCATGGAGAGCAGCGTGTTCCCCGTTGCCGCCACGACCAGCAGCACGAACACCGAATGGGCCGGCGTCCCCACGTCGTTGGCAAGCTTCCACGGGATCGCCATGAAGGCGGAGCCCACCGCGGACGCCATCGCCCAGCTCAACCCCACCCGCCGCGCCGCGCCGCCAGACATCATCTCTCCGCGGGGCTTCGGTCTCCCTCCGACGAGCAGAGACCGGGGGTCAGGGGAACCAGGGCTTCTCGTCACCGCCCGACACCGACGATGCCAAGGCCGCCAAGAAGCGACGTCCAGCGGAAGAGCCACCGTCCGCGCACCCAACGAAGCGGAACTGTGCGCCGGCCCTGCTCGACGAAAAGCATCCGCCCCGCGCAGCGAACCGTGCCCGCCCAAGCGCAGCGACAAAAGGTGCCCGCTCAGCGCAGCGAAAAAGAATGCCCGCCCAGCGCAGCGACAAAAAATGGCGTCCCCAGCGGGAATCGAACCCGCCTCGCCAGCTTGAAAGGCTGGAGTCCTAACCGATAGACGATGGGGACGCGC
Source organism: Deltaproteobacteria bacterium (assembly GCA_002709835.1). Classification (GTDB taxonomy): domain Bacteria; phylum Myxococcota_A; class UBA9160; order UBA9160; family UBA4427; genus UBA4427. The sequence continues at coordinate 30,842 of PAQX01000009.1, forward strand.
AGGCCGCTGAGTATGGCGCAACTCCCGCAGGAGCGGAAGCGCTCCGGCCCACGTCGAGGCGCCCCCGGCCGGTGAGCAGACCGGCTCGCGTCGAGGCGCCCTCGCGCCGACGCGCCATCCGTCCTGCGCTGAGGCAACGCGCTTCGAAAGCGATGCAGCCCCTCGCCGCTAGACTGCGCGTCATGACCGAACGCCGCATTCTCGCCGACCGGGCCGCCAACATCTGGTCGAGTTTCCAGCGCAACGTGGACCCGCTCGCGCGAGGCGCCCAGATCACGGCCGACCCGGACGTCGAGGCCGACTCGATCGGCGGCCTCGCGAGCGCCAAGGAAGAGATCCTCACCTACGCGTACGCCCAGACCAGTCCGGACGTCTACGGGCGCTGGGGAACGTTCCCGCCGAGCGCCATGCTGATGATCGGACGACGCGGCAGCGGGAAGTCGCTGCTGGCCGAGTATCTCGCCGCCCGGACCCAGACTGCCTTCGTCCGGGTGGACGTCCCCCGAATGGTCCTCGACGTGATCCACGGCGCGCCCAAGATCGGGGAGCTCGTCCAGGGCTGGACCCAGGCCCTGGAGGAGATGCCTCCGGTCACGGTGTTCTTCGACGAGCTCGACTTCACCCGAGCGCACGAGATGGGCAATCGCGCCTCGGAGCTCCCGATCGGGCCGATCATGGATCTGCTCTTCGAGCTGATCGATCGCTCCCTCGAGGTCGAGGAATGCCTCGTGATCGGCAGCACGAGCCACCCCGACACGCTCCCGGAGGCCTTCCTCTCCCCGGGCCGATTCGAGCGCATCGTGGAGGTCAACCCGATCTTCCCCGATGACGTGGTCGAGGCCCTGCAGATTCATGCAGCCTCAGCGGAATCCCGCGCCGGTCGCCCGCTGTTCCGGGACG
>PAQX01000010.1 GCA_002709835.1 Deltaproteobacteria bacterium
ATCACGCCCGGGCTCCCCTACGACAGCCGCGCAGAGAATCTCGAGGCCTGCTGCGAAGCCTCCCTGAAGCGACTCCAAACCGACCACCTCGACCTCTACCAGATTCATCGGCCCGACCTCTTCGCGCATCCCGACGAAGCCGCGAAGGGCCTCACCACGCTCCGCGAGCAGGGCAAGATCCGCGAGGCCGGCGTGTCCAACTACACCGTCCCGCAGCTCGAGGCCCTCGCAGCGGCCCTCCCCTTCCCCCTCGCCACGAGCCAGCCTGAGATATCGGTGACCGAGCTCGGTGCGATCCGCGACGGCCATCTGGACGCCTGCATGCGGCTCGGCCTGACCCCGCTGGCATGGAGCCCGCTCGGTGGGGGCGCGATCGCCACGGGCGACGGGCTTCGCAAGGAGCTCGTCGAGAAGCTCGACGAGCTGGCCGAACGCGAGGGGGCGACCCGCGCGGAGATCGCGGTCGCGTTCGTCCTCGCCCATCCGTCGATGCCGGTCGCGATCCTCGGCTCGATGACTCCCGAGCGGATCCAGGCCGCAGGGCGGACCCTCGAAGTGAACCTGGACCGAGCCGACGTCTACACGCTGATCGAGGCCTCCGAAGGCGTGCCGCTCCCGTGAACGCAATCGCCCCGAAACGAGAAGGCCGCTCGCGATGAGTGTGGAAGTCAGCTGGTTCTCCGCGCTCTGCGACGACGACTACGAGTACCTCGGCGTGCCCGATCCGGCGCTCCGCTCGTCCTGGGAACACTGCCGGGACATCGTGCTCCGCGCGGAGAACCACGGCTACGACAACATCCTGCTCCCTTCGGGCTACCAGCTCGGGATCGACTCCGTCGCCTTCGCCGGCGGCGTCGCCCCCCTGCTCGAGCGGATCCGTTTGCTGGTTGCGGTTCGCTGCGGCGAGCTCTGGGTCCCGCAGCTCGCGCGTCAGCTCGCGACCCTCGACCGGATGCTGGCGGGCCGCTTGACGATCAACGTCATCTCTTCGGATCTGCCCGGGGCGCCCGTCGAATCCGCGCCGCGCTACCAACGCTCCCTCGAGACGATGCACGTGCTTCGCCAGCTCCTGAACGGCGAAGCCGTCGAATTCCACGGCGAGTTCCTGAACCTCGAACTCGACGCCCCAGCCATCGGAACCGTGTCCGGCGGGTGTCCGCCCTTCTACTTCGGGGGGATCTCCGAGCCCGCGAGGCAGGTCGCCGCCGAAGCCGCGGACGTCTTCCTCATGTGGCCGGACACGATCCCCTCCATCCAGAGCGTGCTCGACGACATGCGTGCGCGGGCCGACGAGCACGGACGATCGCTCCGCTTCGGCTATCGCGCCCACGTAATCGTGCGCGAGACGGAAGACGAGGCCCGAGCCGCCGCGACCCGCCTCGTGAGCCGCCTCGACGACGAGGAGGGTGAAACGATCCGAAAGCGCTCTCTCGACAGCGCGAGCGTCGGCGTCCGACGGCAGGCTGAGCTCCGGGAGTCCGCAGGCAACGAGGGCTACGTCGAAGACAACCTTTGGACCGGCATCGGCCGCGCTCGCTCGGGTTGCGGCGCGGCGATCGTCGGGGACCCCGACCAGGTCCGCGCGAAGCTCGAGGCGTATCAAGCGATGGGCATCGAGGCGTTCATCCTCTCGGGCTACCCCCATCTCGACGAGTGCGACCTCTTCGCACGCTATGTGCTTCCAGAGCTCGATCACGCACCGCTCTCCCTCGACACCTCGGAGGCGGCGTGAGCGACATCGTCCGCTACGGAATCATCGGCTCGGGCATGATGGGCCACGAGCACATCCGTAACCTCGAGCTCATCGAGGGCGCCGAAGTCGTCGCGGTCTCCGACCCCTTCGAGAACTCGCGCTGGTGGGCCCAGCAACTCGTCGATCGCGAGCTCCAAGAATACGAAGACCATCGCGCGCTCCTCAGAAAGGCGAACGTCGACGCGGTCGTGATCGCGAGCCCGAACCACACCCACCGCGACGTGCTGGCCGACGTCTTCGAGACCGACATCCACGTCCTCTGCGAGAAGCCGCTCTGCACCACGATCGAAGACGCGCGCTGGGTCGCCGATCGTGCCGCGAACCACCACGGCGTCTTCTGGGTCGGTATGGAGTACCGGTACATGGCGCCGATCGCGCGCCTGCTCGAAGAAGTCCGAGGCGGGACGATCGGAAGACTCCGCATGCTCGCCATTCGCGAGCACCGCTACCCCTTCCTCCCCAAAGTCGGAGACTGGAACCGCTTCAACGAGAACACCGGGGGAACCTTCGTCGAGAAGTGCTGCCACTTCTTCGACCTGATGCGCCTGATCACGAACGCCGAGCCACTCAGGGTGTACGCCTCGGGCGCCATGGACGTGAACCACCTCGACGAGCGCTACGATGGACGCCAGCCGGACATCCTCGACAACGGCTTCGTAACCGTCGACTTCGAGGGCGGGATCCGTGCCCTGCTGGATCTCTGCATGTTCGCCGAAGCGAGCCGGAACGAGCAGGAGATCGCGGCGACCGGCGACCTCGGCAAGGTGGAGTGCTTCATCCCGGAAGCGACCCTCGTAGTCGGCAAGCGGGAGGGCCGAGACATCACCGCCGAGACGATCGACACCGACGCGACGGTCCTCGCTGCCGGCGCCCACCACGGCTCGACGTTCGTCGAGCACGTCTCGTTCCGGCGCGCGATCCTCGACGGGACGCCTGCGGAGGTCAGCGCTGAGGACGGCCTGCGGGCGGTGGCGATCGGGGCCGCGGCTGAGCAGTCGATCGCGACCGGACAGCCGGTCGACCTCGCCTCGATCCTCTGAAACGCTCGCACCCCCTCCTTCGCCGAGCGACGAGGGGCGCGGAGATCAGCCTCCCGTCGGAAGACCTTCCTCTGCCCACGCCACCGTGCCGCCGTTCAGGCTCTTCACGTTCCGGTAGCCGAGGGACTGCAGCACGAGCATGCCCTGGAGCGAGAGGTTGCCGCGGTTACAGACCGTGATGATCGGATGATCCCGATCCTCGGGCAGCTCGGCCTGGCGATCCGTCATCTCGGCGGTCGGAATGTTGACCGCACCCGACACGTGCTGGTTGGCGTAGATCTCCGGCATGCGCACGTCGATCACCAGGGGCTTGGCGTCGCCTTCGAGCCCCGCCGCGAGATCGGCGATCTCGCAGGTGTTATGCGGATTGCGCGAATTTTCGACCATCGTTCCGAAGAGCTGTTCCTTCGCCGAGGGCTCGCCGATCGCGACGCCTTCGTCCGCGCGGGCGGCGCGGTACTGCGGGAAATGCCGCTCGAAGGTCGACGCGTACTTGAACGCGTTGTCCGGAAAGATCACCACGACGACGGCATCCGGGTCGTCCTCGATCACCTTGAGTGCCCCCACGAGTGCCATCGCCGAGCTCGGCCCCGCGATGATCGACTCCTCCTGATTCAGGCGGAGGCACATGTCGAAGGCTTCTTCGTCGGACACTTCGACGAGCGCATCGTACTCGTCGGGCAGAAAGAGCTTGGTCAGGCCGAGCTGCTTGATGGAGCGAACGCCCGGGATGTCATGTCCCTCGGACGGGTGGACGGCGATCACCTGGACGTTCGGATCCTTGCCCTTCAAGAAGCGGCCGTTGCCGGTGATCGTGCCGCAGGTCCCGAGGCCGGCGACGAAGTGGGTCACCTTGCCTTCGGTCTGCCGCCAGATCTCGGGGCCGGTCGAGTACACGTGGGCCTCGAGGTTGGCCTCGTTCTCGTACTGATTGGGCATGTAGAACTCGGGCTTGTCACCCAGCTCCATGGCGCGTGCGATGGCCCCCTCCGGGGACCCAGGGGCCGGTCACAAATCGTCCTCGAGCTCCTCGACGTTCGTCCCGAACATCTTCAGCATGACCCGCTTCTCGGCGGGAATCTTGTTCGAGAGCGGCGTGGTGAGCGTGTAGCCCTTGGCGTTCGCCATCATCGCGAGGCCCATGCCGGTATTCCCGCTCGTCGGCTCGACGAGCTGCTGCCCCTCCTGGAGGAGTCCCTTCTCGCCCGCATCCTTGATCAGGTTCGCGGCGACACGATCCTTCACCGAGCCGAACGGGTTGTACCACTCGAGCTTCGCGTAGATCTTTGCCTGCGTGCCCTCGGGAAGGACACGGTGCAGGCGCACCATCGGCGTCGGGTTCTCCTCGTTGGAGAGCATCTCCAGCATTCCGTCGTAGACGCGGGTGACATGGTTCGGCATCGATGGGGACCTCCGGAATTCGGCGGCGGAGTGTATCGCGGCGAGCGGCGGATGGGGCGCGACCGTCCGTCCGCGGCCCACGATTGCGCGAAAGAGTCACGCGTCCCGAAACCGGTCGAATTCCGGGGGCTTGGCACTCTCGTCGGTCTCGCGCCTTCGTTGCAGCGATCGACGCGATCTCCCTATGGACGGAAGAGAGCACAACGAGTACGTCGTCCGCGAGGTCCTCGGGAAGAGCGAAGAGACGTTCATCGAGCTGGTCGTGAGCGGCGTATTGCAGTAGCGGAAGGCGGCGGCGAACCGCCGGCCGGAGGGCTATCACGTGGAGGCGCTTCCACGATCTTCCGGAGACCCTCCCCGCGATGTCCAAGACCACGACGACCCGCTTCACGATCATCGGCGCCGGCGCCGGCGGCCTCTGCGCCGGCATCAAGCTGAAGGAGTCCGGTCAGGACGACTTCCTGATCTTCGACCGCGAGCCGCGTGTCGGCGGGACCTGGCAGCGCAACACCTATCCCGGCCTCGAGTGCGACATCGCCTCGCCCCTCTACTGCTTCTCCTTCGCGCCCAACCCCGACTGGTCCGGCCCCTTCCCGCCCCAGCCCGAGATCCGCGAATACATCGAGGGCGTCGCGAAGGACCACGGCCTCGAACCCCACCTGCGCCTCGGCATGGGCGCCGTCTCCGCGACCTGGGACGAAGCCGCCGCCGGCTGGACCGTCCGCTTCGAAGACGGGAGCGAGGTCGTGTCCCAGTTCGTCATCAGTGCCCTCGGCATGTTCGGCCCGCTCTCCTGGCCGGAAATCCCGGGTCTGGACCGCTTCGAGGGCAAGACGTTCCACTCCGCAGCCTGGGATCACGACCACGACCTCTCTGGCGAACGCGTCGCGGTGATCGGCAGCGCTGCGAGCGCCGTGCAGTTCATCCCCGAGATCGCCTCGGACCTCGCACGACTCCATGTCTACCAGCGCACCCCGAACTGGGTTCTCCCGAAGCAGAACGAGCCCTACTCCGAGGAGCAGAAAGCCGCATTCCACGCGCAGCCCGAACTCCTCGAAGAAGGACGCCAGAATCTCTTCGACGTCGTCGAGCAGTCGCTCACCTATCTCGAGCCCGGGTTCTTCCAGGCCGCGGAAGAGATGGGGCGCGAGGCGCTGCTCGTCGTCCAGGACCCGGACGTGCGCGCGAAGCTCACCCCCGACCATCCCTTCGGTGCAAAGCGCCCCCTCGCTTCCAACAAGTACCTGCAGACCTTTAACGCCGACCACGTCGAGCTCGTAACCGACGGAGTCTCCGAGATCACGGCGAAGGGCGTGAAGAGCCCGGACGGAACCGAACGCGAAGTCGACACGATCATCTTCGCGACCGGCTTCGATACCCAGAAATACGTGAGCGCGATCGAGGTCGAGGGACGCGATGGGCTCACGATCCAGGAGGCCTGGACGAACGGTCCCGAGTCGTATTTCGGCATCACGACCAGCGGCTTCCCCAACCTCTTCCAGCTCTACGGGCCGAACACCAACGGCGGCAACTCGATCATCCTCATGCTCGAGTTCCAGGTGGAGTACACGCTCCGGATGATCGCCGAGGCAGACCGCGCCGGGGCCGACTGGCTCGACGTCCGGCGCGAGGTGATGGACGACTACAACGCCACGCTCCAGTCCGAGCTCGAGCAGGTCGTCGTCTGGCAGTCCGGCGCGAACGACTACTACCGGTCCGCCGACGGACGGATCGTGACTCAGTGGCCTCACGGCTTCGGGGTCTACAAGGAGCGCGTCGATAAGGACGACCTCTCCTCCTTCGAAACGGGCACGCGCTCGGCCTGACGCCGCGCGATCGGGAGTAAGCAAGATGGGTCGAGTCGACGACAAGGTCGTGATCGTGACGGGCGCTGCCCGCGGGCAAGGAGCGGCCACCGCACGCCTCTTCGCCTCCGAGGGCGCCAGCGTCGTCCTGACGGATCTCCTCGAGGCGGAGGGCGAGGCCGTGGCCGACGGGATCGGCGACGCGGCCTGCTTCGTGAAGCACGACGTGACGAGCGAAGCGGACTGGGGGCGGGTCGTCGATCTCGCCATCGAACGTTTCGGCCGGCTCGACGTGCTGATCAACAACGCGGGAATCATCCAGAGAACGCCGGTCGTAGACTGCAGCGTCGAAGAGTTCCGCGGCGTCCTGGACGTCAATCTGGTCGGCCCCTTCCTCGGGATCAAGACGGCAGCCCCCGTGATGGGGCAGACCGGCGGCGGTTCGATCGTGAACGTGTCGTCGATCCAGGGCATCGTGGGTCGCGCAGGAACCCCGGGCTACACGGCGAGCAAATTCGGCCTTCGCGGCCTGACCAAGACCGCGGCGCTCGAGCTCGGCACCCTCGGTGTACGAATCAATTCGATCCACCCCGGCGGCGTCGACACACCACTCCTGAACGACGCCGTCCCTGGCGTCGAGATCACCCGCGACATGCTCGACGCGAGTCACGCAAATCTCCCGGTCCCGCGCGTCGGAACGCCCGAGGACATCGCGCCTACCTCGCTCTTCCTCGCCAGCGACGAAGCCGGCTACATCACCGGTGCGGAGCTGGTGATCGACGGCGGGATGACCTGCGGCTTCGGCGCTGGCACAAGCTGATACGCCTGACCCTCGAAGCGCTCGGCCGCCTCGCACTCAGCTAAGAGATCCATGCGCTTCGCTCGGAACTCACCCGATGGCGGGCGTTCGCGTTCACGTCCGGCGCGTATCAGAGTGAAGCGAAATCGACGACCTCGGCCTGCGGCGTCTCGACTTCTCCCTCGGGCAGGAGGAAGCGCCAGTAGACCATGCCGAAGGGGCGACCTTCGGTATCGAGCCAGTTCGGCAGGCCCGGATCCTGGTGGGCGATGACCATCCGGAAGGAGCCGTCGGGTTCTAGCACGGTCTGCTTGCGGTTCAGCGAGATCCGCCGGTTGTTGTAGTCGTAGCTCTGGATGTACCGATTCCACAGACAGACGTTCGCGAAGCGGCAATCCGGGAAGCGGCCGGTGATCACGAGGGCCTGGTCCGGGCCGATCACGTAGGGCGCCATCGTGTACGCGATGTCCATCGCCGAGAACGCCATGTCCCCCGGCTTCTCCGGCTTGTTGAACACGTTCGGCGTAGCCGACACCCAGCTCGGCTGCTCTTCCGGCTTCCGCGGGGGCTGATCGAGAGTGTCCCCGCGCACGAAGTTGATGACGCGCTGGATTCCCGCGGCCACGCGCTCGTCCTGGCCCTCGGGCGTCCAGGCCGGCGGCGCCCCGGGATCGACGACCGGTTCGATCGAAAGCGGGATGGGGCGCGAGGGATCCCCGGCGACGCACCGCTCCTCTTCGAAATAGTGACGCGTCGTGATCCGGCTCGCGGCCGGCGTCAGCTCGAGCCAGTTCCGGTCACGCTTCGCCGACGAGAGCACGATCTCGAAGTTGCCCTGATCGTCGACGTCGAACTCGCCGTCGTGGAGCCCCGCCGCAGTTCCCGTCGCGTACGCCCCCTCTCCAGGGCCCTCCTCGATCGTGATCGAGACATAGACGGCTCCCGCCATGTTTCCCTTCACGACGTACTCTCGATCGGCACGGATCGCCGCGTCGAAGTAGATCGCGTCGCCGTTGTCGCCGCGGAACTTCCGTGTAGGCGACACGATTCGACGGAAGACGGGGCGCTCCGGGTCGGCGTCGAAATGGGAGAAGAGCCCTCCCTCGAGCAGGTGCATCAGGTTCCGGTGGCCATCAGCGACGTCCCCCTGACTCTCGATGCCCCACTCGGGGCCGTAGCGGCGCTCGTCGACCTCGCGGATCAGGTCGAGGAGCTCATGAAGCTTCCTGCGGCTCGCGGTCTGGGGGGCGGTCATGGGCTTCCTTTCACCGAACTCTTCGTCGGCTCCCGATGGTGGCCGAATGCCGCGCTCGCGCAATAGACTCCGCACTCGCTCGAGACCCCCTCGACTGAAGCAGGAGCACATCACCATGGGACAGCTGGACAGAAAGATCGCCGTCATCACCGGCGGCGGGAGCGGCATCGGCCGCGCGATCGCCGAAGCCTTCGCCGAGGAGGGTGCGACCTGCATCCTCGCCGCGCGGGGCGTCGAACGCCTCGAAGCCGCAGCCAGCGAGATCCCGAACGCGGTCGCGATCCCGACCGACGTGCTCGAAGACGACCAGGTCGAAGCGCTCTTCGATCGCGTCGCCGCCGACTTTGGTCCCGTCGACATCCTCGTGAACAACGCAGGCATGGCGAAGCCCTGCCCGACCCACGAACTGCCTCCCGACGATTTCCGTCAGGTGATCGGCGTGAACGTGACGGGCTGCTTCCTCTGTGCACGGAAAGCGCTCCAGCAGATGATCCCGCGCAAGTCGGGCCGCATCCTCAACATCGGCAGCATCTCCGGCCAGATGTCGCGCCCCCACTCCGTCGCCTACACGACGAGCAAGTTCGCGCTCGACGGCATGACCCGCTCGCTGGCGCTGGACGCGCGGGAGCACGGCATCGCCGTCAGCGCTCTCCACCCGGGAAACGTCCCCACGAACATCTGGGGCGAGCTCATCGAGCAGGTCGCGGAAGCCGAGGGCATGGTCCCGCTCGAGGACATCGGGCAGGCTGCGCTCTCGATGGTGACCATGGCGCCGGGCACGAACGTGCTCTCGTCGATCATCCTGCCTCTGTCGCAGCCCTATCTTGGTCGGGGCTGAAGGCTCCCTTGGTCGCGGCTGAAGACTCCCCTGGTTGGGGCTGAAGGCTCCCTCGGTCGCGAAAGCAGGATCCCCATGCAGATCGGACTCCTCACCTTCACCAGCCCCGGCGGCACCGCCGCCATGGCCCGCAACGCCGAAGAGCGCGGCTTCGACAGCCTCGTCTACGCCGACACCCAGAACCTCACGCCCGAGGTCTGGAGTCAGCTGATGCTCGCCGCCGCCGCGACCGAGCGAATCGAAATCGGGACCGGCGTCACGAATCCGGTCAGCCGCGACGTCGCGGTCACCGCGAGCGCGGCGTTGGGTCTCCAGGTCGAGAGCGGAGGCCGCGTCGTCCTCGGCATCGGCCGGGGCGACTCCTCGATGGCGAAGATCGGCCGCAAGCCGGCTCCGCCCGCCGAGTTCGAGACCTACATCACCCGGCTCCGCGCGTATCTCGACGGCGAAATCGTCGATCGAGAAGGCACCCCGACCCGGATCGAATGGCTCGACGGCGTCGACGTCCCCTACGTGCCGATCGAGGTCGCTGCGACCGGGCCGAAGGTGATCGAGCTCGCCGCGCGGCGCGCCGATCGGATCTGCTTTGCGGTCGGCGCCGACCCGGTGCGAATCAAAGACTGCATCGCCCGCGCCCGCGCGACCGCCGCCGCAGAAGGCCGCGACCCCGACGAGCTCCGATTCGGGGCCTACGTCAACTGCGTCGTGAACGAGGACCGCGAGGTCGCGCGCGAATCGATTCGCGGCAGCCTTTCCGTCTTCGCCCATTTTTCCGGTTTCCACGGGATGGACATCGACTCGCTTCCGGAAGAGGTCCGCGCCGCCGCGCGCCATCTCCGGGAGAAATACGACATGGACGACCATGCGGTCTCCGCCGGCGCCCACGCCCAGGCCCTCGAAGACGAGTTCATCCACCGGTTCGGAATCGCCGAGCCGCCGGACGTCGCCCTCACGCGCCTCGAGGAAGTCTGTGACACGGGCATCGACTACCTGCGGATCGTGCCCGGCTCTCGCGACATCGAGCCGGCGGTCGCCGGGCAATCGATCCGGGCGATCAGCGAGCTGATCGAGAAGCTTCGTTAGGCGCGCCCCTCAACCCTTCCCCCGTTTCCCAAGGAGACCCTTCCATGTCCCTCCCCACGATCGAGACGAACCTCGAAGGCCAGGTCGCCTTCGTCACCGGCGCGACCTCCGGACTCGGCCGCCGTTTCGCCAACCTCATCGCCGACTGCGGCGCGAAAGTCGCTCTCGCCGGTCGCCGGGTCGGACGCCTCGAAGAAGTCGCCAGGGAGATCGAGGCCCGCGGCGGCACCGCGATCCCGCTGCCTCTCGACATGACCGAAGACCAGGCGGTGAAGGCGGCCCCCGCCCGCGCGGAGGAGCTGCTCGGCGCCCCCGTCCAGATCCTGATCAACAATGCGGGGATCCCCGACGCCCAGCGCGCACACAAGATGGACCTCGAGCTGATCAACAACGTCTTCGACACGAACCTGCGCGGCCCCTGGATTCTCGCGTGCGAGGTCGGCCGACGCCTGATCGAGGAAAAAATGCCCGGACGAATCGTGAACATCTCGTCGGTCGGCGCGTACAACTACGCCGGAATCGGCGCGGCGCTCTACTCGGTCACCAAGTCGGCGATCATCCGCATGACCGAGGTCCTCGCCGTCGAGTGGTCCCGCAACCACATCAACGTGACGGGCATCGCGCCGGGCTCGTTCCGCTCCGAGATGATGGACGGCATGCTGGAGCGAATGGGAGATCTCTCGCAGGGCTTCCCGCGCAAGCGGATCGGCGACCCGGAGCAGCTCGACAGCACGATGCTCTACCTGCTCTCCCCGGCGTCGGAGATGGTCACCGGGACGGTGGTCATCGTCGACGACGGACAGATGTCGCGCTGACGAATCGCCTCACCGCGAAGGGCAGCCCCCGCCCGTCGCTTCGAAGTCACGCCCGGCCTCCCCGTTCCGGCAGAACTTTCTGGAGCGTCGGCTCGTCCTGGCGCCGGCTTCAGCTCGTCTCGGAGCGGATCAGATCCGCCTGGTACTCCAGGTTCGCGATCCGCTCCTTGGGCGTCCGCCCCTGCGGCGAGAGACGGAACACGTCGACGCCCGCATCGCGGAAGGCACGGATGCGCTCCCGCACCCGATCCTCGGTTCCGATCAGATAGGCCTGGAGCAGCATCTCGTCGGGCACCGCTTCCGCCGCCGCCTTCTTGTCTCCGCCGATCCAGAGCCCGTGAACTTCCTTGGCCACGTCCTCCCAGTCTTCGCCGTTGTAGTAGGCGCTGCCGACCGAGATGGCGATCTTCATCATTCGTGGTTCCACCAGGCGGTGTCGGAGAAGGCACGCAGATCGACCTCGAAGGTCCAGCATGAACGATGCTGCTGCGCGATGTGAAGATACGTCTCCGCCATCTCCGCCGGAAGCATCAGTCCGTCGTGCTCGCGGCCCCGCGCCGCGCGCAGCTGCTCGAAGCGCTCGGGCCCCAGCAGCTTGCCGAGGGTATCCGGCGCATCGACAGCACCGTCGATCAACACGTGGGCCACGTGAATCCCCTTGGACGCGAACTCCGCGTTGAGGGTCTGACAGAGCATGCGCCGTCCGCCCATCGCCGCAGCGTGGGAGTGCTGTCCGGCGTTCCCGCGCATGGCGGCCGTCGCCGACGTCACGAGGATCGTCCCGTGCCCGCGCTCCTCCATTGCCGGACAGACCGCGCTCGCGAGCCGGAAGAGCGCGAAGGTTGCGAGGCGCCAACCGAGTTCGAATTGCTTGTAGCTCGTCGCCGCGAGGGGCCGGCTCCCGATCTGCGCCCCCAGATTGAAGAGCACGACTTCGATCGGACCGATTTCGGCTTCCACCTGGGCAACCCGATCCTCGAGGGAATCCGGCTGCGAAGCGTCGAGCAGGAAGCCGCTCGCGGTGCCCCCGTCGGCTTCGATCTCCTTCACGAGCCGATCGAGGCCTTCTTCGTCGCTCCGCCGACATAGAACGGCGTGGTAGCCCTCCTTGGCGAATCGCTTGCCGACGTTGCCCCCGATGCCGGCGCCGGCACCGATCACGAGACAGACGGGTTTGCTCACGGGGAATCCTCCTGGAAGTGGACGGGAGTGGGCACGGGTGGAATCGGTCGGGGACGGAGTCAGGCGCCTCGGCGCGCCATGATCTCCTCCTCCGCGTCGCGAAACAGGAGAGCGCGATGCACCTGGAAGGCCTGATCCACGTCAACGTGAACTGCCGGAACTATGACGTATCCCGCGCCTTCTACGAGAAGCTCGGCTTCGAACTGCTGCTCAAGGTCGCGCCGACCAACACGACGGCAGTCTGCCGCGCGGTGGGCTTCGAGGACTATAGGCTGCGTGGCGGGCTCTTCAGGTTGAAGGGATGCGGCGCCCCCTTCGTGATCGATCTGCGCGAGTGGCAGTCGCCACGGGACGACGCCCCACCCTACCCGGCACTCAATCACATAGGCCTGGCCCGGATCGCGCTCGCGACCTCCGACTTCGACACCGATCTGGCAGAACTCCGCGCGGACGGCGTCGAGATCCTCGGGGCCCCCGCGGTCGTCGTCTGGGAGGACCGACCCGACTCCCGCTTCGTCTGTTTCAAGGACCCGGACGGGACCATGCTGGAACTCGTCGAGAACGTGACGGAGTAGCGGGGACATCACGTCAGACCCGACGCCTGCAGACCGCAAGCGCCTCACCTGCAACCGCCCCGTTCATTGACTATCCGAGCGCCCCGCCCCCCGCCGTACTCCACGTCTTCGTCGCTTTTCGGCGGGTCACCTAGAATCGCGCCTCGCTCAACGAAAGAGGACCTGCCCCATGCCCGGACCGCTCGCCGGAATCCGCGTGGTCGAAATCGCCAACTACGTCGCGGTCCCCGCGGCGGGCACCCTGCTCGTCGATCTCGGCGCCGATGTCGTCAAGGTCGAGGTGCCCTGGGGTGACTTCTACCGCTTCGCGACACCCAAGCGAAATGGCTACGACAGCGACTTTCCGCTCAGTGCCAACTATCAAATGGACAACCGCGGCAAGCGCTCCCTCGCGCTCGACCTGGCCCTCCCCCAGTCGGTCGACGCGCTCAAGCAGCTGATCGCGAAGGCGGACATCTTGATCACGAACACCCTGCCAGGACGTCTCGCGAAGGTCGGGCTCGACCTCGAAGCGCTCCGGGCCGAGCGCCCCGAGCTGATCGTTGCGCGGCTCGGCGGATTCTCGCCGGAAGGCGAGCAGGCCGACGATCCCGGCTTCGACCAGACTTCGTTCTGGGCCCTCTCGGGCATGATGGACCAGCAACGCGATCCGGCCTCGCCCCCGGCCTTCTTCCGTCCGGGCGTAGGCGATCACTGCGCGGCCCTCTCGATGTCGACGGGAATCCTCGCCGCGCTCCGTCATCGGGATCAGACCGGCGAAGGCCAGGTCGTCGACGTGAACCTCCAGCAGGTCGGCTTCTACATCGGCGGCAACGACAGCTGCCAGGCCCTGGCGACCGGTCATTCTCCGCCGCGGCACGACCGGCTGGCCCCGCGCAATCCGCTCTGGAACCACTACCCGACCGCGGACGATCGCTGGCTGCTGCTCGTGATGATCGACTCGACGATCTACTGGCCGACCTTCTGCCAGGCGATCGGACGTCCGGACCTCCTCGAGGACGATCGTTTCGAGGACCCGCGCGATCGCTTCAAGTACAACCGCGAGCTGGTCGCGACCCTGGATGAGACCTTTCGCAAGAAGACGCTCGCAGAATGGACGGACGCCTTCGAAGGCAAGAAGGTGATCTGCGCGCCGGCGCGAACGGTGCTCGAAGCGGTGACGGACGCCAGGACCCAGGCGAACGGCGTCTTCTCGACCATCGACCACCCGGATCACGGAAGTTTTCAGACGGTCGCTCCGCCCTTCCGCCTGTCCGAGCACGACATGCACGGCACCTTCCCGGCGCCGGATCTCAACGCACACACGCGCGAGGTGCTCGAGGAGGCCGGTGTCGACGCGGAGACGGTCGAATTGCTGGTCTCGGTCGGCGAGCAGTAGGCGCGGCTAGCGGAGATCCTCGCGCAAGGTCTGTTCGAGCTGTGCGCGCATCCTCTCCGGAATCTCCATCGCGCGCCGCTCGTCGAGATGAAGCGCGATGTCGACGACGTCGTTCGCGAGGAGGGGCTTGCCCGAATCGAGGTCGAAGACCCAGAAGCGACGCATGCTCGTCTTCTTGTTCACCTGAACCGGCGCCCCGAAGCTCTGGATACGCGCCCCCTCTCGCAGTGGTCCGAGTCGGACCGAGCGCATTTCGAGGGAGGCCCACCCCATCCGGCCACCGCCCTCGAGGTCGTAGACCGGCGGACCCGGCTCGCTCCCATCGAGGGGCTCGCCACCCCACATGATGAAGGGGCGCCGGTCCGCGGAGACGCGCCCGGTCTCGTCGCAGAGATCCGCGTCGATCACCCGTGGCTTGCGCATCGCCATGCCGTGCTCGAGTGCATCTTCGAGGGTCGGTGCCCGCGTGCTCGCGTCGAGATCGATCGAGCGAGGGCGTCCATGCTCCGGGATCACGATGCGGCGTTCTTCGAGCGCCTCGACGATCGCATGATCGATCACGGGCGGCTCTTCAAGATCCGCATTCGGGAAGCGAACGTCGTGCATGAAGGTCGCGGCGATCTCTTCGCGCACCGGATTGCGGAGCTCGTGGTAGAAACGGAATCCGCGATCGGTCACGTCCACGATCCCACCGTGGACTTCCAGGGGCACGCCCGAGAGCTGCTCGCGCTGGTAGCGCGTATAGAGCCGCGGCAGGTCGTGGGCACCCGGCGTGACCGAATCCAGACCGATGTCGGGGAGATCGATGCGCTCGAGAAGCGTCGCAGTCGCCGCGAGGGCCCGCTCGCCGTAATGGCGCACGTTCATGTGTCCGAGGGCGTCGATCTCGGATTCCAAGACGACGCTCTCGTGGAGGCGTTGCAGATCTTCCATGGATGTCTTCGTGTCGTTAGGGCGCGGGGCACGAGCGGTAGACGGCGACGGATTCGGCCGCCCTCCACCGGGCGCGCGGGAGTCTCGGCGCTCACGACGGCCGGGGCAACCCGCCGGGGGGAACCGCGAGTACGCGCTCGCTGCTCCCGACCCACGCGCGCACAGGCGGCTATTCTCGAAGCCGACCCGGAGAGACCATGACCCAGCGATTCCCCGACGACCGATTCCTGAGCGGCAACTTCGCGCCGGTGCGTGCCGAATGCAATGCCCTCGACCTCGAGATCGAAGGCGACTGGCCCGAGGGCCTCGCTGGGACCTTCGTCCGCAACGGCCCTAATCCACTCTACCCGCCGCGAGACAAGTACCACCTCTTCTCGGGCGACGGCATGATCCACGCCTTCGACATCGAGGGAGGCCGCGTCGCCTATCGAAACCGCTGGGTCCGTACGAACAAGTGGAAGCTCGAGCGGGAACATGGCCGCGCACTCTTCGGCACCCTCGGCAACCCGATGACGAGCGATCCAGCGGCGGCGGGCACGCCCTTCAACGTGGCGAACACGAACGTCCTCTTTCACGGAGGGCGCTTGCTCGCTCTCGAAGAAGGCAACCCGCCCTTCGAGCTGGAACGGGGCTCACTCGAATCGATCGGCCCCTTCACGTTCGACGGGGGTCTCGAAGGGCCGATGACCGCGCACCCGAAGATCGACCCGGAGACCGGGGAGATGCTCTTCTTCGGATACAACGTCGGCGGGATGGGCCAACCTACGATGACCTACCAGGTCGTCGCGAAGGACGGAACGCTCACTCGGAGCGAGCGTTTCGATGCGCCGTATGCTGCGATGGTCCACGACTTCATCGCCACCCGGAACTTCGTCGTCTTCCCGGTCTTTCCGGCGACCACGAGTCTCGAGCGGGTGATCAAAGGCGGTCCTCCCATCGCCTGGGACGCGGCGCAGACCAGCCGCTTCGGCTTCCTCCGCCGCGATGCCGCGATCGACACGATCCGCTGGACCGAGGCCGAGGCCTGCTACGTCTACCATCCGATGAACGCGTTCGAGGAGGGGGACCGCCTCGTCGCGGACATGATCCGCTACGACGGCGCACCGGGCTTCCCGACGCCGGAGGGCGAACGACCGAAGGCCTCGGATGCCGAGGGGCGATTGGAGCGCTGGACGTTCGACCTGTCGGGCGGAAGCGATGACCCCACGATCGAGGTCCTCGACGATTTCATCTCGGAGTTCCCCCGGCTCGACGAGCGCTTCGCGGGCCTTCCCTACCGCCACGGGTACATGGCTTCGACGAGCGACGCCGCCGCCGGCCGGAACTCAATGTTCGACCAGCTGAGCCACGTCGACTTCGAGACGGGCCGCATCACCCGCTGGCACGCCGGCGAGGGTGCCCTCGTCGGTGAACCGATCTTCGTTCCGCGCGCGGCGGAGGCCGCCGAGGGCGACGGCCACCTCCTGTCGATCGTCTTTCTCGGGGCCGAGAACCGGAGCGATCTCGTCCTCTTCGACGCGACGTCCCTCGACGCGGGCCCGCGCGCCCGCGCGCGGCTCGATCTCCGGGTCCCTAACGGCTTCCACGGCAACTGGATCCCCGCCTAGCAGAGCGCGAAGAATGGAAGATGCGATCTCGCCCGACCCTTCCAGACTGACCGACCTCGCCGAGCAGCTCGACCGGCTGATGGCCGCGCCGACCGGGAAGCCGACCCTTGTCCATCTCGACGTGATGGGGATCGGCTGGCCGATCCATGTCTTCTTCGCGTGGCCGGGGTCGACTACGACTTCGTCCGCCTGAGCCTGCTCGAATGGTCGGCCTGGGGGCCTGACGGCCGCTTTTTCCTGAAGTCTCGGGTCCGCAACGGGCAGGAGCCGACCACCTGGATCCCCCCTCCGGGCTTCGGCATCGCGCTGACGACACCGGAAGAGACCGCCGGTCTCACGTCCGTCCGTTAGTCCCCTGCCGCCGGCGGCCGAGAGAGATCGAGACCGACCCGCCTTCCGAATTCCCTGCCGCAACCCAGGATCACGTCCTACACCGAGCGAAGCGCCGAGGTGGAATGGGTATGCCACACTCCTCGTCCCGAATGTACTCGGCCGATTTGGAGACCCTCATGGCGCGTGACGCCACAGCCAGCCGACACGCGACCGATTCGCCGTTCCCCTTCGCGAGCGCGTCGAAGAAACCGGTGGCCGCGCGATGAGGGAGCGAAGGGCATACGGGACGGGCTGCTATCGCCGCCGCATCGAGCTGGCCGCGACCGATACCGAAGCGAGGGGCGAGCTCGGCGATGACTTTCATCACTTCACTGTGGAGATCGCGCACGATGACGAACGGGTCACGGTGATCGAGGGCGCCCCTCACCGGATACCGTGGACCACCTGCCCCGGAGCCCTCGCCCCCCTCCAGCAGATGAAGGAGGCCGGGCTCGGGGCTTCGGTCCTGGATCTCGTACGACACACGCCCCCGAAGGCCCAGTGCACCCATCTCCACGACCTGAGCTGTCTGACGATCGCTCACGCCGGCCGCGTCGTGTCCGGCGGTGCCGCAGAACGGCGCTACGACGTCGTCGTCCCCGATCGCGTCGAGCGACGCGCAGAGTGCTACGTCGAGGTCGACGGCAACGAGGTCCTTCGCTGGTCCCTCGAAGGGCTCCGGATCCTTTGCGCTTCGGACGAAGACTTCGAAACGCACTCGATCGGCTCGAAGTCCTTCCGAGAGGTCCTCGCGAGCCGGTCGACGCCCGATGCAACCGAGGCGGCGTGGATCCTCCAGCGCGCCGTCTTCATCGGTCTCGGGCGGCAGCACGACTTCGACGCCATGAAGACCGCCCGTGAGTTCGCCCGCGAAGTCGGGGGCGGCTGCCACGCCTTCGCCCCTGAGCGACTGGATCAAGGACTGCGCGCTCTCGGCAACGCCCACGACTTTTCGGACGCCCCCGACACGATCCTCTCCCAGCCGCGCAATCATCCATTTCGGGCGCGTTAGGCGTTCGCCTCGTCCCCATTCTAGAAGCGGCTCGGATTCCAGCGTTCCTTCCTCTCCGGAGGCATTCCCCGGAAGGCCGTGCGCTCGATCAGAGGCGCCTCCTGGCAAGAGCGCCCGCGAGGGGACGGGATCAGCGCGTGGTCGATCCGGTTCGTCGCCGGGCCACCGGGTTCTCCTGCTCGGCGAGAAGAGAAAAAGGCTTTTTTTTCAATGCCTTACACAGAGGCGGGCACGGCCTCCCCGACACCCGGCGCGTCGAAACGGAAACGTCCGGCCGCGACCGGCGCTCCACGATCGGTTCACTCTGCCGTAACAGCTTCATCACGTTGTCACACGGATGCCACATCCCCCGGCCAAGATTGCGCCCGTGCTGCTGCGAGTCCCCCATCGCGGTTTCGAGCACGACCGAATCTTCAAGGAGGTGGAATCGTGATTCCCTTTACGTTGCGACGGGTCGCAGCTTTCGCGCTCTCGTTCGCGCTTTTCGCAGCCCCGGCGGTCGCCGAAGACGGCGCCCCCAAGCTGCTCGACGTCCTGCTCGAGAATGGCTCGATCACTCAGGAACAGTACGACGCGCTCTCGATCGACACGGACGCGGCTGCAGAAACCGAGACGGAGTCTTCCGATCTTCCGCCGGTCTCCGCCGGTCACGATCACGGGGAAGACGATCTGACCGCTCGAATCGACGCGGCGGTGCGAGCGGCCATTTCCGAAAACCTCGGCGTGAAGGCCAGCTACGGCAAGAAGGGCTTCCGCCTCGAGACCGCCGACGGCAACTTCCAGACGAATCTTCAATGGCGGGCTCAGTTCCGACTGACCTGGCCGACCCGGAGCGACCCGCGCAACGTCGCGAGCTTCGGCGGACAGGAAGAGCTCACCTTCCAGGCTCGGCGTCTCCGCATGAAGATCGGTGGCCACGGCTACCGCCCCTGGCTCAAGTACTACTTCGAGGTCGACCTCGAGCCGACCCGCACCACTTCGGGGGGCAGCTCCGACACCCGCGTGAT
Organism: Deltaproteobacteria bacterium; assembly: GCA_002709835.1. GTDB lineage: Bacteria > Myxococcota_A > UBA9160 > UBA9160 > UBA4427 > UBA4427. The sequence goes on from PAQX01000010.1 coordinate 18,856, forward strand.
CGACTGGCGGATCGACATCGCCAAGTACAAGAAGATCGCGCTCCGCATCGGTCAGTGGAAGATCGACTACAACCGCGAGCGTGTGGACTCCTCGGGTCGACAGCAGTTCGTCGAGCGCTCGATCGTCAACCGCGTGTTCACCATCGACCGTCAGGTCGGCGTCAGCCTTCGCGGGCGTCTCTTCGAAGGCACCCCCGGCGACCTCCGCTACTTCTTCGGCGTCTTCACCGGTGAAGGACGTGGCGTCGCGAACGACGATGACGACGTCATGTACGCCGCGCGGCTCCAGTGGAACTTCCTCGGTCGCGACCTCAAGCTCCGCCAGACCGACGTCGAACGCACCGAGAAGCCCACCGGCTCCCTCTCGTTCGGCTTCGCCGAGCACACCGGTCGCTGCACCCGTTGGTCCTCGAGTGGCTGCGGAAACCTGCAGGCGTTCAGCGCCCCCGGCGGCTCGGTAGACGGCCAATTCACCGTCACGCAGGCGACCCAGGGCTTCGCCTTCAAGCATCAGGGTCTCTCGATCCAGCAGGAATTCCACTGGAAGCGCGTGCGCGACCGGGCCCAGCTGACCGACGGAACGAAGGACACCGACTACTGGGGCGGCTACGCCCAGGCCGGTTATTTCTGGAACGAACTCTTCGACTTCGTCCCGGAAGAACTCGAACTCGCCTTCCGGTACGCGATCGTCCGCGAGCCCGAGCAGAACGCCACGGCGAACCTGCTTCGATCCCAGACGCGTCAGGAGTTCACGGGGGCGGCCAACTGGTTCTTCGACGGCCACAACAACAAGGTCACGCTTGACTACTCCTACCTGACCCTCGACAACGACAACAACACGGCGATCATCTACGGCAACACGCAAGACCACCGTGTTCGCCTGCAGTGGGACATCTCGTTCTAGTCGGACCGACTTCGTGGGCGGCGGGGCCGCCTTCGAACTACGCGGCCCGCCGAGCACAGACTCGGCGGGCCGTTTTTCGTTCCGCGGGCTGAATCCGCCTGCGTCTACTCTTTCGCCTCGTGCCAGATCGGCGAGGTCCACGCCATCTCCTGGACCGTCTGCGGGTAGGAGCCGTCGCTGCACACCGCGGGGCGTTCGGACTCCGGCAGCCGCAGGCAGTCGAAGACGCTCCAGCGGGCCGACGGGTTCTCGACCGCGCGCACGTAGTAGTAGGTCGAATTCGACGGGTCGAAGTCCTCGTCCCGGTAGACTGCGCAGAGGCTGTCGTGGCCCTCGCCGCTTCGCTCGCCGGTCGAAAGATCGACACTCGCATCGCTGGGGCCGCCGGAGAGCACGATCACCTGCGCCCGGCGCTGGCCTTCTTCATCGATCCAGCCCTTGACGAGCTGAAGCTGCTGGAGCGGAGCGCCCATTCGCGACGGATCCCGGGTGGCCGTCGCCACGAAGACCGGCTTCGCGTCGGCAGACGCGGGTGCCGACAGATCGCCGCCCATCGGAACACCGCCAGCGTACCCCGCTTCGACCATGTCCGTCCGATCACAGAGATCCGCATCGTAGTCCCAGCCGCCGAAGAAGCGCGGAGTGATACGCGGCCCCGACGTACCGAAGGTCTCGCGGCGCAGCATGGCGTCGAAGATCGCGTCCCGGGAGTTCTCTACGGCCCAGACGCCGGCGAGGCCACCGGGGTTGCCATCGATCCCGCTGGTCAGGAGACCCGGCTGGAGCCGCTCCTGCGGCGTCGATTCGACCGACACGTGCCCGCGCCAGTCCGCTTCGTCGACCGCGCCGGGCGTCGCCGCATGTGTATCCGTCGCAGCCACGACACCGAGCTTGACCGAGTTGATCCCGATCGCGTCCGCTTCTTCGAGACCGACGAGCAGACCGGAGCGGAGATAGTCGGTCGCGTCGACACAGCCCGCACCGAGCATGCCGTAGCTCCCGATCTCGCCCTCGCCGCACTCCTGCGTGACCTCACGGGCTTCGCCGAGGGCCAGGTTCCCGCTCTCGTCCACGTTGGTCACGCCGTAGACCTCTTCGCGCCCGATGAAGCGGACGGCCTCGACGTCGCAGAGCTCGTCGGGCGCGCCGAGCACGCTCGACAGACCGTTGATGCACTCGGAGGCGCCCTTGTGCTGGAAGATCTCCATGATCGGCTCGCGCTGCTGGCGCTTCGCCGCGTAGGCGCGGCGGTTCTCGATCGTCGGCGCGAGGCGCATGTAGGGCGCCATCCGGCCATTCGCGAGGTTCGAATTGTGCGGGATGGTCAGATACTCGCAGCCATCGGCCTCGAGGCAGGCCGCGTCGAGTCCTTCCCAGAGCGCGCTGTCGTAGGGGGCGTCGACGTAGGAGACCGGGAAGGGCGGGACGTTGCCGTTCCGGAAGATGACGTTGCGGTGATAGTTCGAGGTGCCCGGCGTTCCGGTGTACTCGTAGGCCTTGAGGCTCGTGAAAGTGCAGGCAGCGCTCCGGTCGTACGCCGCTTCCGCAGCGTCCCCGAGTCGCTTCCAGGGGTCCCGCGCCCAGTCGCGGCACAGCTGACCCTCTTGCCCGCAGACCTGCGGGAGTCGCGCCGGGTTCTCGGTCGTGATCACCTGGCCGAAAAGCATCATGCCCGTCCGCTCATCGCTCCGGGCCTGCTGGCAGAACGCGGCGTCGTAGCGCGGCGACTCGGGATCGCGGCAGAGGCGGCGCTCACCGAGGAACTCGCCGTGATCGGTGACGGCCAGGAAATCGAGGGGGCGATCGATCGCGAAAGACCCGACCGGCTTCCCCTTCTCGATCGGCCAGAAATCGATCGCCTCCCCCTTCGCATACCGGTAGGCGTCCTCCGGCGTGGCCCCGATCGTGTTCGCCGCCGCGTCGAAGGAGAGCTCGGTATGGACGTGAAGATCTCCGAAGAGCGGCAGCCGGTTCGGGGTGTAGTGGTCGCAGGGCGCCCGCTCTTCGGTGTACCGGACGAGACGCGCATCTTCTTCGGCGCCGGTAGACGCTTCCGGGGCGAAGGCGGAAGGGGACGCGGGTTCCGGCGATTCGCCGCACGCGAGCGCGGACAGGGCCGCGGTCAGTACCAGGAGGAAGGCGCGGCGCGTTCGAAAAGACATGGGCTCTCCCAGGCGGACGGCGTCGGGGGAAGCATGCCCCCTCCCCCGGATCGCCGTCCGAATTGGACGCTCGACGGTAGCGTGCGGCGCGCGCGACCGTCGGGACGCCCGGTTCCGATCCCAGGCGCGAGTTCGCTCACGCTCGCGACGCAGTCTGGCGCTCCTTCGCAAGGCCGACTCGTGAGCGAGGACGGCGGGGCAGGTATATGCCGGCGGCACGCAAGATGAATCGATGATCGATCGCCGAGGAGCCCAGCGATGTCGGAAGGATCCAACCAACAGGCGGGAGGGTACACCTGCGGCGACATCCGCTTCACCCTCGACCGGGACGCCGTCTCGGGGCAGTCGCATTGCCACTGCCGCGACTGCCAGCAGGCCACCGGAAGCGCGTTCGCGACCTTCTGCTTCGTCCCCGACGCGGGCTTCCACGCCGAAGCGGGGGAGCCGAAGGGCTTCATGGTCCCCGGTTCGAGTGGCGACGGCGTCACGCGATATTTCTGCGGCGAGTGCGGCTCCCAGCTCTACAGCGAAGTCGGCGTGATGCCCGGCGTGAAATTCGCGAAGGCCGACGTCCTCGACGATGCCTCCTGGATGTCGCCGCAGTCGGCGTTCTGGTGCGATACGGCCCAGCCGTGGGTCGCGATGCCGGAAGGGGTCGCGAAGATCGCGAAGAACCCCGGCTAGGCCTCGGCGCAGGGGGGCCGCTTCCGCCTCTCTCCACACCCGGCGACCGATACAGCGGGGCCTGTCGCCCCGCGCCCCACCGTGGTCTCCGGCCGCGGCCACCTGGACGGAATCCTCCAAGTTTCCGAAACCACTCGCCTTTCGCGGCGCCCGAAAAGACCCTCGGTCCGCTCGCGAACCTCCAAAGGAGGGGAGACAAGCGACCCCCGCTGCGGTTATCCTCCCGGCCGTCCAGACCCCCCTTCCGCATCCGATCCTTTTGAGGAGATCCGCGCCATGGAATCGACGCGCGTCCGGTCGTCCATCGTCTTCGCCCTTCTGATCGCCGTCCTGCTGCCGCTCACCGGCTGCGGGGACGACGGGACGGAACGCTTCGAATCCGAAGAGACCCGCGCGATCCGCGAGAAGGTGCGTGCCGAGATGGCGCAAGAGCGCCTCGAGCGGATCGGCAACCGCCTTACCGAGATGAACGAGAGCCTCGCGAACTCGCCGAACGCTTTCGCGCTCTCCGCTGGCGAAGCCGTCGCAGAGGAAGAAGAGGCCTCCGCGGGCATCAGCCTCGCGAGCGGCGAATCGGTTTACGGCGCCAACTGCTCGAGCTGCCACGGGGCCCGCGGTCAGGGCGACGGTCCGCTCTCCACCGGCCTTCGGCCGACGCCGGCCAAGCACGCGGACGGTGTCTACATGAACGCGCTCTCGAACGACCACATCTACAGGGTGATCTCCGAGGGCGGCGCGGCCGTCGGCAAGTCCTCGATGATGGCACCCTGGGGCTCGAGCCTCTCGAACGACGAGATCAACAGCCTGATCGTCTTCATCCGCACCCTCGCGGATCCGCCCTACTCCGGCCCGGTTCCCGGCGAATCCTAGATCGGCCCGACGCCGCCTAACGAGGAACTGGCCGCGCGCCGACCGGGTCAAGGAAAGGGCGCCGGCGAAGCGCCTCTACTTCTGCCGCGTCGAAGGCGTCGAGGTCGTCGACCCCCGACATCTCCGTGAGGACGAAGTTGAGCAGGCGCGCTAGCGCTTCGCTCTCGACCGGCGCCTGCGCGACGCCGGGAACGCGGACCAGATACTCGCGGCCGCCCGGTGCCGCGACGAGCGGGGCGAGCTCGTGGAGGTCCGGCACGAACTCCGCCGCGCCATGGCCGTCCGGACCGTGGCACCCCGAGCAGTGCAGCTGGAACGCTTCCCGTGCCGGAATCTCCGCCCGGGCGGGGGGGCTCGCGAGAAGCGCGAGCAAGATCGCGCCGACGGCGCGTCGCACGCCTACTGCTCCGGCTGCGCTTCAGTCGCCTGACCGACGACGAGCGCGACGGAACAATGGTAGGCCTGGGACTTCGCGCCGGCGCACCAGTTGATGTCGTTGCTCCGGTACCAGTGGTATTCTGGCCGATCGCCTTCGTTCCGGTTGCAGCCGCAGCGGCCGCAGTAGCCCTTGCCGCAGCAATCGTTGTACGAGATCACGTAATCCTTGCCGTCCGCCGGATTCTGGCAGGTGCCGATCCAGGTGACGGGCGACATCTCGGTCCCGGGCGGACAGGCGGTCGCGCTCCCGCCGCAGCAGGCGCAAAGGAAGCCGTCGACCGCGCAGTGACGCCAGTAGTCGCATTTCGTCGGGTCGCCTTCGTCACCCGGAACGTCTTCGACGGGCACCGGGACCCGGGGCGACTGTGCCGACGCCCGTTCGACCGGAAGCAGTGGCATCGCAGCCGCGCCTACGAGGAGCGCTCCGAAGCGGGAGAGCAGCGATCGGCGGCTCGTATTCCGCGCGAGCCCACGCGTGAGTCTCTCGAAGCCTCCGTCGAATCCGCTCATGCGTCGTTCCTCTGCATCGGCAGCTCCACTGAAGCGACCGCACCCCCGCGCTGACCTTGAAGATAGTCCTGGATCGAGCCGAACCGCATCCGCTCCGCCTCGAAGAGGCTCTCGACGTGCTCGCGGGTGTTCACGATGCCCTGCCCGCGAACGATGCCGTCGCCGTCCATCAAGACGGCGTAGGGCAGCTTCGCGATTCCGAATCGGACACCGAGCTCGGCGGACAGGTAGTAGTCGTCGAGGGCGAGGTCGTGCTCCTTCGCGAGACCGGCGTGGTCTTCCTCGGGACCATCGCTGGCGATGACGAGCTTGACGGCACCCTCCCGGGCGATCCGCTTGACGGTCGGGAGCAGGCTCTTGCACACGGGACAACGCGGCGACACGAAGAACACGAGTCGCCCGCGGCCGTCCGGATCCGCCTCCCCGATTCGCGCGATCGACCCGGCGAGGGACTCCGCGGCGACGGCCGGGGCGGCTTCCCCCACCTTCGGCCCGTCCGAGAGCGCGAGGGCACCGGCGGGCGCAATCCGTTCGTGCAGCACGCCGACCTGTCGAGCGAGCGCGAAGACCACGCCGGCGAGGACGAGCACGAGGATCCACAACGCGACGACCGAAACGACGAGGGCCTGCGTCATGCCGCGCTCCCGGCGACGTTCGTATCAGCGATCCGTGCGAGGCGCCCGCCCGCAGTCCAGAGAAGTGCGAGGCTCCCGAGGCCGGCGACGACCGTGAAGAGGTCGAGCGGGCCGAGCGCGCGCTCCGTCATCGGCGCGGCCGCGACGAGGCAGCCTCCGACCAGGACCGCGTTGCGTAGGAGCAGTCGCGGTCGCAGACGCTCCCCCGGCCCGCCACAACCACACTCGATCTCGTCTCGCCCCCGTGCGAGGTTCACACCGATCGCGACCGCATAGACGAGGAGCACCCCCGCCGCGCCGAGCGCGGCGCCGCTTGCCGTCCAGGGCACGAGCAGCCCAGCCACGAGGGTGATCTCGACAGCGACGAGTCCGCGCGCGATCCCGAACGATGCGCGTGCCGGTGCCAGTCGATAGTCCGCCACGATCCCTTCGAAGCGGAGCAGATCCGCGAGCTTGTGGCGTACCGCACCGACGAAGAGCAACGCGAGCGCGAAGCGCGCGAAGTGCGAGAAGACGGGATCGAGATCGGGCATCACGGCACGCCCAGCGTCGGCCCGGCGAACCCAGCCTGGCCGATCGTACGGAGGTGCTCTCCGGTGTCGGCATCGAGCACGCCGACGACTCCGTAGTCATGACTCCGGGTGAAGAGGAGCGGCTCGGCGTCCTGGGAAACGACGATCGCATGGGCGCCTTCGTTCGGCACGAGCCAGCCCAGCACGGTGCGTCCGAAGCTGTCCGGCGCGAGGCCGAACATCGGGCCGAGAAACTCGACGCCCAGATTCGGCACTTCGAATCGATCGAGCCGCGACCCGGCCTCGACGTCGAAGACCCAGATTTCAGGACTCGCGTCCTTGTGGCTGCCGGGCTCGCCTTCGTGCATCAGGACGAAGAGTCGGTTCGTGGCGACGTGAAGAGTATGGGGCTGGAGCCCACCTGGACGCCAACCCCCTTCCTTCTCGGCAGCGGAGACCAGGGACCAGGGGCCGGTCGCGACGGGCTTCGCGCTCGCGTAATCGACGCTATGCACGTCGCCCCGGAAGCTCACGTAATGCCAGGTCGAACCGCTCCGGACACCGGCCATGGAGACCGGGTCCGCGACCACGTCGAAGAACCCCGCGCTTCGCTCGGCCGAAGCCACCTGGCCCTCTTCCGTGAGGCCGACCTGCACGGTCGTGCCGTCCCCGCAAAGCGTCGCGAAGCTCCGGGGCCCGGTCGCGTAAACGCCGGCGCATCCGGCGATCGGCGCGCGCGCGACGACGGCCCGCGCCTCGAGATCCACGACGACCCCGACCCCATCGGGAAACTGACTGAAGGCGATCAGGAAGCGTTCCCCGTCGAGGAGCGCAACGTGATGCTGGCTCGTATTACTCTCAGAGACGGGATCGGGAAGGTCGACGTAGGCCACGACATCGAGGCTTCGCGCGTCGTAGATCGTGACGTAGTCCGTCCGCTTGCCGCGCACGCCCCGGTCGTAGTCGACGTCGACCGAATAGATCTCGTTCCGAGTCCGCGCGACCGGCGGCAGCTTGGCCACCAGGAGCCCCGGGCTCGCGATCGCGCCGAGCATCTCCGCCGAATCGCCGTCGAAGATGAAGCTCGTCTGAAGGAGCCGATCCGGTACGAAGACCCAATGCGGGCCGACCGGCGGCATCATGGCGACCTGTCCCCCCGGATCGATCTCGACGGCCTGCGACGCGGTCGCCTCGAAGAGCACCGCCGCCAGGAGCGCCGCGGCGGAACCGGAGAGCGTGGCCACTACGAGCGCGCGAAGTCGCAGATGCGCTTCTCCCAAAGCCATCCTTCGGGGCGCATCCGCCCGCTTTCCATGCCGGCCACGCCGAACCACCGGTCCGGCCTCGATCATCGCCCGATCCACCGGCATCGGATGCCGGATCGACGACTTCCTGTCGCGGTCGAGCCAAGGCTCCAAAACGCCGCGGTCGTCAATCACGCGAGATCCTCTATGCGCCCTTGAGGCGAACCGGGAGCTTTCCGAGCGAGAGCAGGATCGGGTTGCCGATTCCGAGCACGCTCCAAGTCGGGTCTCCGACGAGCTCGATGCTCTCGGTCCGCGAAAGCAGTTCTTCGAAGAGGATCATGATCTCGCGCCGGGCGAGATGCGCGCCGAGGCAGAAATGCGGCCCGCCGCCGCCGAACGCGACGTGCTCGTTCTTCTTGCGGTGGATGTCGAAGCGCATCGGATCGTCGAAGGCGCGCTCATCCCGATTCGCCGAGGGGTACCAGAGCGAGACGCGCTCTCCCTCGGAGAGGGCGACCCCACCGATCTCGGTGTCCCGGGCCACGATCCGCTTGAAGTAGGCGACCGGCGACGTCCAGCGGATGATCTCCTCAGTCGCGCTCTTCAGAAGCGTCGGGTCCTCGCGCAGCTCGGCCAGCTGCGCCGGTTCCGCCATCAGCTTCTGGAGGCCACTCGAGATCGCGTTCCGAGTCGTCTCACTCCCGGCGACGGTGAGCAGCATGAAGAAGGCATCGAGCTCGAGATCGTTGAGCGGCCCCTGGTCGTCGGAAACCGTCGCAAGAAGGGAGAGGACGTCGTCCGTCGAACTCTCTCGCTTGCGCCCTAGGATCTCGTGGCCGTACCCGAAGACGCTCTGCGCCAGGCCCTCTCGCTCGGACTCCGAAACGGGGTACTCGGGGTCGACGCAGAGCAGCATGTCGTTCGTCGTCTTGAAGAGCCAGTCACGCTCCTCGAGCGGAATGCCCAGGATGTCCGCGATCATGTGCATCGGAAGCTGATAGGCGACCTCCTGAACGAACTCGACCGTCTCCTTCTCGATCGCGGAGTCGACGATCTTGACCGCCCACTCCCGCGCGAGACCTTCGAGTCGGCGGGTCATGCGCGGGGTGAAGCCCGAGCTGATGAGCTTCCGCTGGCGCAGGTGGCTCGCGCCGTCCATGTCGGTCAGCATCAGCCCGGTGCCTTCGTATCCGAGACCGGGCCCCTTCGCCGACAGGAAGGTCTCGGGATCCCGATTGGCCGCCTGGATATGCTCGTAGCGGGACAGGACCGTGAAGCTCTCGCCTCCCGCGTCCGAGAAGTCGGCCGTTTCCGGGTGGCGCCAGACCGGCGCTTCGTCGCGAAGCTGTTTGAAGACCTCGTGCGGAAAGCCCTGGCGATAGAGGTCGGGGTTCGTGAGATCGAGCTGGTCGAGTGAACTGGGCATGACGGAGATTTCCTGGAAGCGGCGCGTGAACGAATCGCGAGAGTCTAGCGACCTCCCGCCGGGCGACGATGGCCCGACCGGCGGGGCAATCGGGCCCGGAAGGGGGCCGAAACGGTGTCGTGTCACCTCGTCTCGTGGCCACGAATCGCGAGCTAACATCGCGCGCTCGAGACCAGGGAGAATCCGATGATCGAATCCGCCCCCCATGTCGTAACCGGCGCCGCCCGCGGAATCGGCTTCTGTTCCGCCGATCGACTGCGCGAGACCGGCCCGCTACTGCTGGTCGATCTAGAGCCTTCGGGACTCGAAACGAGCGCGAAGGCGCTCGAAACGCGCGGAGCCGAGGTCGAGACCCTCGCCGGCGACCTGACCGACCCGGCCGTGCGCGCGGCGCTGCGCGCGCGCGTCGAAGCCCGCGGCGGCTTCCGTTCCCTCGTCCACTCCGCCGGCGTGGCCGGCAGCCAGGCCGGCGCGAACCTGATCCTCGACCTCAACCTGGTCACCTCCGCCGAGCTGCTCCGCGACTTCCTTCCCCTCGCGAGCGAGGGCAGCGCCGTGGTGATCCTCGCCTCGCAGGCGGGACACGTGTTCAAACCCCATATCACGCCCGAAATCACGGCGCTGGTCTCGAACCCCCTCGTCGAGGAATTCAAGGAGAAGGCGAAAGCCCTGCTGCCTACAGCCTGGGAGGTCGCCTCCCTCGCCTACTCACTCTCGAAGTACGGCGTCCACCAGCTCGTCGCCACGCAGGCCCGCGCTTTCGGTGAGCGGGGCGCGCGCGTCGTTTCTGTCTCCCCTGCGCTCATCGAGACCCCGATGGGCGAGGCCGAGCGCGGCGAACAGCCGGCGATCGATGCGCTGCTTGCGACCGCGGCCCTCGGTCGCTCGGGACAGCCGGAGGAGATCGCGTCGGTGGTGAACTTCCTGTGCTCGTCCGAAGCGAGCTTCGTGACGGGCGTCGACTGGCTGGTCGATGGCGGGGGCACGCGGCCGATGCTCGAGGCGATGGAATCCGGCGCGATTCCCTCGTCCTGAGTCCGCGAGAATGCAAGGCGACCTCAGGCCCTTCCTCTACGCCCTCAAGATCGGGACGATCACGAACCTCTTCTTCGTGGTCCATGCGCTCACCCTTCCGGCGGAGCAGCGCGATCCCCATCTCGTGGTCCCGGGAGCGATTCTCTTCTCCGTCTCGGCGTGGCGCTGCTTCTTCCCGAACCGATACGAAGGCAACCGCGTCCTGCACGACACCGTCCTCTCCTCCGCTTTCCTGACGCGCGTCCTCGCGACCTTCTCCGAGGTCGCCTACGTCTACTTTCTTGCGTACGCACTCACCCGGCTCGACCCGGTCGGCCGCCCCGGCATCCAGGCGATCGCGATCGGCATGGTTCTGGCGGCAACCGTCTCTCAGGGCTTCGTGTGGACGGCGATCCTGACTGGTCGCTACCGCCTCTACGTCTACGAAGAGGTCGGCTGGCTGCTTCTCTTCCTGGGGAACACCGTCGGCGCTACCTGGCTCCTCGCCGCCGGAACGAGCAACGACGACAGCCGCCTGCTGCTGATCATGGCGCTCGTCTTCGGCGTGGGATACCTGCCGTGGCAGGCCTTTCATCTCCGCTTCCTGGCGAAGAACGCCGACACCCAGGAGGCCGGCCCGACGCCGGAGGTCGCCGAGGCTTCGATGGCGGACCGGGTTCGCGCCGCGCTCTTCGTGCGGGAACGGACCACGTCGAGTGAATCCTGGGGCGGAATCATCGGCGTGACGTGGATGGCAGCCTATTGGGTCCTCATCATCCCCGTATGGATGCACGTGATCCTCCGCGTGCTGAGCAAAGCATGATCGCCCCGGCGACGCGAGAAAGAAGGGAGTGTTCACGATGAAGGACCTGACGAATCGAGTCGCCGTCGTGACCGGCGCCGCCAGCGGAATCGGACGTGCCCTCGCCGAACGACTCGCGAAGGAAGGCGCACGCCTGGTCCTCTCCGACGTCGAGGCGCACGCCCTCGAGAAGGCCGTCACCGAGCTGGCGGCCGAAGGGGCAGACGTGATCGGTGTGGAGACCGACGTCTCGAACGCCGCGGCGGTCGAGTCGCTGGCGGATGCGGCCGTCGAGCGTTTCGGTGCCGTCCACCTCCTCTTTGCGAACGCCGGCGTCATGCAGCAGGTCGGGCCCACCTGGGAGCGCCCCATCGCCGATTTCGAGTGGGTCTTCGGCGTGAACCTCTGGGGCCCGCTGCACTGCGTGAAGGCCTTCGTCCCCCGCCTGCTCGAGAGCGGCGAGGCGGGCCATGTCGTGATCACGGGCTCGATGTCGGGACTGACCGTCGTCCCCGGCAACGCCGCCTATCAGATGTCGAAGCACGGCGCGGTCGCCCTTGCCGAGACGCTCTATCTGGAGCTCGCTGATACACCGATCGGGGTATCGGTGCTCTGTCCGGGCTACGTCGAGACCGGGATCGCCGACTCGGACCGCAACCGTCCCGACGATTTGCGCGAGACGAACGCGCCTCCGCCGCGGGCGATGGCCGGAGGCTGGACGGGCGATGCGACGGAGGCGCTGAAAGCGATTGCCGTTCCGGCGGATACGGTCGCCGAGCAGGTCGTGAACGCGATCCGGGAAGAGCGCTTCTGGATCCTGACCCACGACAACGCAGAGCCGCGCCTTCGCTCGCGGTTCGACGCCATCCTCGAAGGCCGGAATCCGCCCCTCGATCCCTCGGCCCCGAAGAACGACGACGAAGCCGCCGAGGCGAACAGCTAGTCGCTCTCGCGCATCCCTTCCTTCGTCATGGCGAAGGCTTCCTTCGGCGCAACGAAGAGCGCCTTCGCTTCGGCGACGACGAGGTCTCCGTCGCGCAGTACAGCGTTGGCGAAGATCTTCCGGCCGTCGACGCGATCGGTCAGAATCTCGTAGTCGAGCTCCTTCCCGAGCGGCGTGAGCTTCTTGTAGACGACTTCGAGACGATGGGTCGGGCCGCCGATCTGCTGAGCAACGACGTGATGGCCGAAGGCCTGGTCGAAGAACCAGGCCACGTGGCCGCCGTGGGCACAGCCGGGCGGCCCCTCGTGCATTAGGTCGAAACGCACACGTCCGCGACGTCCGTTCGGGATCTCTTCCGCGGTCATCCACGGATGGGAGACGTGTACCCTGGGCGCGAGGTTTCCGGGGAAGTAGAAGGGGCGCGTATCCGCGGGATCGATCGCCTCGACGATACGCGGCGAATCGGCGCGGCTCGCGATCTCGCCGAGCCTGGCGACGACGGCGTCGAGGGTTTCGCGCGCCTCGCGCACACGCGGGTCGTCGCCATCATGGACGCGCAAGAGTTCGTTCGCGACGTCGCGCGCGCTCTGGGCGAGCGCGACGAGTTCGTCCGCAGGCGCTTGTCCGATCGTCGGTGTCTCCGTCATGGCGCCGGAGGATGGCGGATCGCGTCAGGAATCGCCGGATCTGCAGGGAAATCGCGGGGACACCCCCTCTTTTCGGTGCAAGACCTCTCCCAAGTGACCCGAAAGGCTCAAGAAATCTCGTCCGCCGCCGAAGAGTCCCTCAGCGGCGCGCACCCGATTCAGGCGCGCCGGAGGAGATTTCCCGATGGCCCTTCGTCCCCTGGCATTCAGCATCCGGCTCCGCGACCCCGAGAAGGGTCGCACCGTCCGCGTACGCAACGACCCCCGTGCGCCCAAGGAGTACCTCCTCGAAGACGACCGCAGCGACGGCGTGAAGCGCATCCGGCGCCACGGTTCTGCCCGCGAGGCCGTCCGCGATGCGGCCGACACCTGGCGGAAGCGCCTGAATTAGGGAGCGCATCAGCCGACTCCGCTCCACCCTCGCCCTGCGCTGAATCGCGCGGGGCATTTTTTTGCGATCGCGGTATTGAAAATGAATTTCATTTTCGTATTCTAGGCACTCCTCAGCCAGCCAAGCCGCGAAAGCGCGTTCGCCAGCTGCTCACGCTCAGCGTCGAGTTCCCTTGAACGACCTCGTCTCGATCTCTGTCATCGAGCAGGCTTGGAGAGAAACCCACCGATGCGATTCAACGGCGCACGGGTCAAGCTCAGCCGCCAGCTAGGCGTCGCGATCACGCCGAAGGCCCAGCGCCTGATGGAGCGTAAGGCGACGACCCTTCGCGGCCGCGCAGAGCGAAGGCTCTCGGACTACGGCCTGCAACTGCTCGAGAAGCAGCGCCTTCGCTTCCAGTACAACGTGTCCGAGAAGCAGATGCGCCGGTACTTCAAGCGCGCGAGCCGACAGCCCGGACGAACCGGCGAGAATCTGATTAGCCTGCTCGAGCGCCGCCTCGACGCCCTCGTCTACCGAAGCGGCTTCGTCGCCTCGATCTTCGCCGCGCGCCAGGTCGTGGCCCACGGCCACGTAGAGCTCAACGGCCGCCGCGTNCGAACCGCNTCNCAGGCCCTCAAGCCCGGCGATACGATCCGCGTCCGCGCGAAGAGTCGCAAGCTTCAGATGTTCGATATGGANCACGCGGCGTATGCGCCGCCCNCCTATCTCGACCGGAACGTGGAGGATCTGCAGTCGACCCTCACCCGATTCCCCGAACGGACCGAGATCCCGGTCTTCTGCGAGGAGCAGTACGTTGTCGAATTCTACTCCCGCTAGCTTCGCGCGCGCGTTCGCGCGGACGCAGCGATTCGCGCTCGCTTCCATCGAAGGCTCCGACATCGAAGAAGCCGTCGGTATCGCGATGACCCAGGACGGCTCCATACTCCTCGGCAACGACGTCCCAGTCGTCGCCCGCCCCCGCAAGGCCACGAGGCTCTGGCTTGGCACCAAGCGCTGCTTCGCCGTCATCGAAGGCCGTGTCCGACCGCACGTGAACCCGAACGACGCGGACCGGTGGCGCGCACTCCATCCCGACCACTCCATGAAGTGGTGCCTCGATCCCGACGTGGTCGTGTGGAGCTGTGCCGATGCCGGCCCGCACGCTTTCCTGGCATCGGAATGGCTGCTGGAGGACGCGGCGCTACTCGAGCAGGAATCCGACCTCGTCGATCACCTGAACCTCTTCCACGCACCACTGATCGAGGCGCTCTTCTGGGAGTTCGTCGAACTCGACGGAACGGGAGCCCGCGTAGCCGCGATAGATCCCGAAGGGCTGCTCCTCGAGGCCGCCGGGCAACTCCATCACCTCGCGTTCGGGGCACTCTGCCCGACTGCGGATGACGTGACCAAGGCCCTCCTACAGCTCGTTCGCAACGTTGCCTGCTTCTCGGACGGGGCGGCTCAAGCCCTGGCCCCGAGCAGTCTACGGCCATGATCCTGCCGGGGGAAGAACTGGATTCGGAGGTGAGTCGGGGCGAGGTGCGCTCTCGACACCATGGGTGCTTCGTTCCAGTTCGCCCCCCGGTTATGGAATCTCGATCTCTCATCACCGGCCCGAGGGCGGTCCCGGCTTAAAGCGGATACCCCGCGACGTACGGCCACGGAGATAGTTCAAGAGGGACACGGCCGCGATCGGAGATCACGCCCTCCGATCGCGCGGGGGAGGAGAAGCAATGCTCCGATGCTCACGCTTCCCTCCCCCGAATCGGGCAAACGACAAGACGCTCAATTATGAGCAGAATCCACGATGTCGTGATCCTCGGGACCGGACACAAACCCGGGCTCGATCATTTCCGGGCGGATGGATCGTTCCTGCCCCCCGCTGCCCGGATCCAAGGCCTGGCGCCGGAAAACGGTTCGTATCGCTCGAACGTCGACCCGCCCCCGTTCTTCTTCGGACACGAGCGCACGCTGCTCGGAGGACTCGGCCTATGGCACTGGGCCTTCGAAGTCGCCGATCTGAGGCAGCTGACCTCGCTGCGGTGAACAGCGGGCTCCTCGCATGAAATTCTGGGTGGTGCTCGCGCCGCTTCTCTGGATCGTACTGATCTGGTGGTTGGGCCTTGCTGTGGAGTCGGCCGCCTAGGAACCGGGATTGCGGCACGCCGCCACGTAGCGTTCACTCCTCCAGAGCCAGAGAGGGGGACATTTCATGCGAGGAGTCCGTCGAACCGAGAACGGCATCGAGGTCGTCGACCTGCCGCGCCCGGAGGCCGACGGCGTCCGGATCAAGGTCCAGTCGATCGGCATCTGCCAGACTGATCTCAACCTGACGGCGATGGGACCGCTCCAGTTCACCCTCGGTCACGAGTTCGCCGGGGTCCTCGACGACGGAACGCCGGTCGGAGTGCAGCCGACGGTACCCTGCGGCCAATGCGAGCTCTGTCGCAATGGAGACTCGGTGTGGTGCGTCGAGGGGTACTCGCGCCTGATCGGAATCGGGCAGGACGGCGGCATGGCCGACGAGGTCATCGTTCCCGCGAGTTCGATCGTTCCCCTCCCTCGCGGCCTCGACGCGACCAATGGCGCGAATCTGATCGAGCCCCTCGCGATCCATCTCCACACGCTCGACCTCGCACGCGCGACGGGCCGCACACGCATTCTCGTCGTCGGTGCGAACCAATCGGGATTCGGGGTGATCGCGGTCGCCGCCGCGCTCGCCCGCGGCGGCGAGCACGTCGACTTCGAGGGCGATCGCGCCTTCCAACGAGAAGCGGCCGCGCGACTCGGGGCCGGCGTGGAGCCGAGCGGGCAATATGATCTCGTGATCGAGGCCGACGGATCGGAAGAATCGATCCACAAGGCCGCGGAGTGGGCCCGCCCGGGCGGCACCCTCGCCCTCGTCGCCGGCTATTACACGCCCAAGACGTGGAACTTCACGACCGCCTTCGTCAAGGAACTCACCGTCGTGTTCGGCGCCTTCTACGGACACAGCGCGACCGGTCGCGACGTCGACGCGGCGGCCACGCTCCTCGGTCGCAATCCACGCATCGCGGAGATCGTCAACACCCACCGCTTCCCGCTCGACGCGGCGGCGGAGGCCTTCGAATTCGCGCGAAGCGACTCGGAATCGCTGAAAGTCGTGATCGAGCCCTGATCAGGCCGACGGCGCGAGGGCATGGCCCGGGCGCGCGTCCGTCGACTCGCCGTTCTCGAAGGTCGCGACACCTTCGACGAGGGTCAGCCGGACCGGCGCTGCCTCCCGGGAGTAGCGCCAGGTGTGGCCCTTCTCTCCGTTCGGCACGTCGAAGACCTTGATCTTCGGTCGGTGTTGGACCTCGTCGAGGTCGAAGACGGTCAGGTCTGCCCGGAAGCCTTCGCGAATCTCGCCGCGATCCGCGAAGCCGAAGTGCCGCGCGAGCTTCGTGGTCATCGCGTGGACCGCCTCCTCGAGGCCAAGGCGCTTTTCGTCGCGCACCCACTGGGTCAGCAGCAGGATGTTGTCGCCGGCCCCGCAGAACATCTTCCCGTGCGCCCCTGCGTCGCTGATGTTACCGACGCTCTTGGGGTCGCGCAGAAGGCGGAGCGTCATCTCCACGTCCTTCTCCCAGTCCGGCAACCGGACCGTCGATCCGATGCCGTTCTCGAGCATCCACTCCGCGAGCGCGTCGGAGCAGTGGAGGTCTCGCGACGACGCGTATTCACCGAGAGTCGTGCCGACGGGACCGACGCCGTTATCGGACAGCTCAAGAATCATCGGCTGGGGATTCCGGAAGGGCGCCGTCTCGTTCGACTCGACGTCCCAGGAGTGACGCGCTCTCGCCCGCCATTCGGGATCCGCGAGCAGGGCCCGCTTCTCTTCCTCGGTCTCGGCGAGCACGACCTCGTGCCATACGTAGTCTCCCGACTGAGCGAAGAGCAACGAAGCCTCGAGGCTGACCGACGTCGTGATCGGCGCGTGCATGAAGCCGGTCCAGAAATCTCGCCCTTCTTCCGCGAACTTCTCGTGGAGCGCGACCAGCGGCGCCTGAAGGCCCGCCTGCTTCTGCCACATCTCGTTCGGGATCCCCGCCCACTGGACCCGGATATCGAGCCCCTCGGCGAGGCGAGCGACCCGCTCCACGTTCGGGACCGACGTCATGCGCATGATGCTGTCGACGGGAACCTGGAAGGACGTGCCCGGGTGGGCGGCGAGCACTTCGAGCAGCGCCCGGAATTCCTCGTCCGTCGCATGGAGCGTCGGGATCGGGCGATCGTCCCCGTCGTGATCGAAGAGGTTCGAGGCGAGCCCGAGCGCGCCGGCGGCGAGCGCGTCCTCNAGGAGCGCCGCCATCTGACCGACCTCCTCAGGCGTCGCGNCCCGCTCCCAGGCTTCGAGACCGAGNACCGCGAGNCGCAGCGTGATGTGGCTGACGAAGGTCGCGAAGTGGACGGGGACGCGNACGTNCTCGTCNACNGCNNNNGCGTANTCGGACCACTTNCGCCAATTCCAGGGCAGGAACTCGTGGAACGGCGCCTCGGGGAAGTCCTCGAAGAANGTGAAGATCTGGATCACTTCGTNCCGGATCGCCGCGTCGTCGGAAAGCGGCGCGAGGCCGAAGCCNCAGTTGCCGAGNACCATCGAAGTCACNCCGTAGCCCGGCAGCGGGTCGAGGTCCGACTGCCACCACATGGCGCCATCGTAATGGGTATGGCTCTCGATGAAGCCCGGCGTGACATAGCACCCGGTGGCGTCGAAGACGGCTTCCCCGTCTTCGGGCGCGATCGACGGGGCGATCCCGTCGATCCGGCCGTCCCGGATCCGAACGTCCGCGCGATAGGCGGGGGCTCCGGTTCCATCGACGACGGTGCCGCCTCGGATCAATCGGTCGGCGTTCTTCTCGGACATCGTGTTCTCCATCCCGGCGTCTTCGCCGGTCATTCTTCTCCGCGCAGCGCGGCGATCTCGTCCTCCGAGAGGCCGGCTTCGCGCAGGACTTCTTCCGTGTGTTGGCCGAGGCCCGGTGAAGAGCGGCGCACGTTCGCGGGCGTGGCAGAGAACCGCGCCGGCTGACGAAGCGCCGGGATCGGGCCGACCTGTTCGTGCTCGAGCGGAAAGACGATCCCGCTCGCCTGGACCTGGGGATCCTCCAGAAAGCCGTCGAGGTCCTGGATCCTCGCGAGGGGCGTCCCCTCGGCGTGGGCACCCGCGACGATTTCGGCCGTCGTCCGCTTGCGGAGCTCCTCGGCCAGCGTCGGGATCAGTTCACCGGCATTCACGAAGCGGTCGACGATCGTCCTGAAGCGCGGGTCTTCGCCCACCTCCGGGCGCCCCACGACGCGGCACAAGGCCTGCCACTGATGGTCCTCGATCATGAGGACCACGACCTTCCCGTCGGAAGTCTCCCAGGGACGGAAGAGTAGATCCGCGACGGCAGAGGTGTCCGCCTGGGGCTTCCCGAAGGCTTCCGCGCCGATCCGGTCGAGGTGAAGGAAGGCCGAGAACGCGTCGTACATCGGGAGATCGATGCGCTGCCCCTCCCCCGTCCGCTCGCGTGCGAAGAGCGCGGCGGAGATCGCGTAGGCCGCGGTGATCCCGGCGGTCTTGTCCGCCAGAAGGTTGTTCACGAGCTTCGGCTTGTCCGGCTCGCCGATCATCTCGGCAATGCCCGAAAGCGCCTGGATCACCATGTCGTAAGCGGGCTGCGCGGCGTAGGGCCCGAGATCACCGAAGCCACTGATCGCGCCGTAGACGAGACCGGGGTGGTCCTCGCACAGGACCTCGTAGCCGATCCCGAGCCGGTCCATTACGCCGGGTCGGAAGTTCTCGAGGACGACGTCCGCCGTCTTCGCGAGACGCTTGAAAGCGAAGACGCCCGCTTCGGTTTTCAGGTCGAGGACGATGCTCCGCTTGTTGCGGTTCATCTGAGCGTAGAAGCCGGTGAAGCCCTCGCGACTCTCGCCCCCCATGTAGCGGGAGGAATCGCCCGTCGGCGTCTCGACCTTGATCACGTCCGCGCCGAGATCCCCGAGGATCTGGCCACAGAGCGGGCCCGACACGATCGTCGAGAGATCGACCACGCGGATCCCCGCCAAGGGGCCCGTCGCGTCTCCACCGAACTCGATCGGCATGCGGCTTCGGTCGGTCATCTTCCGTGGTCTCCGCTTCGTTCCACTCAGGCCGCCGGGGCCGGAATCGGATAGGTGGCGTTGAGGGCAGAGAGGAAGGCCTCGTCCCGGAGCGGGTCCGTCGGATGCGCCATCGTGGTTCCGTGCGCCGCGAGATCCGAGAGCAGCCTGTCGACGACGTCTTCGAGCACGAGGTCGTCGAGGTGTTCCTCGCGGACCCGCGCGGCCTCGGTGTCGGCGAAGACTTCCGCTTTCCAGGAGACCGAGATCCGCACGTCCCGATCGGCATAACGAAGCAGCTCGCGTCCCTCGTCGAGCGCGACCCAGTCAGAGCCTTCCTCCTCGGGGACGAGCTCGACACCGAGAGTCGCGTCCTCGATCATCGGGGGCGCGTCCGCGCCGATCGGCGCGACGCGGTGGAACATCACCTCGTTGTCTCCCACGACCGCCCGGTTGTCGAGGGGCGCCTCGATCCGGCGCGGGGGCGCGGCGACGCCGTCGGCCCAGTATTCGAACTCGCCGCGTGCTCCCTCGTAGAACCAGGAGACGGCGGTCGCGATCTCGACGCGATGGGACTCGAAGAGACCAGAGCGATGCATCAGGTGGAGGAAGGTCACAGGGTATTCCGTCCGATCGAGGCCTCTGAAAGCCGGCACGTCGATGTGCGCCGGTCCCGCGCCCATCGGGCCCATCGCGTTCACGTAGACGACCAGAGGGCGCACGACGCCCGCGTCGAAGACCGTATGGGCCGCTTCGATGAAAGCCGGGTTGTGGAGGATCACTTCGGCCCCAGGGACGTTCACTTCGCCATAGGCCCAGTCCGCACGGAACCAGGGGACGACGGAGAGCTTCTTCGCTTCGCCGCCGTAGGCCGCGAGCTCCGTCGTGCTCGCGACGTATCGGATCGTCGGCCAATAGGGCCCCCCCCGGCGGACCAGCGCGCGGACCGTTTCCGGATCGGCGTAGGCTTGATCCAGAACGACCGGGGACCGGGGGGGCTTGTCGAAATCGGCGGGCATCACTTCTCCTGCCCTCCGAGGATCGCGCAACACTCCGGGTTTTCCATCCCGCTCCGCTCCACGAATCCCGTCTTTCCGGTCTAGCATCTGCCGCCGATCGAACCCCAATCCCGAGGCTCGTCTTGCCCGAATCCGTCGCCGCCCGTATCACCGCCGCCCGACAGGCCCTGACGGCCGAAGGCGCCCCCTTCGAGATCGTCCCGACCGAAGTCCGCGGCGTGGCCCTCCGCTCGTACAAGCACGCGCCCCCGGACCTGCGTGCGATCTGGCTCGCGACGCAAGCCCACGCGGAGAACGACTACCTCGTCTACGGCACCGAGCGCTGGACGTACGCAGACGCTCATCGCGACGTCGGACGAATCGCTGCCTGGCTCGCCGAGCGCGGCGTCGGCCGCGGCGACTCGGTGGCCATCGCCATGCGCAACTTCCCCGAATGGCTGCTCGCCTACTGGGCCTGCGTCTCGACCGGAATCCGCGTGATCGGCATGAATGCCTGGTGGGTGGCCGACGAGATGCGGTACGCGCTCGAAGACGCCGACCCGTCCGTGCTCATCCTCGATCAGGAACGCCTCGATCGGTTCGAGGCCATCCGCGGCGACTATCCCCAGACCACGGTGGTCGGCGTCCGGCTCGCCCGCCCCACCGACGGCGTCGTCTCGTGGAGCGAGCTCGTCGCGACCGAAGGCACGCTCCCAGACGTCGCGATCGACCCCGACGACGACGCCTGCATCTTCTATACGAGCGGAACCACCGGTCGTCCGAAGGGCGCGCAGCTGACCCACCGCGGCTGTGCCCACAACCTGATGAACATGGCCTTCTGGGACACCTGCCTGAAGACCTCCGGCACCCTGGGCGCTCCCGCCCCCGCGAAGACGGACGCCCCGCCGATCCAGGCCGCGTCTCTCGTGACGACGCCCCTCTTCCACGTGACCGCGAACAACTGCGTGGCCCACGGCGCGACCGCCTCCGGCGGCAAACTCGTCATGATGTACAAGTGGGACGCCGGCGAAGCGCTCGAGCTGATCGAAGCGGAGAAGATCACGGGGATGAGCGGGGTGCCGACGATGGCGCGCGAACTCGTCCAGCATCCCGACTTCGAGAAGACCGACACCTCCACCCTCAAGTCCCTCGGCGGCGGCGGCGCCCCCCTTCAGCCCGACCTCGTCGAGAAGATCGACAGGACCTCGAAGAGCGCGCGACCGGGAACCGGCTACGGCATGACCGAGACCTGCGGCGTGATCACGATGACGAGCGCGGACGCTTTCGTCGAGCGCCCCACGAGCTGCGGCCCGGCGCTCCCCACCTTCGAGACGCGTCTCGTGGACGACGACGGCAACGACGTGCCGGAGGGAGAGCCCGGTGAGCTCTGGGTTCGCGGAGCGCCGGTCATCAAGGGCTACCTGAACCGCCCGGACGCGACGGCCGAGACGATCACCGATGGCTGGCTCCATACGGGAGACGTCGCGCGAATCGACGACGAGGGCTTCATCCACATCGTCGACCGAAAGAAGGACATGGTTCTGCGCGGCGGAGAGAACGTCTACTGCGCGGAGGTCGAAGCTGCGATCTTCGACCACGACGACGTCGCCGAATGTGCCGTCTTCGGCGTCCCGGACGACCGCCTCGGCGAAGAGGTCGGGGCCGCCGTCTATCTCAAGGCCGGCGGCTCCGTCTCCCCCGACGATCTCCGCGCCCACGCCGGCGCCCGGATCGCTGCCCACAAGATCCCGCGATACATCTGGATCGTTTCCGAACAGCTCCCTCGCAACGCCTCCGGCAAGTTCCTCAAGCGCGAGCTCCGCGAGACGTTCTCGCTATCCGACGCCAGCTGACTCGTTGCGGCCCTGAGGACCGCAACGACCTGCACGCCGTAAGGCCGTGCAGAGTACGTCGATTTCGGCGACCTCGGACCGAAGCGACCGCAGGCGTACTCCGGTACGCCGAGGACCGCGCATGGAGAAGGCGTCGAAAGCGACGTGCTATGCGCGGCCTGACACGATCTAAGGCGTGAACCAGATGGGGGAAGTCCACGCCCGCTCCCTGATCGTCGCCGGCACATAGGGCGAGCGTTCGACCCCGATCTTCAGCGCATCGTGCGTACTCCAGCGACAGACCGGGTTCTCGAGCACCCGCGCGTAGTACACCGCGCGCTTGCTCGGATCGAAGTTCGGATCCGTCCAGGTCGTCGAGAGCTCCGCGTCACCGCCTTCGCCGGTCAGGGCACACGTCGACAGATCGACGCCCGCACCGTTGTCCGGGCACCGCCGGGTCTTCGGGTCTGGCTGGGCCCCGTCGGAACACACCGCATCGTAGACTTCGGCTCGTTCCTCGCCGTCCTCGATCCAGCCCTTCACGACCTGGATCTTTGCGAGCTTCGCGCTCTCCGGATCATGGCTGGCCCACAGCAGGAAGCGCGGCGAGGCGCCTTGCGGGGCGCCGTCGAGATCACCGCCCATCGGGACGCCCTTCTTGTAACCTACGGCGACCGCGTTACGCCGTTCGTGCGCGTTCTCGGGCAGGTCGAAGCCGCCGAAGAAGCGGACCTGGATCCGCGGACCGCTCGTCGAGAAGGCTTCCTTGCGCGCGAGCGCATCCCAGATTCCTTCGCGGGTGTTCTCGGTTGCCCAGACCGCTGCAAGACCGCCGGGGCTGAACTTCGTCGGCCCCATGAAGCCCCAACCGCCGTCCGGTGCGCTGCCCGCCTCGCCGAGCTGATCGACGTCGAAATTCGCGAAGCCGGCGGAGAGACGCTCAGCCGGCGTATCGTCCGGCGCACCGAGCTGCCCTTGGTAGTTCGTCTCGTCGACAGCGCCGGGGGTGCCGAGGTGGGAATCGGTGCTGCCGATGAAGCCGAGTTTGTGGGGATTGATCCCGCGCTCGGCCTCGACACGCAGTCCGCGCACCACGGTGTCGCGGACCATGTCGCTCGTGGTCGAGCAGCCGAGCCGCTCTCCTTCCTCACAGTTGCGGGCCCACTGCTCGAAGCCGCACTCTTCGTCGGTCAGGCC
Source organism: Deltaproteobacteria bacterium (assembly GCA_002709835.1). GTDB lineage: Bacteria > Myxococcota_A > UBA9160 > UBA9160 > UBA4427 > UBA4427. Next base: position 42,158 of record PAQX01000010.1, read on the forward strand.
GAGGCCGGGATGACACTCGGAAGAGCCCTTGCCCTGGTAGATCTCGACCACCGGCTCGAGGCGCGCGCGGCGCTCGAGCACTTCCTGCGACCAGGCGGAACCATCGGAGTTCTTCCCTTCCCAGAAGATCCGGCTCGAGGACGCATTCGAGTTGTGAGGGATGGTCAGTGCCTTACAGGGCGGCGCGCATTCGTCGTCGAGCCAGGCCCAGAGATCCTCGATCGTGCCGTCGTAGGAGCTGAAAGCGCGGCCTGGCACCTCGTCACTCCGGTAGATCACGTTGCGGTGGACCTTGATGGCGCCCTCGGGACCGATTGCGACGGGCGAGTACTCGTAGCCGACCAGGGCGGTGAACTCGCCGGGGTGGTTCGCGCGGTTGGCCGCGTCGACGAGCGCCTGCCAGGTCGACCGCGACTCCTCGATGCAGAGCGCACCGTCGTCCCCACAGACCTCAGGGATGCGGGTCGCGCCGTCGACGTTCCAGCCCCCGATTACCTGCCCCATCCGGACCGGGTCGTTCCCTGTTCGCATGGCGGCGCACACGGGCGTTTCGTAGCTCGCCGACCCCGGACGTTTGCAGAGCGCGAGGTCACCGAAGGACTCGGCGTGGTCGGTGATGGCCACGAAGTCGAGGGGGCGAGAGAGCGACCATGTCGCGCCGTTGGTCAGCGTGATCGGATCGCCCATCGCGAATCGATACGCGGTGAACGGGTGCTTGCGCGTCCCGTTGAACCAGGCGTCGGTCGAGATCGCCGTATGCAGATGGAGCTCTCCGTAGTAGGCCTGGGTCTCCTTCCGTCCCCAGGCCTGAGCTCCGTTCGCGACGACCAGCGCAGAGACGAGCACGAACACGACGAATCCGATCTGGGCGCGCATCGTTCCCCTCCTCCTTCTCTTTTACGAGCCGCGATCAGCCGCGCTGGGGCTCGATCAGGTATTTCTGGCCGGTCGCCTTCAGCTGGTAGGCCTGGAGCGTTGCGACGTCGAGCGCCTCGGCGAGGCTGACCTCCGCCGTGTAGTGACTCGCGAAGGTCGTCTTGATCTCCTTCGCCACGCGCATGTAGAGCGCTCCCGCATCCGAGCCGAGCTTCTGGAGGAAGGGCGTGAGCAGCCAGCCGCCGACGCTCCAGGCGAAACCGAAGTCGGAGCCGAATTGCGTCGGATTGGTGTCGAGACGACCGTAGATGTAGAGCTGCTTGTGGGTATCCGAGCCATAGCGGCTGTACGCCCCCCCAGTCCGGCTGAGCGCCGCTTCCATGCATCCGAGGATCTGACCTCCGAGCTTCCCGCCCCCGGTCGCGTCGAAGGCGATCGTCGCGCCGGTTTCGGCCAACGCCTCCGTCAGCTGGGCGCGGAAATCGTCCGCGGTCGACCGGACCACGTACTTCGCCCCGAGCCCGCGCAGGATCTCCGCCTGCTCTTCGCGCCGCACGATGTTCACGAGATCGATGCCGTCGGCGACGCAGATCTTCTGGAGCATCTGGCCGAGGTTCGACGCGGCCGCCGTGTGAACGAGCGCCGTGTGTCCCTCGCGCTTCATGGTCTCGACCATCCCGAGAGCGGTGAGCGGGTTCACGAAGCAGGCAGCAGCCTCTCGCGGCGTCGTGCCGTCTTCCATGGCGAGGGTCATGCCGACGGGCACGGTCCGATATTGGGAGTAGGTCGCGCCACCGATGAAGCCGACGACCTTGCCAAGGAGCGCCTGGGCCGCTTCTCCGGATCCAGCCGCGACCACGGTGCCTGATCCTTCGTTCCCGACCGCGAGCGCTTCGTCGACCCGCGCGGCGAGCGCGCGCTGGAGGCGCTCGTCGATCGGGATCTCGATGAGGGGCCGATCCGCGGTCCCCTTGGCCACCGCACCGGAGACGTCCGCCGGTCCGACCAGCAGCCCGAGATCGGACGGGTTGATGGGCGCCGCTTCGACGCGGATGGTGACTTCGTTTTCCCCGGGCGCGGGGACCTCGACCTCGGCGAGACTCAGTTCGATCACGCCGCTCGATCGGGCGTTGCTGACGATCTGCAGACAGGAGGAGGGGATGGATTCGGACATGGGAACCTCGAAGCACCTCGAAGGGCGCGCGACGGGGGATGGAACGAAGACGGCGGAGCCTAGACCGATCACGGCCGATCCGGCAGGACCGGGCGTCCGCCGCAAAGTCATCCCCGCAGAGGCGGTCGGAGCCGCGCTCAGGCGGCCTCTCGAAGCTCCTCGGCGCGGGTACTGCCTGCCCCCTGCCCTTCGGGACCGAAGGGCTCGAAGCGCAGCACGAGCGCCGGCATGAAGAAGAAGTCCGCGATCAGCGCCGTGACGAGAGCACTCGCGAGCAGCAGCCCGTAGAAGGCCTGGGACCGCAGCTCCGAGAACGACATCGCCAGGAAGCCGAGCACCAGCGCGATCGACGTGATGACGAGTGCCCGCCCCACGTCCCCGAGCGCCGCGCGAAGCGCTTTCCGGTAGTTCTGGTGGATGCCGAATTCGTGGTGGAAGCGCGTCATGAGATGGATGGTGTCGTCGACGGAGATCCCGAGCGCGATCGCCGCGATCGTAGCCTTGTTGTAATCGAGGCTGATCCCCGACCACCCCATTGCTCCGAGCGCGAGCAGAACCGGCGCCAGATTCGGAACCATCGAGATCAGGCCGATCTTGAACGATCGGAAGAGCAGAACCATGAAGAGGGTGATCACGCTGAAGGCGAGCGTGAGGCCCTGGATCTGGCTGGATACGATGTAGTCCATCAGAATGAGCCAGAGCGCGCCGATCCCCGTGAGCGAGACGGTCGTCTCCTCGAGGGGCGGGTCCTCAAGCTCGGCGTCGAGACCGCGGATCAGCTGCTGCATGGCCGCGGTTCGATCCATCTTCAGTCGGAGTTCGACATTGGCCCGCCGATAGTCGGAGGTCACATACTCCTCCGCCTCTTCGCCGCCAGAGCTCTCGTAGAGCAGGAGGTACTGCGCGACCTCCTCTCTCGTGTCGGGGATCCGGTAGTAGGCGGGGTCGTCGCCGTGGAAGGCCTGGTTCAGATCCTTCACGATGTCGACGATCGAGTAGGTCTTGGTCACGAGCCAGTCTTCCTGGTTCGCGCTCTGCTGGAGGCGATCGATCTCGCGAAGAACTGCGGGCTCCTTGATCGCGTCGTCTTCGCCCGCGTCGAAGAGATAGACGACGTTCGTCGTGCCTCCCATCTCGGCGTCCACCTTCACGGTGTTCACGTACATCCAGGACGAAGGCCAGAAGTCCTTCAGGTAGTTCGAGTCGACCTCGATTCGCGTCGCGCCGACGAGACAGGTCACGAGAAAGACGGCAAAGAGCCCGAGCAGTCGATTCGTGTGGGCGATGTTGAACGACGCGACGGAGTCGAGGGCCGACTTGATCCAATCGCCGCCCTTCGCCGAAGCATCGACCACGCCCGCAGCAGGCTCGCTCGGCCCCTCGGTGCCTCGCACCTTCGCCTTGATCCAGCGAACGCCCTTGAGCCAATCGATCGAGAGCAGCGACATCAGCAGCGTCATCGAGAAGACGAACGTGAGCAGCACGCCGACCGCGTCGGTGACGCCGCCCTGCGCGAGGCTCTTGATCGGGACGAAGCTCATCGAGGAAAAGCCCACCGCCGTCGTGATGCTCGTGAGCAGGCAGGGCATCCCGACGAGCCCCATCGTTTCGACCAAAGCAGTTCTCCGCGAAAGCCCCTCGCTGAGGTTCGTCTTGAACTCCGACAGGACGTGCACGGAGTGCGCGACACCGATCGCGGTCAGCAGGGTCGGCGTCCCGCTGAACCCGAGAGAAATATCCCAGCCGACCAGCGCCATGAACGCGACCGTCGCAATCACGCTCAGCTGAACGACGACGAGCGGCGCCGTCACCGCGATGAAGGCCTTGCACGCGATCGCCAGACTCCAGGCAACGATCAACATCACGAGGGAAAGCGGCAGTCCGAGGCCCGCCAGCATCGGCAGTTGCAGCTGCTGGAGCCCGTAGAGGACGCCCAGCGTTCCACCGGCGTAGAGCGCCGCCCGTCCGAATTGGCGACCGATCGACGACCGCTCGCGGAAGGTGAGACAGAGGATGAGCGCGATCACGAACATCGCGATCCGCATCAGAAAGTCGGGCTCGACGAAAATGATCCGGTTGAAGTACGCGTTGATCGGGACGTCGCCCGAGGCCCAGAACTCGTAGTCTTCGTACTCGGGCCTCGCGAGGATCTCGAAGATCTTCGCATCGGTGACCTGGGGGTAGAGGTTCTCGTAGTTCTCCGGCTCCTCCGGGAAGGGCTGCTGTTCGGGCGGAGCGAGGATCTCCTCCGGCGGATCCGTGCTCGATCGGTCCATCTCGAGGATCAATGCGCCGAAGTCGGCGTCTTCGTCGATGATGCCGCCGACGAGCATCGGCTTCTTCAGGTAGGCCTCGCGCCGTTCGAGCAGCTCGGCCTGGGTAAGGGGCCAGTCGTCGATGATCTTGGTGATCTCGATCCCATCTTCGTCGCCGACGGTGAGCTCGGCATTCGCGAGGGTCGTCACCTCGTAGATGAAGGGAACCTCGTCTTCGAGGGCTTCGGTCAGCTGGACGAGGCGCTCCATCGCCACGACGTTCCACGGGCCGTGCTCGAGGCCGGCCACCTCGTACCCGATATAGGCGACCTCGTCCGAGCCGAAGTCGTCCCGGTACTGCTCATACGAACGGTAGGTGGTATCGCCGGGGTAGAAGTAATGCTCGTAGCTCGCGTCGAAGCCTACGCTTTCGGCGACCATCCCGGCTCCGATCGCGAAGGCGAGCGACGCCGCGAGCACGCCCCAGCGATAGTCGAAGCAGAAGCCGGCGATGGCTCGAAAGGAGCGGTTCAGCGCTTCGATGAGACCGCCTGCGGCGGAGGGCTGCGAGCTCATGGGATCTCCGATCGGAAGAGTGTCAGCCAAGCCTAGACCAGCGCCCTCGACCCGCCATCCGCCCAAAAGGAGGCCGCCTTCATCCCGGATGCGCCACGGCCGGATCGGGCGCGCCGGAGAGCAGCCTCTCCGGCGGCCGACGAACGTCCCAGACGAGCCCCATTCGCTCGAACGCGCAGATCATCCAGTAGTAGGGATCGATCTCCCACCACCGGAAGCCCGCCCGCGCGGACTGCGGATGGTGATGGTGGTTGTTGTGCCAGCCCTCGCCGAAGCTGAGGAGCGCCACCCAGAAGTTGTTCGTCGAGCGGTCTCCCGTCTCGAAGGATTGGTAACCGGACCGATGGGTGAAGTAGTTGACCATCGAAGTCTGATGGATCCCGATACAGATCGGGAGACACACGCCGACCCCTGCCGCCGTCACGCCGCCAAAGAGAAAAGCAATCGCGATCAGCGCGATTCCGGGAACGCGCGAATAGCGGTGGAGACACATGAGTTCGGGGTAGCGCTGCCAATCCTTCGCGCGGGCGAGCACCTCTTCTTCGGTGTATCCGCTGTCGAGCAGACTCCCGAACCAGCAGGACCAGAACCCGTGAAGGGGCGTGTGGACGTCGTCCGGGGTATCCGAGCGCTGGTGATGAATCCGGTGCTTGCCCGCAAAGGCGACCGCGTCCCCGAAGATCAGGGACGAACAAAGGGCGAGGAAGAACTGGAAGCCGCGACTGGTCTTGAAGGAACGATGGGCGAAATAGCGGTGGAGCGAGATTCCGATCCCGATCACATGGATGGGATAGACGCAGGCCATCAGGATCCAGTCATCGCGCTCAGGCCCGAAGGCGAGCCCGAGGATCGCCGTCGCGTGGATCGCGGCGATGTTTAAGGCGAGGAGCCCACGCTGTCTGGCGGTCCGAACCTGGCGCTGTCGGACGCGTTCGCTCATGCGGGGGTGCTCGTGGCGAAGGGGAGCGGCGGCGTCTTTCCCACACGCTCGGGAGTTTCGAACCGGGTATCGAGCGCGTCCTCCGCCAGCTTCGGATTCAGCTCGCCGTTCGCGTCGATGAGGGCCGTCGGCTCGAAGTAGGAGCGATAGCGGGCCGCGACCGGGAGGCGCGGCGAGTAGACCTCGTCGAGCCGCTCGGTCGTACTCACATGGGTCCGCTCGCGCTTTCGCACGAAGAGCGACTTCGGACTCGAAAAGTTGCCTGGGAAGAGGATCGCCCCCATTCCCAGGTTCGAGACGAATTTCTGATCCCAGGAGAGCGAGTCCCGATATCGCGCCAGAAAGGCCCGCTGATGGTCGAAGACCCGCCTTCGATACCCCCGGAAGTTCTTACCGCGGCGGATGAAGCCGACGACGTCGTCGATCCCGTCGAGGGGCCGGACCGTGAGCGTGGAGCTCTCGAGATCCCGGACGCGTGTCCCCGGAAGCAACCTCCCCTCTCGGACGAGATCGTGAAAGAGCGGAGTCCCCGGAAACGGAATCGACGTGAAGATGAAGAGCGGCAGCGGAATCTCTGGCGTATCGCAGATCACGTCGAGCTCCCGCGTCATCTCCTCCACCGTGCGTTTCGTCGGATCGAAGACGAGCCCGTATTGGAAGAGCACCCCGCCATCGAGACAGCGGCGGATCAGCTCGACCTGACTCTCCCGCGCGTTCTGTGGTTTATTCACGCCATCGAGCCACTCCGTATCGAGGAAGGACTCCACGCCGACGAAGAGCGACACGCAGCCGGTCTCGTGGGCGAGGCGAATGTTGTCTTCATCCCAGAAGAACGTGTCGGTCACGAAGCCGCCCCAGGCCTCGAACTGGCCGCGGAGCCGCCGCTCCTCCACGCGCTCCAATCGTTCGGAGAAGGTTCGCCGCCCGTCGCCGAGCAGCTGGTTGTCGTTGAAGAAGACCGCTCGCCGCTTCCCCATCGCCTCGAGCTGGGCTTCGAGGTAGTCGGGAGCATTCACCCGATAGGGCTGCCCGACCCCGGTCAGGCTGCAGAAGCTGCAGCGGAAGTTGCAGTTCCGGCTCGACTCGGCATAACCGATGCGCTTCATCCAGTACGCGAGGTCGTAGCGGGGCCGCCATTCCCGCGCGACGTAGTCTGACCCGAGGGCTTCGCGGATCACGTCGCGGATCTCGTCGACGTCCCCCTGGCAGGCGTAGTCGAAGAAGGGCTGTGCGAATCGCGGAAGCGCGCGAACCCCGTGGCCCCCGGCGACGACGATCGCGCGCGGGTTCGCGGTCTTCACGTAGGCGGTCACGTGCAGGAGCCGATCGAAGGCGGCGGTCAGCCCCGTCAGCACCACGAGGTCCTGCCCTTCGAGCAGCTTCGGGGCATACACCTCGATGTGTCCGCTGTTGACCTCGTTGTAGAGCGTGACCTCGCAGTGGGCGGGATCGAAGTGGCCGGCGAGGAGGACCGGCGCGAGCGCGTTGGGCACTTCGTTGCTGCGCTTGATGGGCGCGCGGACTTCCGGGAAGTAGACGTTGACGATCAGGACCCGACGCTTGACCGCGTGCCCGGAACCGTCGGCGTTCACTGCGACCTCACGACCCACCTTCGAATCTCTCCCGTTCGTGCGCGATCGCCGAAGCGGCGCCCCGACTCCCGGCGCATTCTAGCGAGCCGTCGTATCCTTCCCGCATGGACTTCGCCCGACACGTCCCCAACGGGCTCTCCCTGGCGAGGCTGTCGCTCGTGCCCGCCCTCGCCTGGCTCACGACCGAAGGGCGTGAATCGGCTTTTTTCGGTCTCCTCCTCCTGGCTTGGGCGACGGACCTGCTCGACGGCTGGCTCGCCCGCCGACTGGGCGCCACGACCCGGCTCGGCGCCGTACTCGATTCGGTGGCGGACGTCTCGCTGATCGTGGCGATCCTCTTTGCCATCTGGCGCTTCCACCCGATCGTGTATCGAGATCACGGCCTGATCCTCTGGGCGATCGTCGGCGTCTGGACGGGGGTCCACCTCGCCTCCCTGGCCCGCTACGGGCGGACGTCGAGCTTCCATACCCGGTTCGCACAGGCCGGGATCGTGCTCTTCGCCGCCTTCGTCGTGGTCCTCTTCACGGCAGGTTTCGTCGCGCCGCTCTACTACCTGGCCGGCTCCGTCTGCCTGTTCGCGGGATTCGAGAACGCCCTCATGGTCTGGGCGCTCGAGACCTGGCGACCGGACGTCCCGAGCCTCCCAACCGCACTCTCGATCCGCGCTGCGGACCGTAAATCGGGCCTGCCTTCCCTGCCGCCAAACGACTAGAGTGTCGCCTCTACCCACAAGTGCGAAGGAGCCTCCCATGAAGGTCAGCGTCGACCAATACTGCATCAACGTGAGCGATCTCGACAAGAGCGTGCACTTCTACGAGACCGTGCTCGGCCTCACGATCACGCATCGGGTCGAAGAAAAGGAGTTCCGCGAAGTGATCCTCGCGGGCGAATCCGGCAACCGCATCCAGCTCGCCTATCAGAAGAGCCACACCGGACCGATCGAACACGGAAACGGATTCTGGAAGCTCTACCTACAGACCGACGACTGCAAGGGCCTCTACAAGCGCTGCATCGACGCGGGTGCCGAGTCGGTCACCGAGCCCGTCGCGCTCGAGCACTGGCCCGTGATCGCCGCCTTCGTGAAGGACCCCGACGGCTACCTCGTCGAGATCCTGGAGACCCACGGCGAATCACCCGCAGTGAGCGGCCCCGAGGCCTAGCGTGCGGACGCTAACCGGCGCCGAGACGATCCTCCGGGACTTCCACTTCATCGAAGGCCCGCGCTGGCACGAGAACGCCCTCTGGTTCTCGGACATGCACGGCCACAGGGTGATGCGCTCGGCCCTCGACGGGCAGGCCCATGAGGTCGCGCGGATCGAGGACGACCACCCATCCGGACTCGGGTGGCTGCCCGACGGGCGGCTCCTCGTGGTCGCGATGGCGACGCAGCAACTGCGTCGCGTCGAGCCAGACGGATCGGTGGTCGTCCACGCGGATCTCTCAGATCTCGCGGTCGGCAACCTGAACGACATGATCTCTGCACCGGACGGCACGGCATGGGTCGGCGACATGGGCTTCGACGTCCACGCCGAATCCGCCGCGCCCGGTCCGGGGCAGACGATCGTCGTCCGGCCCGACGGCACGGCCGCGCGCGCCGCCGGCGACCTGATCGCCCCGAACGGCCACATCCTGACCGAGGACGCTAGGACGTTGATCGTCGCCGAATCCGGTGGCTTCCGACTGACCGCGTTCGACGTCGCGAGCGACGGGTCCCTCGACAACCGTCGGACCTACGCGGCGCTCACGCCCGAACCCGGGTTCGACTTCGCGCCGCCGGACGGCGTCTGCCTCGACGCAGAAGGCGCGGTCTGGCTCGGCGACCCGATCGCTCGGAAGTTCTACCGCGTCCTGCCCGGCGGTGAAGTGACGGACTGCGTGGTCCCCGCGGAAGGCGCTGCGGCGATCGCGTGTACGCTCGGCGGGCCCGATCGGAAGACCCTGCTCATGGCGTGCAGCCACGAGCTTCCCGGGCCGGATGCCCTTGAAGCAGGCAACGCCTGGATCGAAGCGCTTCGCGTGGACGTGGCTGGCGCCGGGCGCCCCTAAACCGAGTCAGGATCCCTCTTCTTGCCCGATCCGGTCGACGCACTCGTCTACTACGTGGTCTTCATCTTCTCGGTCACGGTCCACGAAGCCGCCCATGCGACCGCCGCCCTGATCGGCGGAGACTCGACGGCCTATGAAGGCGGCCAGGTCTCTCTCGATCCGCTCCCGCACATGAAGCGCGAACCCTTCGGGATGGTGCTCTTACCGCTCGTCAGCGTCTTCATGTCCGGCTGGCCGTGGGGCTACGCAAGCGCGCCCTTCGATCCGGCGTGGGCGGAGCGCTACCCGCGCAGGGCCGCCTGGATGGCCCTCGCCGGTCCGGCTGCGAACCTCGCCCTCGTGATCCTGATGGGGGTCGGCGTCCAGGTCGGCATGGCGGTGGGCGCGTTCGACGTCCCGATGTCGATCGGATTCAGCCGGATCACCGCGGCGACCGGCAACCCGAACGGTGTGGCCGCAGGCCTGGGCTTCGTCATGAGCGTCGCGTTTTCGATGAACCTGCTGCTCTTCGTGCTCAACATGTTCCCGATCTTCCCGCTCGACGGCGGAGCCGCGCTCACGCTCCTCGTCCCGGAATCGATGCTCGATGCGTACTTCGCCCTGCTCCGACACCCAATCGTCGCGATCGGGGGCCTGATCCTGGTGTTCACGCAGTTCGGCTCGATCTTCCGGCCGCTGCTGTTCGGCGCAATCGGCCTGCTCTACCCCGGCGTCAGCTACGGCTAGGCCTCAGGCTTTCTCGACCGCCGGCGTGACCTCGAGAGAGACGTTCGCGACGAGGCGTTCGATCTCCTCCTCGTCCATCCCGATCAGGTCACGGCAGATCTCGCGGGTGTGTTCGCCGATCATGGGCGCCTGCTCGATCCGGACCGGACCCATGCGGGAACCCGTGAATCCCGGACCATCGAAGAGCTGATTTTCGTTGAGCAGCCCCTGCTGGGGAATCACGACCGGGAAGCCACGTGCGACGAAGTGCTCGTTCTTCTCGGTCTCGAGCGTCGTCAGCATCTCTCCGGCGGGGATCCCCGCAGCCTGACACGCTGCGGCGACCTCCTCCCGGGTCCGGGTCGCGGTCCACGCGGCGACGCCCGCTTCGACCTCCGCGACCCGGGCATGCCGACCGTCCGCGGTCGCGAGATCGTCCGCCATCGCCCACTCGGGCGCCCCCATCACCTCGACCAACGCGCGCCAATCCGCGTCGTCGCGGGCGGTGATCGCCGCCCACTGCTGATCCCCGTCGCAGGGGAAGAGCCCCCACGGCGCACCGCGCTCTCGCCGATTTCCAGTCGCCCGTGCCGTCCCCGGCGCCAGCGCCTCCTTCGTGAGGGCTTCCCCTACGATGCCGACGGTCGTCTCGACCTGAGCGAGATGGACGTGGACGGCTCGTCCATCCCCACGGCGCCGACCGATCAGGCCAGCGAGGGACCCGATGGCGCCGACGCGGCCCGCAACGTGATCGGGGAAGATCGACATGCCGCCCGCCGGTTCTTCCTGGTCCTCGTAGTTCCAGAGCATCTCGAGCCCGCCCGCAGCGCGGGTGCTCGGCCCATAGCCGCGGAAGTCCTTCCACGGACCGTGCGCCCCCATCAGCTGACTGGAGAGCATCACGACGCCCGGATTGACCTCGGAGAGGACGTCCCATCCGAGCCCCAGCTCGTCCATCACGCCGGTCGAGTTGTTCTCGATCACCATGTCGGACTTCGCAACGAGGGCCTTCAGGACCTCGCGTCCGTCGTCGTCCTTCGCGTTCGCACCGAAGCCCCGCTTCGATCGACTCGATGAAGCGAAGCCTGGTGACATCTCGGTACCGGTCTGGACCCGGATGAAATCGGGATAGCTGCGGCTCTCGATCTTGATCACTTCGGCGCCGTACTCCGCAAACATCCGACCAATCTCGACACCCACGCCGCCATGGCCGAAGTCAGCAACGCGCACGCCTTTGAGGGGAAGCGCCTCCGCCGGAACGTCGGCCGGAACCGTCCTCGTCTCGCCCAGGTGGGCGAAGACGTCGTCGGAGTCGGCGCCGATCTCCGGCGGTCCCACCTTCGGCCCGTGCCGATGGCCGTCGATCTCGAAGAAGCCAGACGGAATCGGGCCGCGGAGTCCACCGCCGAGCTCGATCTCGACCAGCGTCCCGCGCTCACGGAAGTGTTCGTTCTTGAGCACGTCGGCAGGCATCGCGAGTGGTGTGCACACGATTCCACGGCGCTGCGCTTCGGTCGAGATCTCATCCATCGTCTTGTCCGCGAAGAGCTCCGCGATCAACGGATTGATCACCGTCTCCGCCAACCCCATCCGCGCGACGAAACCCTCGAGCTCCGGATCCTGAAGGTACTCCGGCTCGCCCAGCCAGGCGCGCATCGCGACCCATTGTCGCGCCGCAAGCATCACTACCCGCACGTAGCCATCAGCACACTTGAAGGACGGCCAGACCGGTCCGGCGCCGTTGCGAAGCTCCGGCGTCGGCTGACCGAACTCCCGGGCAGACCAGGTGTTGTGCAACGTCCAATCACCCTGGTTCGCGATGGCTTCGTTCGACGAACAATCGAGGACCTGGCCGTAGCCGGTTTCCTCGCGCTGCCAGAGCGCACAGAGCGTTCCGAAGGCAAAGGGCATCGCCGTGCAGTCATCGACGAACGAGCCCGGCGGGCAGAGCGGCGCGTTCTCAGGCACCCCCGCCTTGAAGGCGATCGAGCCCGTCGCCGCGAGCACCGCATCCGTAGCCAGACGATCCTTCCACGGCCCCGTCAGCCCATAGGGCGTCACGGCAGTGATCACGAGATGAGGGTGGCGCGCAGCGAGGCCGTCGGGATCGAGATCGCCGGGCGAGCCGTCCGAGAAGACAAGAACGTCGGCGCAGGCGAGAAGTGCGTGGAGCTTGTCCTCCTCGTCGGGCAGATCGATCACCACGGAGCGCTTTCCCGCGTTGCGCACCGCGAAGAAGAGCGAGACGTCGTCGTGGAGCGGCGCGAGTCGGCGGGCTGGCGAGCCTCCAGAGGGTTCGACCTTGATCACTTCGGCGCCGAGATCAGCGAGCAGCCGCGCGCAGAGTTCGCCGCGATCCACGGTCAGGTCAACGACTCGAAAGCCAGCGAGGGGGTCACGCATGGATTCGTCGATTCCTCGAGTTCGCGCGCCGCGAGCACCGCGGCGCGACCCACAGCATCGACCGCTCCGCCCGGCACGGCAACCCTGCGGGACCAGCGGATCGAGGAGCATCGCGGCTCATCCGAGACACGGCTCAGGAGGCCGAGCGGACAGGGGCGCGAGAGCCCTACTCCGCCGGCTCCCATTGCGGAATCAAAAGCCTCGTCTCGGTCTGCGGATCGACCGCCTCCTCGAAGACCGCGCGGACCTTCTGTCCGATCGCTACGTCGTTCGCGCCACAATTCACGACGTTGCCCTGGGCGTTGCAACCCGGAGCCCCGTCGATCGAGATGATTGCGATGACGTAGGGCACGTGCTCCTTCAGGGCCGGGTGCAGGGGATGATGCACCCGAGCGAAGCTCTCGACCGTGCCGGTTCCATCGACGGCCCTGAACGAGAGGTTTGACCCATGGCACGCATAACAGATCTCGTCCGGCGGGTGCTGGGCGTGACCGCAGTCGTCGCAGAACTGAATGGTGATCTCGCCCGAGGTGTACCAGGGCGTGTTGTTCGGCGTGAGCTGGGGAAGGATAAAGTCGTCACCGAGATAACGGGGCATGACGTGACTCCGATGAAGCAGCGCGCCTAGAGCGCGGGACCAAAGAGTACGGCGCTGCCCGGGGCGTAGCCCGGGCCGCCAACGGCGAGGGAAAGTTCCACGTCCTTCACCTGGCAGGTCGAGTCGCCGCGGACCTGACGAACCGCTTCGACGACCATCTCGAGACCGTGGATGTAGGCCTCGGCGATGTTCCCGCCGCTCGTATTGAAGGGCACCGCCGCATCTGGCCCTTCGAGGCGACCGTCCCCGACGAAAGCCTCGACGTCCGCCGGCTCGCAGTAGCCCATTTCGCACAGCGCCATGAGTACGGGCCCGGTGAAGTTCTCGTACATCTGCACGACGTCGACGTCCGCGGGCTTGTGGCCCGATCGATTCCAGATCTGCTCGGCCACCCCTTCGTAGTACATACTCGGGAACCAGCGCTCCTGAAAGGCGTAGATCCCGATCTCCGGCCCCTTCGCCTGGGCCGTCGCCAGGATCGGGACCGCCGTCGCATCGAGATCCTTCGCGCGCTCAGGCGTCGTGACGACGATCGCCGCGGCACCGTCGTTCTCCATGCAGCAGTCGAAGAGATGGAAGGGCTCCACGATCCAACGTGAGTCGTGATAGTCCTCGCGGGTGAGCGGTCGACCGTGCCGCACCGCGCGCGGGTTCAGCTGCGCGTTTGCATAACAAGCGAGGGAGACACTCGCGAGCGCCTCCTGAGAGACGCCGTGGTCGTGCATCCAGCGAGCGGTCTGGAGCGCGCACTCCTGAGCGGGCGTCATCAGGCCGTAGGGGAGCCCCCAAGCGAGACCTTCGGGAGCCGTCCCTCCCATCAGCCCGGCCCCGGAGCCGAGGCGCTGAAACTGCCCCTGCGCGAGGGCTCGAAAGCAGACGACGACCTCGGCGTGTCCCGCAGAGACCGCAGCGTCGGCGAGATGCATCGTCGCAGAGGAGTTGTTGCCGCCGCCGGCCCAGGGCGTCGCCGACCACTTCAGGTCTCCGAGCCCGAGCGCATCTGCGAGGCGGAGTGGGCTGTTGCGATAGTCCATGTACGAAATCAGACCATCCACGTCCGAGAGCTCGAGGCCCGCGTCGGCGACGGCGTTGCGGATCGCAGTGCACGCGAGCTGAAACTCGGTGTCCGGCGAACCTCCGTGCTTGTAGTACGTCGACTCTCCGACGCCGACGACGACTGCTTCTCCGTGCATATGCGCTCGCTCCCTCTCGGTTCAGGACGGTCCGGCTCGTTTCGCGCCGGGGACTCCAGCATCGTGAATCGGGCGCACTTCCTCAAGCGCCCCCGGACGTAGCTACCAGTTCTCCACCCACGGCCGCATGACGGCCTCGAAGGTCCATGTGGAACGGTGCTGACGGTGCAGATGGAGGTAGGTCTCGGCAATGCGCGCGGGGTCCGCCATGTTGTCGTCGGTGGCTTCGCCCGCGAGCCAATGCGCGCGCTTGCCGTCCTCCCGGGTGTTCCCGATCGCCGCGTCGATCGGGCAATGAACGACGTGGATGCCTTCCGGTCCGAGCTCGCGAGCCATGCTCTGTGCGAGTCCCGCCTTTCCGTGGCTCGCGATCGCGAAGGCACCCGAGCGCGGATACCCCTTGAACGCGGCGCTCGCATTGGTGAACAGGATCGTGCCGCGCTGACCGCTCTCGGGCAGATCCCGCGCCAGCATCGCCTGCGCGGCGCGCTGCCCCACGATAAACGCGCTGAAGGCGGAGTTCATCAGCGTGGCCTTCGCGAGTTCGGGGTCGGCCTCCGTGATGGATTTGCGGAAGATCCCGCGGGTCCGACCATCGATGTTGTGGACGACGAGGGACGGCGTTCCGAACTCCGACTCGACCGCAGAGAAGAGTCGGTCGACGGAACCCGGATCTGTCGCATCGCACTCGAAGGGCCGGACATCGCATTCCTCGCGCAGCTGCGCGAGCACCCCCTTGCTGGGCGTCCGGGCCGCGATCGCGACCTGCATGCCCTCCGCCGCGAAGAGCCGGGCGCAGCTGGCGCTCACGCCGGGGCCACCGCCGACGATGACCGCGACTTCGTTCGATCCACTCATGTCGTTTTCCTCCCTGAGCGAGAAGCCATGGTGGGCCCTGTGGCGGAGGGGGGCAACGTGGGCGGAACCGTAGGAGATCGGACTCCCCGTCTCTGGTCGCCCCCTCCCGCGCGCGGTACCTGTCTTCGCCGCGAACCGGGGCCTTCGCCCCGAAACCCAACATGAATCAGGAGAAGAGACATGGGACTGCTGGACGGCAAAGTGGCGATCGTGACCGGAGCAGGCGGAGGCCTGGGCAAGTCCCACGCGCTCTCACTCGCGCGTGAAGGGGCCGCGGTCGTCGTGAACGACCTCGGTGGCGCAGTCGACGGGTCCGGAGACGGATCCCGGGTCGCCGACGAGGCCGTGAAGGAGATCGTCGCTGCCGGTGGCCGCGCAGCCGCGGACTACGGCTCGGTCACGAGCGCCGAAGACGCCGCGAAGATGGTCGACACCGCGTTCGGCGAGTTCGGGCGACTCGACATCCTGATCAACAACGCCGGCATCCTGCGGGACAAATCCTTCAAGAACATGACCGAGGATCTCTGGGATCCCGTGATCGCGGTCCACCTGAAAGGCACCTACCACCCGACCCACGCCGCGTACAACCGCATGATCGAACAGGGAGAAGGCGGCCGGATCATCATGACGAGCTCGACCTCGGGCCTGATCGGCAACTTCGGTCAAACGAATTACGGCGCCGCCAAGGCGGGCATCGCCGGCTTCATGCGCTGCCTCGCGATCGAGGCCAAGAAGGCGAGCATCACCGTGAACGTCCTCGCGCCGAACGCCTACTCCCGCATGACCGCGGACATCTTCCCCGAAGGTGCTGAGGAGAAGTACACGACCGACAAGGTCTCCCCGGCGATCACCTGGTTGTGCTCGGACGAGGCCAGCGACATCACGGGCAAGCAGTTCGTGATCAGCGGCAACCGCGTGTCCCTGCTCTATCCTGCCCAGTTCCAGATCGCCGACGACGCCGACGTCTCGAAGGTCTGGAGCCCGGACGAGATCGGGCAGAAGATCCGCGCCTCCGTAGAGAAATGGCCGGAGCCGGCAAACGTCCCTGGGCTGATCTTCTAGCATCTCGCGACGCAAGCACGAAGGAAGGACCCGATCATGGATGGAGAAACCAGCAAGAAGGTCGTGCTCGACTACCTGTCGGCACAGGGTCGTGGAGACGGCGAGACGATGGCCGCCCTCCTCGCGGACGACGTCCAGTGGCGTCCGCCGAGGGGCGTCCCCATCGGTCAACCGACCGGCCGCGACACGGTCCTCCAGACGATGGCCGAGGCCGGAGCGAAGTTCTTCGACCTCTCGACCATGAAGGTCGAAGTCAAGTGGATCATCGCCGAGGGTGATAAGGTCGTGATCCGCCAGTCGGCGACGGCGAAGGCCGCCAATGGCAACGACTACGAAAACGAGTATGTCTGGGTCTACATCGTACGCGACGGCCGGATCGCAGAAATCGAAGAGCACGTCGACTCGAAGCGCTTCGCCGACATCGTCCTCGACTGACCCGAATCGAGAGAGGCCCCGCGATGCGCAAAGTCATCGACGACTTCCGGATCCACCCGGGCGAGCATTGCGGCAGCGCATCGATGCGGGGCCTGCTCGAGTACTACTGTGACCTGCGGCTGCCTGAAGACGCCGTCTTCGGTCTCGCAGCGGGGGTCGGCAGCGGGTTCGTCGACCAGCGAGCCAACCCGGAAGCGCCCTATGCGATCGCCGTCTTCGGACGAACGGCGACCCTCGAAGTCGACCTCGGTCGCCATCTCGGAATCGACTACCGGGAGCAGACCGAGGACGACGACGACCACGCATGGGCTGTCGTCCGCGAAGAGATCCTCGCGGACCGCCCGACGATGCTCGCGGGCGACATCTTCTACCTCGACTACCGAGACTACAAGGTGAACTTTCCGTCTCACCGCTTCGTGCTACTCGGTTTCGACGACGAGCGGGAGGAGGTCTACATCGGGGACCGGATCCGCGATGAGTTCGAGACCTGCTCCCTCGCGGCCGTGAAGATCAGCCGCAACGCACCGACCGCCATGTCGGACCAGAACCGCTGGGGCCGCTTCCACGGCACGCGAGTCGAGAACGACCTGCGTAACGCGGCCGAAGCGGCGCTCCGCACCTGCTGCGGCCACATGCTGAACGATGCCGTGGACGACCGGATGGGGTTCGCGACGGGGATCGGCGCCGTGCAGGCCTACGCCGACGCGCTGCCGTCGATCGCGGACCTCCCCAACGCGGCGGAGACCGCGAGCTTCAACGCCCCGCTGCTCGAGAAGTTCGGCAATGGCGGCGGCAATTTCCGACGCCTCTACGCAGGCTTCCTCTCGTGGGCGCGAAACCTCGACGAGAAGCTCGTCCCTGAGTCCGCCCCGGCGCTCTGCACGAACGCCGCAGACGAGTGGACCGCCGCGAGTCTCGACATCCTCCGCGCGAAGGACACACCGAACGACCCGGCCCCCTGGAAGGACGCTGCGGGTCACGTCGCCCGCGCCGCAGAGATCGAGGCGACGCTCTTCAGACGGCTCGCAGACACCGTCGGCTGAAAGGCAGCAGGGGCGGACTAGGCCGGAACCTCGCCCCGGATCGTGAGCCGGTGCATCGAACGATAGTCGTCACCGTAGTCCTTGATCGCGTAGTGCATGGTGCAGCGGTTGTCCCAGACCGCGACGTCCCCTTCGCTCCACGACCAACGGCAGGTGAACTCCGGCTGTTCCATCGTATCGAAGAGGAAGCGCAGGAGGGCCGGCGCCTGGCGCGGTGACACGCCTTCGACCCCGGTGGTCCAGCCTCGATTCACCCAGAGTGCTTCGCGGCCCGTTCGGGGATGAGTCCTCACGATCGGGTGCGCGTTCAGTTCGGAGACCCCGGGGTGACCGTGGATCGCGCGAAGCTGGCGGAGCATGTCCTGGACGGGCTTGGGCAAGGCTTCGAAGGCGGAGTAGGTGTCGAGCCATTGCGTATCTCCGCCGCTGTCGGGAATCGCGCGGGCGACGATCATCGATGCACCCGGGGGCTCGGCCTTGAAGGTCGCATCGGTATGCCAGAAGTTCGCCGCGTTGCGATTGGAATCGATCACGTGCACGAAGTGTTCGTCGTCCACATAGACCGTGTTGTCTCGATCGACCTGCCGTCCCTCGACATGGACTTCGGGCTCACCGAAGACCTTCGCGAGGGCGACTTGATCTTCCACGGCCGGTGCGAGGCCGGGGAAGAAGAGCACCTGATGGGCATCGAAGGCGTTCCGGAGGGTGTCCGCGACCGCCTCGTCGAGTTCGCCAGGCACGACCCCGTGGATCCGCGCGCCGAGCGCCGCGGGGAGTTTCTGGATCTCGATCGTCGACATGGTGCCCCTCCTCCTGACTTCCGACCATGATCGCAGGGTTGCGGCCTCGCCGCGAGGGGCGATGTCCGCTGCCACGTTCGCGGCGCCCCCCGCCGCGTGCGAGTCAGTCTGGAATGACGCCCTGCGCCCGAAGCGTCTTCCGCGCTTCCGCATCGTGACCGAGCTCTTCGAGGATGGCGTCGGCGTCTTCGGAGTACATCGGCGCCGGCTTGGTCATCTCGAACTTCGTCTCCGAGAAGCGCGCCGCGGGTCGGACCCGTCGATAGCGGCCGTAGATCGGGTGGGTCGCCTCGACGATCGTGCCGTTGTGCACGATCTGCGGGTCCTCGAGCACCTCGGTCTGGGAAAGGATCGGTGCGACCGGCACTTGCTCTTCGACCAGCGCGGCGTAGGCGTCGCGGGTCTCCATCCGCGCGAGGCCCTCGGCAACGGCCGTCACACGCTCTTCCATGTTCGCCGGCTCGATCAGCGCCTTGCCCTGATGGCGTCGGCTGTTCGCGAGATCTTCCCGGCCCACAGCGCGGAGCGTGCCCTGCATCTGGTCGGCGGTGCTCGCCCAGAAGACGATCTGACCGTCCTTCGTCGGCGTGAGCGTGTAGCGCTCGCCGGGGACCATCGGGTTCGCGACGTCGTCGCCGACCATGCAGTGGCGCAACATGCCGTCGGGCCAGAAGAAGGCGATCCCCGCGTCGAGCATCGTGACCCGCACGCTCTGGCCCGGCGCACCGCGCTCCCGCGCGAGGAGCGCCGCGGTGATCCCCTGGGCGAGGGTGTAGGCGGTCGCCTTGTCGATCACCGCATGCCGCACGAGATCCGGGATCGGGATCTCCGGGTTCAGCTGCGCCGAGACGTATCCGGTCAGCGCCTGGAAGATCGGGTCGTAGCCCCGGCGATCGGCATAGGGCCCATCGTCGCCGTATCCGACCACGGCGGCGTATACGATCTCCGGATTGATCTCGCGAACGTCCGCTTCGCCGAGTCCCAATCGCTCGGCGGTGCCCGGACGCCAGTTCGAGACGATGACGTCGGAGGTCTTCAGGAGTTCGTCGAAGAGCGCCTTGCCCTCGGGCTTCTTCAGGTTGATCCCGATCGAGCGCTTCTCGTGATTCGACGTCAGGTAGAGACCGGCCATCCCGTTGCGATAGTTCGCGAGCTGACGCGCCTCGTCGCCGTGTCGCGGCGGCTCGACCTTGATGACATCCGCGCCCTGATCCGCCAGCACCATGGTCGCCATGGGTCCCGAGACAACCGCCGACAGGTCGAGGATGCGTACCCCGGCAAGCGGACCCTGACGCGCGCCGGCGGCGCCCCGTCCACCAGATTCTTCAGACATGGCAGCCCATCCCACTCGATCGCTTCGAGCGGGATACTAAGCGGATTGACAGCTCCGAGACAGCCATGCCGGCCGCCCGCGCTGGGCGCCCCACCCCGGACGCGGTCGATTGAATCAGCTCTGCAGAGCCCCGAGCTTCGCCATCACATCATCAACCTGCGGCAAGGTTCCAGTGTGCAGTTCGCTGTGCTGAACGACGCCATCAGGATCGATGATGAAGAGTGAACGGTTTGCGATGCCGGCATCTTCGTTCAAGATGCCAAGCGACGCAGCATCCCCGCCATGCGGCCAGAAGTCGGCCAGCAGAGGATGACGAATCCCGCCCATGGAGGTTGCCCAGGTCTTCAGAGCGAACGTCGAATCGACGCTCAGACCGAGGAGTTGAACGCCTTTTTCATCAAACTGCTTCAACGCACGGTTGAAGGTCGAAGTCTGATTGGTTCATCCACCGGTGAAGGCGAGGGGAAAGGTGTGCAAAACGACCCACTTGCCGCGCAGACCAGAGAGACTGACTTCCTCTCCATCATGGCTGCGCAGCGTGAAGTCGGGTGCGGCAGTGCCGGCTTCTAGCATGCCTTGCTCCTATTAGTTCTTTGCGTACCGACCACGAAGTACACAGATAAGGTTTAACTTGCTGGTCCAATTAAACAACATTCACGATCAGGACCGAGGTGCTACGGTGGCCTGTTCTTCCTTAACCCAGAATAACATCACCATTCCAATTAGCATCAATAATACCAGCGCGCCATAACCAGCTCGTTGGGATTGGAAAGTACTGGTCGCTATTCCAACCATGAGTGGCGCAAGAAACGCCGTGACTGTCCCTGACAAACTGTACAGACCGAAAAACTGAGTTGCCATCTCAGGAGGCGAGAGCTTTGCCATCAGCGTGCGTGACGCAGAGAGCCCAGTAACAAAAAAGAGGGCAAAAATTTGAAAAAGGATCAAATAAAACAATTCAGAAATACTGTTGTAGTACGGGATGCTCCAGATCGGTTCCGTCCCAACCTGCCACACGAAAAAGATCACACCTATATCTATAGAAATAAGCAACAAAAGGATTACGGTCGTCATGCCAATCGCGACCTTAAGCGTGTTGATAGAACCCAACGCATCGTCCAGGAGACCGCCAAGGTATGCTCCAATCATGGCTGAGCCACTGGTGAGCACGCCTAGGATTAGCATGGCTGTACTGTCCCACCCGAAAACGCCCGTCGCATAGACGCCGTTGAATACAAGAACACCGATCATTCCATCGTTGAAGAACATGCGTGCAACCAGATAGATCCCTACATTCGCATAATGCTTAGCTTGCCGAATAGTTTCGAGGACCTCCCCCAAGCCTTCTTTAACGTCCTGCAAAATCGAATTAGTGGACGGGTCGCCGTCGGGCGTAAAAAATAACAACGGCAATGTCGCGAAAATCAGCCATATGGCCGCAATCGGACCAACCATCCGCTCGTGCTCATGAGCCTCTTGATCAACGCCAAAGAGAGGCGCTTCAGGTAGGAAGCTCCAGTCTTGGGTTCCAGGCAAAGCAAATGCGAAGAGGATTAACACCAACCACACGATGGCGGCCATATTGCCGACAGAAAATGCGAGACCAGAAACCAACCCCGTCTTATTGCGCGGCGCTACGCTCGGAAGCATTGCATTGTGAAAAACTTCGGAGTAGCCAAACGCAACAATCATCACGAGTAAGAGTGCAAAAGTAACGAGCAAGCCTAGTCCTTGGCCATCCGGCATTACCCACCAAAGCGCTATAGCCGTGACCACTAGGAAGATATGACTAACGACAATCCAAGGTTTCCGTCGACCAATTTTGTCAGCAATTGCACCCATGAATGGCACAGTCAACGCCATGATGAAACCTGCAACCGCATTCAAGTATCCAATCAACGACTGACCTTCAACCGGATCACCAATCACCGTATTGCTGAGGTACGGGAAAAAGATGTAGATGATCACCATGATGTAAAGGGGATCACGCGCAGCCTGAATGGAGGTCCAGGAGAAGTATCCAAGAGGCGATGCTGCCGGCGTGCCCGCTATCGAAAGATTGCTACTGTTATCGCTCAAAACGGTCCGTCCATTATCATTGTTATTTGTGGAGCCTAGCGTATCGAGTCTACATGACACGCTGGGCCTCGTGTCTTATTGACCACCAACTCCAAACTGATGTCAGCTTGCTCGACCTGTGCAATCCCACTAGCCGCCCACGATTCTGGGCAGCAATACGATCTCAGCTCCCTCGGGTAGGCTTCTGCCCCATGCGTCCCTAAAGATTTCACCGTTGATCGAGACTGCAATACCCTCTTCCATGTGATCGTTCAGATCGGGAAAGCGTTCGAGCATGTAGTCAAACAGCTGACGCACGGTCTCGGCTTCTACCTCGACCGAAGCTAGGCCTTCAGCCGAGTCACGAATGACACCGCTCAACTCCACTAGGTGTTTCATGGTTGCCTATCTCTGCTTAAGGCCCCAGGCGCACTGACCCCTACGAAAAAAAACGGCAGAGCCCAAGAGCTCTGCCGTTCTTATCTTACATCGGGGGCATAGCCACCCGTGTTGGCAAGATGCTTCGGGTCTTAACCGGCCGCTTCTGCAACGTCACTTGCTTCGTCCAGCGCCTTCAGAATCCGCGGCGGCGACATCGGCACGTGCGTCATGCGCACGCCCGCCGCGTTGGATACCGCGTTGCCGATCGCAGCAAGCGGCGGCACGATCGACGTCTCACCGACACCGCGAATCCCGTACGGGTGATTCGGGTTGGGGATCTCGAGGATCTCCGTATCGATGAACGGCAGGTCGGAGCAGACAGGAATCCTGTAGTCCAGGAACCCCGCGTTCTGCAGCAGCCCGTCGTCACCGTAGATGTACTCCTCGTTCAGCGCCCAGCCAATGCCCTGCGCGGCACCACCCTGGAACTGCCCTTCGACATAGTCCGGGTGAATCGCCTTGCCGGCGTCCTGGATGACCGTGTAGCGAAGGATGCGAGTCTCACCGGTTTCCGGATCAACCTCAACATCACACAGGTGGCTTGCAAAGGAAACACCGGCGCCGTCAGCAACGATCTCGTTGTGACCGGCAATCGGTCCACCGGTCGTCGGCGACTTCGCGGCGATTTCCTTCAGCGACAGCGGCGGCAGGTTGCTGTGCTCGTCACCAACCGCTCGCGCTTCGCCGTCTTTCCACTCGACGAACTCG
>PAQX01000011.1 GCA_002709835.1 Deltaproteobacteria bacterium
CGACAACGATCGCCATCTGGCTAGCCTAGGCGTTCTTTCGAGGACGGCGTTGCGCCCGTCCGTTCTCGTTTCCGTTCCGGCGCGCGTCCCGAGCACGCGACCGGCGCCGGACCGATTCCGGATGCCCCGTCTGCTCTCGACTTCTACGGATGCATTAGTCATGTCCCGACGACTCGGAAAAGGCCTAGATGACGTTTGTGACGCGTCTGCACCGCGACGGAGTCGCCGCGCGGTGACCCGTTCGTCCGACCTCCGCGCAGGCGGATCCACGCGCCCTCCCTTCTTTAACCGACGCGGGGATGGCGCACGAACGGTAATCGAGCACGTTGCGTTCCTGGTGGCCACGACCTTCGCCGCAGGAAGCTTCGCGACCAGCGCGATGGCGGACGACGATTTCGACCCCGAGAAGCGGTGGACGCCGGCGGTCGCATTCCAGATGGACGTTTTGGGAACGACCGGGAAAGGCGTCACCACCGGCTCGGAAATCTCCGGTCCCCGCGTGGCCAACGCGGGCCCCCGCTTTTTCGATGTCCCGACCAACGACGTCGTCATCCCGGCGCGTTCGCGAGAGCAGGTCGTGGCTGGCTTGATCGGTGGCGACTTCGAGTTGATGACGCCCCGCCTGGCCTCCCCCGATCGAGCGCCGCGCCTTTTCCTCAACGTGAACGTCGCCGCTGCGCTCGGCCCCGAAGTCGGACTCGCTCGCGAAGGCAACCCGGGTCCGATGTCGCTCCCGCAGGGGATCGGCGATACGTCGTCTCTTCCGGTCGGCGAAACCGCGATCGCCGGAGCCGGCACGAAGATGACGGTTCAGTACCAGGGGCCGCAGATCCACGCCGGACTGGGGGCTGCCTTCCTGTTCGACCTCGAAGGCCACCGGTTCCGCGTCAAGCCTTCCGTCGTGTACTCACGCCTGCCCTTCGACGTCTATGGCGTGCTACGCCGCGCGGTGCGACTGAACGGGAACACCGGGCCGGCTCGCACCTTCGAAAATACCTACCGGACGATCGAGCTCAGCGCGAAGCAGCGCGAGATCTATCACGGTGCCGGTGCGGCGCTCGAAGTCGAATACGAGACCGGCGACCGCCTCGGCCCGTTCACCTGGTCGATCTTCCTGAAGGGGCAGGCGACGCGCCTCTTCGGCGACCTCGAGACGAACCTCGCCGAATCAAACCCCGAATACCCGGACGAGCAGGTCTTCTTCACCTACAAGCACGAGCGGTGGTTCTATCGGCTGGGCACTGGGATCCGGATCCGGTTCGACGGAAAGGAACGACGGAGCCGACGCTAGGGCGCGCCGGTGTCCGCCGAAGCGTGAACCGGTCCTCTCAGGACGATCCGTCGGCCGCGAGCCTGGCCACCTCCTCGGCCGCAGCCGCCTCGATGAGTTCCACTTCTGCCTCGGGAACCACCCCGAGCCGGGCCTTGAGCGCTTCGGGAAACTCGCCGGGATTGGCGTCGAACCACGCGTTCACGGCCGCTTCGTCGACGCGGTACCACCGCGTGAGGACCCAGAAGACGTCCCGCCTACGGGCGCCCTCTTCGGTGATGCCGTTGGCGACCTCGAGCAGCACGGGGAAGTCGACGCGGAACTTGCGGGTCTTCGAGCCTGACTGGATGAAGGCAGTCCGCATCTTGTCGATCGCGGATTCCTTCCCCCGATCGAGAAGCCAGGCGGCGAAGGCATCATAGTCGAAGCGAACCCAATGGTTGGCGACGCTTCGGAGCGCTCGGGACTGGCCCTCCGTCTTCTCGCGGCCGAGCAGCCACCGTGCGGCAGCCTCCGGATCGTGATGTCCCCAGGAATTGGCGATGCTGCGAATGGGGCCCTCGGTATCGGCTTCCATCTGCTCGAAGCGATCCAGCCACTCGACCGCGAGCTGGGGATCCTCGTGGGCGACGACGTTGAGAGCGGTCGAAAGGGTCGCACGTCTTCCCTCGGATGCGTCCAACGCAACGGCCCACCGAAGCGCCTCTTCCCCGCCCTCGTACATCACCTTCATGGTGACGTACTGTTTAAGCGCCGCGGCCTGCGCGGCGGCGTCCTTGATTCCCGAGATCCAGGCTTCGAGGCCCGGCTCACCGGACTCGGTCCATCCGATGACGACCGATTCGACGAGTTCGGGACGCAGCCCTGGCGCGGTCGAACCCCAAGTCCCCGGATCCCATAACTTCGTATAGTCCGCCATCACAGACGGATCCGAACGGCTCCAGGTCCGGAAAATCTGGCGAATGACGTGTCCCCCCTCCATTCGGAGGGAATCGAACGTCGAGCGCCAGGCGGCATCCGGGTCGAAGGTGGCCCACCAGTGGCCGAAGAGGGCGTACTCACGATCGCCCCGCGCAAGCGGCGCCGTCTCGAACGCGTAACGGATCTCGGAGAGATCGTCGGGATCCGCGGCCTCGAGAAACTCGGCGGTCCAGCGGACGCGCTCGAGCGGATCCGGGTGGCGCAGGATCGCGGGCAGGCCGCCTTCCGGCGGCTCCGAGCCGCCAGCCTGACCATCATCGGCGCAGTGAAGCGTTCCAAGCGACAGCACGACGAGCGCGAGCACCACGCAGAGTCGGTTCGACGCAAGGGCTTGTCCGGCCGCCGCCCTACCGGCGTCAGTTTTCGGCTCCTGGGTCCGGGACATGCCCGTCCCAAGTTCTCGATTGCAGTCCTGCATGGACATCGTCCGTGCCCTCCTTCTTTTCACGCCTGCCGAAAATCCCCAGGTGTGGTGCCCGACTCGGCAGCAATTGGACACCCGCAGGGAACGTCGGATTGTTCTTATCGGGCGGAGCCCGCCCGGGTTGAACTAGAAATTGCCTCCGGGGATCGTCAAAGTACCGCTTTACAGTTCCCGGGACCGAGCCAATCGCCTGGAAGGGGCCACGCAAGTGGACGAACCGCCAAGTTTCACGTCACCTGTCCATACACCGGGGCTACTGACGGGGTGGATTTATCCCAAAAGTCCAACCGGCTTCTTGACGAAAGCGGTTCGGATGTCACAGCCAGACTCCGGAGACCTTCGGGAGCCCACGCTCCTCCGATCGACCCCGGCTGCGCACAAAAGAAGGGCTTCCTGGGGGGATTTCGGTTCACAGGCAGGGATCCGCTTCCGACGGACCATCAGTCATCGCCCTCAGGGCAAAGCGAGCGATAGGGCCTGGAGTTCGGCTTCGAACGAGTCGGATTTCGAGTCGCAGCAAAGACCACAGGTATCGAATTTAAAAACGAAATCACCCGTTCGCGAATCGATCAGAGACCCCACTTCGGGGGGCTCCCGGCGCGCCCAAAAAAAGTCGCGCAGGGAGCCAGAATTCTCACCAGTCGGCTCAGCGATCATGATAGGGTGCCAAATATTCCCGACCGGGGCTGATTCGCATCAAGACAGCCGGCATGGGAAAAACAAAACTGGGAGTCCGGAGCGAGCCGTACTCCTGAAATCAATCACGACGGAACGGGATCTTAGACCCCGTTCATTAGATCATCCGCCGAGCCCGATTCAACTCAGGCAGAGCGGGTGGAGGGAAGGCGACCGGGTCACAAGCGTGACGATAACGGCCCGACTCGCCCTACCGCCGAACTCAATCTAAGGAGAAACTCGATGTTCAAGAACTGGCTTCGAGGCGCACTCAGCGTCGCGATGATCGCTGGCTTCGCCGGGACCGCCGGCGCGGTCGGTCTGGCTGGTAACTACCACGAGACCAACGGCATCATCATCAACATTCCCCAGAACCAGCCGCTCGTCGCCTGTGACGCCGCGAGCGAAAACGCGCGCTGCCACTTCAAGCAGCAGGCGTACTTTGGTCAGGGTGCGGGTAACACCACGGCGCCGCAGGCGGGCGTGCTCGGTGCGGCCTCGATCGTCGGCGACCCGCGCGCGGTGGGTGACGCGTTCGAGCTGCCCCCGGGCTTCATGAACCAGACCAAGACGCAGGACGCTCAGGTCCTCGGCAACGTCGCGATCTACCTCGTGACGTCCTTTATGGCGTCGGCGCCCGGTACGGAGCGCGTTGACTACGGCGGCGGAGCCAACCCCGATACTCGCCAGTTCGCGCAGCGCGCGTTCTCGGTCGGCAACGTGAATGCGCACGGCCAGAACAACGGCCTCGCGACGACGGACCCCAACTACGAGTATCGCCAGGCGATCAACACGACCGTGACGGATACGTTCAACGGCGGCCTCGAGCGCGTGACCGTCACCTATAAGGGTGGAAGCGGCTTCAGTGGTACGGCGAGCCTCCTCCTCGATGGCGGCGGCGACCTCTACATCGGTGGCCCGAACATCGACGCCCTCGTCACGGCTCCGAACGCCGCCCCGATCATCGGCCTGAACCCGCTCGGCGACGGCATTGCCGGCAACCCGGTCACCCGAAACGGTGCCGGCTGGAACTACGTCATCACCGGCGGTCAGGCTCCGGGTACGGTCAAGGGCTTCGGCATTGGACTGGGCATCACGCACGACATCATGCCGGGCGGACCCTGCACCTCGACGGCGGCCCCCGCGCTTCCGGAGGGCTGCAACATCGTCGATGGTTTCGCCTCGAACGGTTTCTTCCTGTTCAACCTGCCGAGCGCGACTTCGGCCAAGCACCTCTACGCCTGGACGACGGGCACGGTGTCGATCACGCGACAGGGGACCCGAATGGCGGGCGCTGCCACGATCCAGGACACCAACACGATGGTTGGTGACGGACACGACTCGACCTCGGCGTTCGCGACCGGCCTGCGCCGGAACGTCGGCCTCGTCGCCGGTTCCTACTCCAAGCGAACCGACGGCACCGGCTCCCAGCAGATCAACGCCCAGCTCTCCGGCATGAACCTCGTGTTCACCCCGGAGCCCGCTTCGGCGGCGGCGCTGCTTGCTGGCGTCGGCCTGCTCGGCACGATGGCGGTTCGCCGCGGTCGCCGCTAGGCGCATCCTGATCCGCGTCCTCCTCGCCTGAGAGGCGGACCTGGAACAGAGGCACAGAAAAGGCCGTCCCGACTTCGTGTCGGGGCGGCCTTTTTCTTGTTGATCGCAACCAAGATCAGATGAACCAGCGCGCTTCGTCTCGAGGCCCTTTCAGGACGAGTCGGCCGCCGCCTCATGCCGGGCGAGCGCTCGCCGCAGGCCAGCCTTGAGCGTGGCCTCGAGGGAACTGGCGTCGAGCCATTGCTCCATCTCCTCGGGCGCCATCAACCGCCAGTCCCGGAGCAGGCCCGCCAGGGCGCTATTGCGCACGCGAATCGGGGGAAGCGTGACCAGCCAATCCGCAGGAGCCACGAACTCCTTCTCCTGCCAGCTCGCGGTGACGCGCGGAACGACGGGGGAGAATAAGACCTGGCGCTCCTCATCCTCGCCTTCGGGGAGGAACTCGGAAAGCAGCATGCCGCTCGCCTCCGGGCGATGCGTGGCGAGGATCATCATTCCGACGCGCGCCAGCCGCTGCTCGAAGGGCCCCTCGAGCGCAGGATCCAGTCCTCGAAGAAGCTCGAGAAGGGCCTCGGGGCCTTCCGTCTGGACCAGTCCCCGACAGTACCCATCGACCACGTCGAGCCGGCTCCGGCTGTCCCAGAGTCGCTTGGCCATCTCGAGCGCATAGTCCGGATCCCCGGACAGCGCCCAGCCCCGAACGAGCGGGCCCGCGGCCAGCGCGTAGAGGTGCTCGTCGGTGAGCGTCTGTACGTAGTCGACGGCCTCGAGCTGCCGATCCCCGGCCGCCCACTCCCGGATCACGAGGCGAAAGGCGATGTCCCGGCGGTATTCGGGTGTCCAGGTCTGGGTCTCGTTCGCCGCCCCGATCGGATCCATGCCCGTCCAGGCAGAGGCCAGCATCTGGAGATCCACGGGATCCCAGAGCTCGCGCGTTTCAGCGACGACCCGCAGCGCCCCGTCGAGGTTCTCGGGCGTCAGCCGCTCGAGCAGCCTGATCAGCTCCTGCGAGCGTTCGAAGGCCCGGGGCACGCGGATCACGTGGTCCAGCGCAGCTTCCATCTGCTCCGCGGTGATGTCCTCGGCCGCGACATCGTGCGGGATCGAATCCACCGCCGCGGACCACTGACCCACGACGAAGCCGCCGATCGCCAACAGCCCTCCGGCGGCAGCGGGCCACCAGCGCCGGGAATCCACCTCTTCATTCACATTCTCAGGTGCCACTCGGCCCTCCCACGCTCGTGGGGGCAGTCCAGTGGCCCGGCCCAATCCACTGGATCCTGCCGGTGCGTCCCCCAACGCATTGGGAAGAGTAGTCGGCCAGACCCGGGTCGCCATTAACGCCTTCTTCGACCGCGGCGCGCCCCTCTAACGCTAGTCTGAGGTGATGCTCGAGCTCTACCACAACGCCGCTTCCACCTGCTCCCAGAAGGTCCGCCTCGTCCTCGATGCAAAGGGCCTCGACTACACGTCCCATCTGATCGACCTGATCAGCGGACAGCAGCACGATCCGGAATACGTGAGGCTGAACCCCGATCACGTCGTCCCGACCCTGATCGACGACGGAAACACCTACATCGAGAGCACCCTCATCAACGAATATCTCGACGAGGCGTATCCGGAGACGCCGCTGCGCCCCGGCGACGCCGCAGGCCGTCACGCGGTCCGGCTGTGGACCCGGAAGATCGACGCGCTCCACCCGCAGTGCGGCGTGATCACCTTCGCGATCGGCCCGCGCGCGATCTTGCTCCAGCAGCCCGAAGAGGTCCGCGAGAAGAACCTCGCCTCGATCCCGGATCCGGCGCAGCGTGCGCGACGCCGCTCGGTGATCGAGCACGGCGTCGAAGCGCCCGAGTTCGTCGGCGCGCTCCACGCGCATCTCGACTTCCTCGACGAGATGGACGCGGCCCTCGAGAGCCTGGCCTGGCTCTCCGGAGACGCGTTCGGCCTCGCCGACGCCGCTGCGCTTCCCTAAGTGCTCCGCATGCGCCACATCGCGATGGACGGCCTCGTCGACCAGCGGTCGCGAGTCGCGGACTGGTTCGGGCGCGTCGAAGCGCGGCCCACCTACGCGAAGTCGGTCACCGACTGGCTGCCGCAGCCGATCCTCGACCTGTTCCACAGCAACGGCGAAACCGTTCGAGCCGAGGTCGACAAGGCGGCCGCCTCCCGTTGAGCGCACCCGCCCATCCTGCCCGCGCGGAGGGTGCGCGCGAGGCATGGGCCCTCATCCTCCCCGACCCCGTCGGGAACTAGCGCCGCGTGGACTCCCGTGACGCGCACCCGCTCGTCCGATCCCCGACGAACCGCTACGCGGTCTACGTGAAATTCCGGCCCCAGAGTCGCCAGCGCGGCACCAGCATCACCTCGGCGACTCCCGCCCGTGGCCCCCTCACGCGAGTGAAGCACGGCGACGCCTGACACCGCGCGAACGGCGCAGCCCTCCAGGTCGTACTCCCCTTCCACCTCGCCTGTCGACGTCAGGCGCAGCGACCCTCTCGCCTTCAGCCCATGCTCGAGACTGCCCTTTCGATCAGCCTCCGTCGGCGCGCGCCGTCGGCGTGAAGTGGATCGGAAGCGTCGCGAGGCCGGCCACGTTCCCGGAGTGAACGACGCCCACGCCGCCCTCGTCGACCTCGTAGTCCGGAAGACGCGCGTGGATTTCCTCGAGGGCCACCCGCGCCTCGAGGCGCGCGAGCCGCGCGCCGAGACAGAAGTGGGGTCCGAATCCGAAGGCGAGATGCTGGGTGGCCTGCCGGTCGATGTCGAAGCGGTCCGGCGCGTCGAAGCGACGGGGGTCATGGTTCGCCGCGCCGATCGAGAGCAGCACCCGGTCGCCTTCCGGGATCGTACGGCCGTGCCGGACGACGTCTCGCGCCGCGGCGCGGGCCATGTACTGGGTCGGACTCCGAAAGCGCAGCGACTCCTCCACTGCGGCGGGGATCCGCGAGGGATCCGCGACGATCGAGGCGCGCTGAGCCGGATGCCGCGAGAGCTGGTGGACGGTGTTCGCGATCAGCTTCTCCGTCGTCTCGTTCCCCCCCGCGATCAGCAGGAAGAGGAACCCCAGGATTTCGCGGTCGTCGAGCCGGCGGCCGTCGAGCTCCGCTTCGACCAGGCTCGTCGCGAGGTCGTCCCCCGCGGATTTCCGGCGCGCCTTGATCAGGTCGGAGAAGTAGAGGACCAGGTTCTTCGAGGCTTCGGTCGCAGCAGGGGAGATCGTCGAGCTGCCGTCCTCGCGATGCATGATCGTCTCGGTCCAGATCCGGAGAGAGTTGTGGTCCTCCGGCGGCGCGCCGAGCAGCGTGGAGATCACGTCCGAGGGGAGAAGGGCCGCGAAGCGCGCGATGAGATCGCACTCGCCTTCTTCGACGAGCTCGTCGAGAAAGCGGGTCGTGAGGGCACGGACGCGCGGCTCGAGGGCGTTCACCCGACGCGGGTTGAATTCCCGGACGACGAGCTTGCGGAGTGCGGTCTGGTCCGGCGGGTCCATCTCGATCATCGACGGAACACTCGACCCGCCGGTCTCCAGGGACACGCCCTTCGTCGACGTGAAGTCTTCCCAGTTCCGGTAGCCATCGAGGACGTCGTCGAAGCGCGAAAGCGCCCAGAATCCCATCTCCTCGTTGTGGTAGCAGGGCGCTTCCTCCCGCATCCGCGCATAGGTCGGGTACGGGTTCTCGTGCATCTCGTAGGCGAAAGGATTGAAGACGAGCGGATCAGCCATCTCCGGAGTGTAGTGCGTCGATTCGTGGAGGGTTGCCCGGCTTGCCTCGATCCGCTGGACTCCGGATGGCGATCGCCCGCGCCGCTCTCCCGGCCTGCGCGAATCTGGAGACCCCGCTTGCGCAAGACCACCTACTGGCAGGACAACCTGCGGCTCGTGGGGCTCTGCCTCGTCGTCTGGTTCGTCGCCTCCTTCGGCTTCGGCATCCTCGGCCTCGACTGGCTGAACCAGATCGAGATCAACGGGCTCCAGATCGGCTTCTGGTTCGCCCAGCAGGGCTCGATCTACGTCTTCGTCGCGCTGATCTTCTTCTATGCGTGGCGCATGGCGAAGATCGACCGCGAGCATGGCGTCGAGGAGGACTAGGCATGGACCTCCAGACTCTGACCTACCTGGTGGTCGGCGCCTCCTTCGCGCTCTATATCGGAATCGCGATCGCCACCCGCGCGAGCAGCACCGGCGAGTTCTACGTCGCCGGCGGCGGCGTCCACCCCGTCGCGAACGGGCTCGCCACCGCCGCGGACTGGATGTCCGCAGCGTCCTTCATCTCGATGGCGGGCCTGATCGCCTTCCTCGGCTATGACGGCTCCGTCTACCTGATGGGCTGGACCGGGGGCTACGTCCTCCTCGCCCTCCTGCTCGCGCCCTACCTGCGCAAGTTCGGGAAGTTCACCGTCCCCGAGTTCATCGGCGACCGCTACGAATCCCAGACCGCGCGGGTCGTCGCCGTCCTCTGCCTGATCATCATCTCCTTCACCTACGTCGCCGGGCAGATGCGCGGCGTCGGGATCGTCTTCTCCCGCTTCCTCGAGGTCCCGATCGGAGTCGGCCTCCTGATCGGGATGGCGATCGTCTTCGTCTACGCCGTGCTCGGCGGCATGAAGGGCATCACGTACACCCAGGTCGCGCAGTATTGCGTCCTGATCTTCGCGTACACGGTCCCCGCGGTGTTCATCTCCTTCCAGGTGACGGGTCAACCGCTGCCGCAGCTCGCGATGGCGAGCACCGTCGAAGGAACCGACGGCGTGCCCCTCCTCGTCCGGCTCGACCAGGTCGTGACCGACCTGGGCTTCGCTGCCTACACGGTCGGAACCAAGAGTCGGGTCGACGTGTTCTTCATCACGATGGCACTCATGATCGGAACGGCGGGCCTCCCCCACGTCATCGTCCGCTTCTTCACCGTCCCGCGCGTGCGCGACGCGCGGATGTCCGCTGGCTGGGCCCTCCTCTTCATCGCTCTCCTCTACACGACCGCGCCGGCGGTCGGTGCCCTGGCCCGACTGAACCTGACCGAGACGATCCAGCACGGCGCGGTCTTCGAAGAGGCCGCGAACCTCCGCTACGAGGATCGCCCAGACTGGTTCCGCACCTGGGAGGACACTGGCCTTCTCGAGTTCACCGACAAGAACGGCGACGGCCGCATTCAGTACTACGACGACACGAACGCAGCCTTCGCGACCGAGGCCGCCCGCCACGGGTGGGCTGGCAACGAGCTTCGGGTCGACCGGGACATCATCGTCCTCGCCAACCCCGAGATCGCGGGTCTACCCAACTGGGTGATCGCGCTCGTCGCGGCCGGCGGCATCGCCGCGGCTCTCTCGACCGCCGCGGGACTGCTCCTCGTGATCTCCGCTGCGGTCTCCCACGATCTGCTGAAGGGCGTCTTCCGCCCCGGGATCAGCGAAGGGGGCGAGCTGAACGCCGGCCGCGCCGCCACTGCCGTGGCCATCCTCTTCGCCGGCTACCTCGGCTACAACCCGCCGGGCTTCGTGGCGCAGGTCGTCGCGCTGGCCTTCGGCCTCGCAGCGGCGTCGCTCTTTCCGGCGACGCTGCTCGGCATCTTTTCGCTCCGCGTGAACAAACAAGGCGCGATCGCCGGCATGTTGACCGGACTCGTCTTCACGATCACCTACATCGTGTGGTTCAAGGGCATCTTCATCGAGCCAATGGCCCCGGATACCGCCGAACACTGGCTCTTCGGGATCTCGCCGGAGGGCATCGGGAGCGTGGGGGCGCTGCTGAACTTTGCCGTCGCTCTCGGAGTCTCCGCAATGACCCCCCCGCCGTCGGACGACGTCCGCGGGCTGGTCGAGCGGATTCGCGTCCCGAACTGACGCGGGCCCCGCGCGAAGCGGCTACTGCGCGACGGGCAGCGTCAGGATCGGTCCGCCCCCCGGCACTTCCCCTGCCTGCAGCGCGAGCACCAGATTGAGCATCGTGAAGGTGGACTTCGAGTCCAGATCCGCATCGCCGATCCAGAACGTGTGCCCGCGGTATCGCACCGACGCGTAGGGCGTCTCCGGCGATCGGCCCGACTCGACGTCGATCAGCGATCCGGTGACCCGATCCCAGTCGAAGGGGTCCCCGTCCCGCGAGATCGTCGTCGTGACGCGACCCGCGATCCGATCTTCCTCAGGCACGCGGATCCCGTGGGACGCATAGAACATCGCCGACAGCACGGAGCGGAGGACGAGGTTGATGCGGTGGGGCGCCCGGGCGCCGATCCCGCTCACCAGCTCGAAGATCTCGCGCCCCGGCTCGAGCCCGAGCCGGCCCCGCAGCTCCTTGAACTCGTCGGTCTCGAGCGCGTCCGCGGTAAAGCGAAGAAGAACGCCGTCCTCCGTCGCGCGAGGCGTCTCGGCCCCCCGTCCGCCCAGAGATCCCCCGATCAGCTGGAGCTGTCGACGGGACTGCAGCGTCCTCAGCAGCTCCGCCACGCGCAGGAAGTCCTCGAAGACGGGCTCCTTGGAAGGCGTCGGCCCGGACGCGGTCGGCGCGTTCGGCACCCCACCGATCTCCTGGACGAAGAGGCGCAGGAAGCGATCCATCGACCAGCCCGCATGGGAGAGGAGCAGGAGGATCTCCGGCGCGACGGGCTCGAGCAACTGGCTCACGAACCGGTCCCCGACGAGCGGGGTATACGTCACCGTCGGCGATTCCTCGATCGACAGCGTCCCGGTGAGCCCCTGACTGTCCGCGCCGTTCGGAACGAAGGTGCCCTCCGCCCCGATCCCCGCCCGCGCTCGCATGTTGGTCGAGAGCGAAGCGATCTGCAGGAAGTACGGCGTGTCGCGGTAACGCAGGCGGACGAGGTTGAGGAGCAGCTCCTGGGCGCTCGTCTCCTGGGCCGCCACGTTGTAGTGGGTCCGCGTGAGCGAAACGGTCGCGGGCCCGAGCCGCCCGCCACAACCCGCAAAGACGACACCGACGACGCCCAGCACCACCGCCTGGCGCAGTCTGCTCACCCGAATCCCCATGCGGCGAGCCTAGCGGATCGGGATGCGATCAGGCGATCGGCTTGGCACCATCGTTCGACGACACCTGCAGCAGGAGAGACCATGCCCCATCTAGACGGCAAAACCGCGATCGTGACCGGCGCGGCGCGCGGCTCCGGCGAAGCCATCGCCCGAAGACTCGTCGCCGATGGCGCCGGCGTCGTCCTCGTCGACCTGCTCGACGATCTGGGTGCCGCGGTCGCGGAGGACCTCGGCGATCGAGCCCGGTACCTCCACGGAGACATCACCGAGGAAGCCGACTGGGCTGCGGCGATCGCCCTCGCCCAGTCTGCGTTCGGCCCCCTCACCACCCTCGTGAACAACGCGGCCATCATCCATATCGCGCCGATCGAGCACACGAGCATCGAAGACTACGCCCGCGTCTCGCGGGTGAACGAGATGGGGACTTTTTTGGGCATGCGCTCGGTGATCGAACCGATGCGCGAGAACGGGGGAGGATCGATCGTGAACATCTCTTCGATCGACGGCCATCACGCTGCCGGCGGCACGAGTGCCTACTGCGCCTCGAAGTTCGCCGTGCGCGGACTGACGAAGGTCGGCGCCCTCGAGCTCGGCCGCTACGGCATCCGCGTGAACAGCGTCAATCCGGCCATCGGCAGCAACGAGATGGTCGAGCCCTTCGTTCCGGACATCGCGAAGATGCGCGCTCTGCAGGAAAAGCATGATCCCCCGCCGATCGGGCGGCGCGGCCGCGTCGAGGACGTCGCCGGGACGGTCGCGTTCCTTGCCTCCGACGACAGCGCCTTCTATACCGGAGCGGACTTCGACCTCGATGGCGGAATCACCGCCGGCATGAAGGTGAAGGGGCCGATCCCCGGCAGCCCCACCTGACCCACCCCTCGCTCCCCATCCTCCCAACCTCGGAGATCGCCATGCCCCGCGCCCTCATGCTCGTCGCCTCGAGCACCACGGAACCCGATCGCATCGACGCCTTCCACGAGTGGTACGCGCTCCACGTACAGGAGCTCCTCTCGCTGGAAGGCATCCACAAGGCGACCCGCTGGGAGGCCAGCGCCCACCAGCTGATTCCGGGCCTCGACTCGATCGACGGACGCCGTTTCCTCGCTCTCTACGAAATCGAATGCGACGACGTAGAAGCAATGCGAGATCGCATCAACCGGACAAGTGGCGAGCGCACCCACAGCGACCTGCTCGAGCTCGACCCGCTCCCGGTCACGCTGCTCTTCGAACACCTTGGTGAATGGACGGCCCAATGAAGCGATCACTGCTCGCCCTCTCGATCATCGCCTTCGCATGTCTGGCGGCAGCGCTCAGCGGCTGCCAGAACCCCGCTTCCCGACTCGGGACCGCGGGTCCAGAAGAGACGGAAGGCGATCCTGCACGCGACGCCTGGGTCCTACCTGACGAGATGGGCGCGATCTACGCGGCGCAGTGCGCGGTCTGTCATGGTCCCGACCAACGAGGCTCTTCCCTCGGCCCCTCGCTGCTCGGCGACCTGACCCGGGGCGACTCGGTCGAGGCACTCGTCAAGAGCATCACTAAGGGCGCCCCCGACGCCGGCATGCCCGCCTGGCGCGACGTGATCTCCGACGACGACGTGCGTGGCCTCGTCATCTACCTGCTCGAGAAGCGCGCTGGGGATCGCGGCGCAGACGGACAGGGCGTCGGCGAACCGCCGCAGATCCCGACCAAAGCGATCGAAACCCGGCATCACGCGCTCTCGATCGAAACGGTCTACGCGGGCCTGTCAGAACCCTACGGAATCGCACCGCTGCCCGATGGACGTTTTCTCGTGACCGAGAAGATGCGCGGGATCTCGATCGTCGAAGCTGATGGAAGTGACGCGGTCCTCGTCGAAGGCACGCCGAAGATCTGGAACGACTCGGTCTTGCGCGGCACTGCCTATACCGGATCCGGTTGGGCCCACGAAGTAGCGCTCCACCCGGACTACAGGAACAACGGCTGGATCTATTTCGTATACGGCGACCGCTGCGCCGACTGCAATGAGGCGAGCCGCGCGTCGGGCAAGACGGCGGCCATGCTTCGCCTGGTTCGAGGCCGTCTCGACGGCGCGCGCTGGGTCGACGAAGAAACGATCTGGGAGGCACCGAAGGCGACGTACCCGATCGACGGTGCGGAGAACGGGGCCTCTGCGCGCATCACCTTCGACGACCACGGCTACGTCTACCTCACGGTCGGGCAGTTCACCGACTACGCGGGCGTGCAGGACCTCTCCCGCCCCGACGGCAAGACGATCCGAATGCACGACGACGGTCGAACTCCAGCGGACAACCCCTTCGTGGACACGCCCGGGGCGCTGCCCTCGATCTGGACCCTCGGCCACCGCAATGCCCAGGGGATCGACTTCGATCGGCGAACGGGGCTTCTCTGGTCGAGCGAACATGGTCCGCGCGGCGGAGACGAGCTCAACTGGATCCGCCCGGGTCACAACTACGGCTGGCCGATGGTGTCTCTCGGCGTCGACTACGACGGGCGACCGGTGCCGTACGCCAAGAAGCTCGGGATCGAGTACGACCCCGCCGACCTGACCCCGACGGTGATCGACTGGACGCCATCACCCGGTGTCTCGAGCATCGTCTTCTATCGCGGGGTGCTCTTTCCCGAGTGGCAGGACCACTTGATCGTGGGCACGCTCTCGAGGGGCGATCTCTGGCGATACGTGGTCGACGAGCACGGCGAGCAGGAGCGCGAGGTGCTGATCGACGGACTCGGCCGGTTCCGTGACGTCGAGGTCGGTCCGAACGGGGAACTGATCGCGCTTCTCGAGCATCGTTCGGGAAGCATGATCCTGCGAATCAAGCCCGCGGGACGCTGAAGGAGGAATCGGACATGCGTGGAACCAGCACGATGCTCGCCCTTTTCGTGATCGGTATGACGCTCGTCGTCGGAGTGCGCCCAGCCGCCGCCGACGAAGGCGAGATCCGCGTCGTCAACGGCAAGGTCACGCTCCCCTCAGGTGGCGAATCCCCGAGCGTCTATTTCGTGCTCCGGAACGGCGGCGCGCGTCCGCGCACGATCGTCGGCGCGAGCTGCGAGTGCGCCGATCGCGTGTCGATCCGATTGACGGCGATCAGCGAAGACGGCCAGTGGTCCTCGGAGCCGATGCCCGACGGCATGTACGTGCCGGCGAAGGGTGACGTCGCGTTCGCGCCGAGAGGCCTCTTCCTACGCCTGCTCTCCCCGCGCCCGCTGACAGCGGAAGAAAAGGTCGAAATCGTCCTCGAGTTCAAGGATGGGGAGAAGGTTCCCTTCGAGGCGATCGTCGCCGCGAGATGATCCCGGAGGCGCGGCCCGCCTAGCGCCCGCGATCCAGGCTCACGCTCTTCACGAGAGCGAAGATCGCGCTTCCCTCGGCGAGGCCGAGTTCCTCGACCGCGGCGCGCGTGAGCTGCGCACGGAGATGATCCTCCCGAAGCTGAATCGTCACGTCCGCGGCCCCCGCGCCCCCATCCCTGATCGCGGTCACGTGGCCGGGCAGCACATTTCGGATCGAGAGCCCTTCTGGCTGCACGATCGCGATCGCGACATCCCGCGCCCGCACACGGAGCCGGACCGGAGCCCCCTCTTCCAGCCGATCTGCGAGCGGAAGCGAGACGGTGTCGCCATGGAGATCGACAAGCGTGAGATGGAGTCGGGTGTCGTGCCGAAGAACGCACCCCTCGACGACGACGCTCGCTTCGTGCCGATTCGCCGACGGACCGAGATCGAGCCCTTCGACGATCTCCGCCGTGGCCCCCTCCCCGGCCACCTGACCGTCATCGAGGACGAGCACGCGATCGGCGAGTTGGACCACCTCGTCGAGATCGTGACTCACGAAGACCGTCGGAATCCCGAAGCGGCGGGTCACCTTCTCCAGATAGGGCAGGATCTCCGCCTTTCTTCCGACGTCGAGGGCCGCGAGCGGCTCGTCCAGAAGGAGCAGCTCCGGGCCCGAGAGCAGGGTCCGCCCGAGCGCGACCCGCTGCCGCTCGCCGCCCGAGAGTCCAACGATCCGCCGTCCGAGGAGCGGCCCTAGGTCGAGGCTCGCGACCACGTCGCGAAAGGCGAAGCGCGTATCCCCGCGCCCGCGTCGCCGCGCGCCGAAGTCCAGATTGCCGGAGACGCCGAGGTGGTCGAAGAGCCGGGCATCCTGGAAGAGAAAGCCCATCGGTCGCTCGTGAGGCGGAACCCAAATCCCGGCTTCCGCATCGAAGAAGACCCGATCACCAAGAACGATCCGTCCGCGGGTCGGACGCTCGAAACCGGCGATCGCCCGAAGCAGGGTCGTCTTCCCGCTCCCGCTCGGGCCGAAGAGCGCGGTAACGCCCTTCGCCGCGATTCGCTCGTCGATCTCCAGCGTAAAGTCCGGAAGGACCACGCGCGCGCGGACGCCGAGCAACGAAGTGGATTCATCCGACGCGGACACGGGCCCTCCGATCGAATGCGTAGACGAGGACGAGCACCGCGAAGGAAAAGACGAGCAAGCCGGCCGCCAGCGTGTGCGCCTCTGCATAACGCAGCGTCTCGACGTGATCGTAGATCGCGATCGAGAGGACCCGCGTCGCCCCGGGGATGTTCCCGCCGACCATGAGCACGACCCCGAACTCGCCAAGGGTGTGGCTGAAGGTGAGGACCCCGGCGGTCAGGAAGCTCCGCTTCGACAGCGGCACGGCGACCCGAAGGAACGCATCGAAGGGAGGGGCGCCGAGGCTCGCGGCGGCTTCGATCGGCCCGCGCCCGACCCCTTCGAAGGCGGCGACGAGGGGCTGCACCATGAAGGGCAGCGAATAGAGCATCGAGGCGAAGACCAGCCCCGAGAAGGAGAAGGTGAGCGTGTCCCCCGTCAAAGTCAGCCAGAATCGACCGAGCGGTGCGTCGGGACTCATCAGGATCAGCAGATAGAAGCCGAGCACCGTCGGGGGCAGCACGAGCGGCAAGGAGGTCACGGCTTCGACGACGGGGCGAATCCGGGATCGCGTGCGCGCGAGCCACCACGCGATCGGCGTGCCCACGAGAAAGAGGAGGGCCGTCGTGCAGGTCGCCAGCTGCAGCGTGATCCAGATCGGGGTCGGGTCGACAGCGCCAAGGGACACCTCAAGGCACCTCGTAACCGGCCGCCTCGATCAGGCGACGCGCATCATCGGACGCGAGGAACGAGAGGAAGGCGTGGGCCGCCTCGAGACCCTCCTCGCGGGAGAGGAGCACGCCCTCCTGACGGATCGGCGCGTGATGCGAACGGGGCACGAGCCAGCCCGCCGACGAGGCGCCCGCCTCGACCAGCTGGGACGCCGCGACGAGGCCGAGCTCGGCGTTCCCGCTCGCGACCAGGGCATAGGTCTGTCCGATGTTCTCTCCGAAGACGAGCCGCCCCTCTAGACGCTCCTCGAGCGCAAGCGTCTGAAGGACCTGATGCGCCGCCGCGCCGTAGGGCGCTAGGGCGGGATTCGCGATCGCTAGATGACGGAAATCGCCGCTGGCGAGGCGTTCGGGGCCGAGCGCGGCGACACCATCCGTGTCCCCGCTCCACAATCGAAGACGGCCAAGGGCATAGACCCGCCGAGAACCCTCGACCGCGCGCCCCTCCGACACCAGTCGGCGAGGACGGAGGGCGTCGGCGGCCAGAAAGACGTCGAAAGGCGCGCCCCGCAAGATCTGCGCGTACAGCTTCCCGGTCGAGCCCGCGACGAGGTTCACGGCGTGATCGCTCTCGGCTTCGAATCGATCCGCGAGCGCCTCGGCGATCGACGCGAAGTTGCTCGCGACCGCAACGACCACCTCGTCCGCGAGCGCTTGCGCGGGTGACGACGCGAGGGCGCAGAAGATCAGCCAGGTCGCGAAACGGCGCTTTCCGGGAGGCCTCGTCACGCGCCGAGGCTAGCAGCAACCGGCGCGCGGGCGTGGACGAGCGCAGGCACCTACGATCGCCCGAACCGGGTCCGCCCCCGGTGGGAGTGTCCGTGCCCCTCGATCCGTCAGAAAGAAGTGAGCTTCGCGATCGGCTCGAGACCCTCGCTCGGGAGCTCGAGGCCGGCCTTCGGAGCTCCGCCGAGGCCGCGCGACCCGTCGAACTCGATCAACCGGCGATCGGACGGGTCTCCCGGATCGACGCGATCCAGCAGCAGAAGATGATCGAGGCAAACCGCGAGGCCCAACGCGCTCGCCTGCTCGCGGTCCAGTCGGCCCTCGTCCGGATCGACGAGGGCGAGTTCGGCGAGTGTCGCGCCTGCGGCGAAGAGATCGGCCTCGGCCGATTGCGCGCCCGCCCCGAATCCAACACCTGCATCGAGTGCCAGAGCGCCCGCGAGCGAAGTTGAGCCTCGCAGAGGGAGGGAAACCCGAATGTCCGAAGACCCCAAGAACGTCTACGAACCCCGCCCCCTCGCGGTCAATCTCTTCAGCGTCCGCCGCCAGCTGATCGACGACTTCGAAGGAACCCACGCGCGCCTAGCAGAAATCGGATTCGTCGGCGTCGAGCCGATGATCTTCGGCGCGATCCCCCTGGAAGCCCTGCCCGAGGACATGCGGGTGCCCTTCCCTGAAGCGCCCGCCTATCGCGCGCTGCTCGACCGATTAGGACTCATCGTCGCGAGCCTGCACGCTCCCCTTCCGGAGGGCGATGGCGCGACGGCGATCCTCGACTTCGCCGAAGCCCTCGGAACCGACCAGCTGATTCTGGCGAGCTTCATGGCCCTGCCGGGCGCGGCGAACGCACACGCCGATCTCGACGTCCTTCGCGAAGCAATCGATCGGTTCGGCGAAGCGGCGGCGCTCGCCGCCGAGCGCGGACTCTCGGTCGGCTTCCACAACCACCACTGGGAGTGGGAGGTCGAGCTCGAAGGTCGGCCCGCGTGGGAGATCTTCTGGTCCGAGGTCGACGCGCGGGTGGTCGCCGAAGTCGATACCTATTGGGCGCAAACGGCGGGACAGGATCCGGTCGCCGTTCTCGAGACGCTCGGATCGCGCGCGCGACGCGTTCATCTGAAGGACGGACCCTGCGTGTTGGGCGAACCGCAAGTCGCCCTCGGCGAAGGCCGCGTGGACGTGGCCGCCTGCGTGCGCGCCGCGCGCCACGCCGACTGGCACATCGTCGAGCTCGACGACTGCGCCACCGACATGTTCGACGCGCTCGAGAAGAGCGCGCGCCATCTCGAAGAGATTGGCCTGAGCCGTTCCCGCGCCACCGGCGCATGAAAAAGAAACGCCCCGAAGATCGCTGGGACCTTAGAGGCGAAAATCATGTTGGCGCCCGGTTGGGTGGACCGGAGCCGGACTCGCCCACGGCGTGTCGGCGAAGCCTAATAAGAACGGAACGGTGTCTAAGCGGCGTGCGCGAAGAGCTCGCCGATCGCGAGGACCCAACCCGTCGCGAGCAGAGCCCCGATCGTCCCGCAGATTCCGGATTCTATTCGCTGAATGGCCTTCATGTGTCCGCCCTCTTCCGCCTTCGTTCGGCGGGAGCGCGCGTACCCTTCGGCGCACCACGACTCTCGCTCCATCTCTCGCAATACGCGCCGGCGTTCGAAGAACCGCCGCGCGCTTCGCATGCCCCCCGTCTCGTCACACTCTCCGCGTAGCGGAGCGATTCGTTGATCTTGGGACGTACGTTCATGGGAACAGGATCGGCTCGTTTGTGTCACGACATGATGAAGGCTTTCTTTGAAGCGTCGATATTCTTGCGCGATTCCGTGACGAAGATGAAGGAACGACGGTTCATCCATCGCGAACTCCTGGTAAAAATCCCCCTTTATCAAGCTCCGGAATCCATGAATTCACGATTTCGACACACTGAGCCCGCACGGATGCAGACTTTCCCGCGAGGGCGCGGCTAGAAGTTGAACTTCGCCTGTGTGTAGAAATAGTCAGAGTCGCCCTCGCGGTTCGAGTTCGACGACGCGGAATTCGTGTCGATGTACTCGCCGGCGAAGAGGTGGGCGTAGCCCGCTTCGATCATCACGGCGTCGGGGACGGCGGACCATCGGACACGCCACTCGATCTGGGTGCCGAGATGATCTCCCGAATCCCCGAGCGGGTCCGAGACTCCACTTCCGGCCCAGGAATCGCTCTTCGAGGCGAGCCAGAAGGTGCGGACCGCCGCGAAGGCCTTCACCTCTTCCGTCGGTTTGACCTGGAGCCGGAGACCAGGGCTGATCAGGTTCGCCCGTGCGAACGCACCGTAGATGCCCGTCGGGCCGAACTCGAATCGTCGCGCCCCAAAGAGAGTGTCGAAGCGCTCCGTATTGCCGTCATTGGGGCTGGAGTCGCCGCTCGCGTAGTCAAACTGGAAGGCGAGACGAGGGGCCGTCGGCACGTCGAACGAGTAGCCGACCGTCCCGTGGGCGAAGAACGCCGTGTGA
Organism: Deltaproteobacteria bacterium; assembly: GCA_002709835.1. GTDB lineage: Bacteria > Myxococcota_A > UBA9160 > UBA9160 > UBA4427 > UBA4427. The sequence goes on from PAQX01000011.1 coordinate 20,243, forward strand.
TCGGTCTCGCTCGTCGTCGTGGCGTTGACTCGGGACTGGCCGACCTGCAGGACGGCCTCGAACTGGAAGTCGACGACCTCCTTCGCCGGCTTGCGGAAGATGCGGAAGCCCGGCGTGTAGAGATTGCGGTTCCGAGTCCGCCGGCTGGGGGAGTCGCTCTCGTGGAGCCCGAAGAGGTAGACCTCGCCGCGGACGTCCTCGAGGCCGAAGACGCGGTCGAGGTCCCGGGCCGCGAAGACCCCCCAGAAGAGGTTGTCGAAGTCTTCCGTGTCGAAGACGACGTCGTTGTCGCCGCGCCGTCGACGCACGTTCGCCGCCCCCTGCGGGTTGGGCTCGCGCTGGACGGGGAGCGTGAAGAGGGCGCGCAGATTCAGGCCGTCGCGGTCTTCGCCGCCCTTCCAGTCGAGGTCGATCCCGGTGAAGCCGTTGATCGTGTTGCGGTAGCGATTGCGCGCGACGAGTCGTCGAGAGCCGACGTCCATCGTGATCCGACCTGCCCGTGCGCGAAGCTGGCCCCCCTCAACGTCGCCGTCGTAGCGGACGTACGCCTGCAGGAGCTCCGCCGGATTGACGTGCGTCGAGTTGAGCAGCACGTCGTTGTCGAGGAACGTGCGCGAATCCTGGAGCTCGGCGCCGACGGAGAAGCCCAACGGCAGCTTGACGCGGCCATGGAGCAGGGTCCGCAGCGAGATCAGGTCCGTGAATTCCTTGCCGTTGTTGGCCGGCCGGAACGGATCGGAGAGTCCCTCGTATCGGGTTCGGTGCTCGAGGGTGAGCGAGATCGTGTCCGACCCGATCACGTCGTCGAGCTTCCATCCCGCAGCCGCGGGCATCGCGCCGAGCAGGCTCGAGAGAACGAGGAACGGGAGCAGCCGGAGACCGGCGGAGACGGGCGACATCGTGCGCTCCTGCGATGGAGGGATCGAGGCGGCGCAGTCTACGCGGGGGGGGTCCGGGCTGCAACGCGCCCGCAAGAGCCCGATTCCGCGCGGCGGCGCGGAGGGCCGAGCCGATCGGGGTAGGCGCCGAGCGCGCCGGCGAGGCGCCGGACGTCGAAGCCTTAGGGGGTCGTATAGGCAGCCTGGGTCGGCTCGTATTCGGGACGCGTCATCCGAGCGGATTATGCCATGAACCCGCAGACCCCGGGCCGGATCGCAGGAGCCCTCCGCCACAGCCCCGGGTGGTATGCTGGACCGATGAACGTAGACCCGAACGCGCCCGGCTTCGCCCTCGAAGGAGCCGGCCTCGCCCGCCTCTCCCACGTCTCGCTCCAGGTCGCCGACCTCGACCGCGCCCTTCTCTTCTACCGCTCCGTCTTCGGAATGCAGACCGTCCTGCAGCGGAATCTCGAAGGGCCGGAGTTCGAGGCCGTGACCGCAACGCCCGGAGCGCGGTCGAAGCTCGTGCGCGGACTCGTCGCCGGCAACACCGTCGTCCAGCTCTTTTGGCACAACTGGCGCGAGCCGACCACCGAGAAGCGGACGCTGATGTCCTTCGAGGTCCGCGACGTTAACGCCGCCTTCGAGGCACTCCGGGCTGAGGGCGTCGACTGCCAGAGCGAGCCGGTCCCGTTCGACAACTCGACGGCCTTCGTGATCCACGATCCCGACGGGCATCCGATCGAGATCATCCAGTGGGCGGCCGACGCGTCGCCGTATCGCATTCCCGCATGACAGGAGCCGAGCGATGAAGGTAGGCATCCTCCAGTTCTACGGATGGCGCGATGTCATCGACGAGGCGTGGCGAGCCGGCGAGAACCCGACCGAACGGAGCGTCGACTCGCACGTGAAGAGCCTGCGGCGCAAGCTCGAGGGGGCGAGGGACGCCATAGAGACCGTACGCGGTCTCGGCTACCGCTACGCCGAGAAGAACCTGCTCTCGCACCGGGCTTGAATCGTCGGCGCCGGCAATGGGCTAGCCTTCCCGGACTGCCCACGGAGCGGGTGGGAGACGACACCGAGGTCTGATTCCAGCGCTCCCCCTGTCGGGAAGACCAATGTCGGATCCTTCGGAGGCTGAGTCGCGCCCCCTCATCGAGCGCGCTCGAGCGCTCTGGGCGAACCCGCAGGTCCGCTATCCGCTCCTCGTCCTTCTTTATCTTCTAGGGATCGGCAGCGCATTCAACGCCGCCCTGCAAGAACTCCGCGGTCCACTCGAAGCCCTCTCCGCCGGCACCGCCGCGAGCGTCCACGCCTTCCTCCGGGTCTTCACCGACGCGACGACCCTGCGCGGCCACCTCGTGACCTTCGACGGCTTCGCGGTCTCGATCATCATCGAGTGCGTCGGTCTGCTCGAGATGTTGATCTACTCGGCCTGCGTGCTCGCCTTCCCCGCACCGCTTCGGACCCGCGCCGCTGGGATCGCCCTCGGCTGCGCAGCCATCTTCTTCTTCAATCTGCTCCGGATCGTGACGCTCCTCCTCGTGGGGCGATATCAGGGCGAGTGGTTCGACTTCTTCCACGTCTACTTCTGGCAGGCCACGCTGATCGCGATGATCGTCGGCGTGCTCTATGGCTGGATCCGGATCTTCGTGCGCCGATGAAGCGCGCGCTCCTCGTCCTCGGCTTCGTCGCGATCACGATCGCGCTCACCTTCTTATGGGAGGAGAGCGGTCGGGTCACCTACGGTCGCTTCCTCAAAGCGGTCGCCCCCCCGATCTACGACCTCTTCGGCGTCGGCGATGCGCGGGTCGGCGCTTTCCGTCAGCGCTACATCAACTGGGTGCCCTTCGTGGGACTCATGCTCGTCACACCCGGCCTCGCTTGGCGCCGTCGACTGGGCGGACTCGCCGGCGGGCTCGTGCTCCTCTTCGCGGGACATCTCGCGCTCAACCTGACCGAGCGCGTCCACAAGGCGGCGCAGCTGCCCTTCGTTCCCTCCCTCGTCTCGGACGCCCTCCCCTTCCTGCTCTGGGTCCTCTTCGCCTGGCCCGTCGTCTCGCGCTGGTTCGCATCGGCTCTGGCGGAGATCCCCCCGGCGGCGCAGGATGAGTCACGCGCGGACGACCCGAGCGACCATCCGATCGAACCAGGAGATCCTTCATGACGACCGTCAATCCCGAGCTCGGCTTCTACGCCCTCGCCGGACAGCCCGAGTCCCCTCGCGACCTGATCGAAGAGGTCCGGACCGGCGAGGCGATGGGCCTCGGCACGGCCTTCCTCTCGGAGCGGTACAACCAGAAGGAGATCTGCACGCTCTCGGGCGCCGCCGGCGCGGTCACCGACTCGATCCGGATCGCCACCGCCTGCACGAACCACAATACGCGCCACCCGATCGTGACCGCGGGCTACGCCCTGACCATGCACGGGATGACCGGCGGCCGTTTCGTCCTCGGGATCGGTCGTGGGATCGTACCCATGCAGAAGGCCTACGGCATCCCGCCGATCACGACGGCCCAGATGGAGGACTTCGTCGGGGTCACGCGGAAGCTGCTTGCCGGCGAGCCGGTCATGGGACACGACGGCCCGATCGGCAGCTACCCCTTCCTCCACCTCGGACCGAACGTGATCGACGAAGTGCCGCTCATGCTCGTCGCCTTCGGCCCGAACTCCCTCGCCCTCGGTGGCCGCGTCTTCGACGAGGTCGTTCTCCATACCTATTTCAGCGACGAGACGACGGAGCGGGCCGTGAAGACGGTCAAGCAGGCGGCGGAACAGGCCGGACGCAACCCCGACGACGTAAAGGTCTGGTCCTGCTTCGCGACGATCGGCGACCACATCCCCGAGGACAAGCGTCTCATGAAGTCGGTCGGCCGACTCGCGACCTACCTGCAGGGCTACGGCGACCTCCTGGTCAATACGAACGGATGGGACAAGGCAATCCTCGAGCGCTTTCGCGCCGACGAGGTCGTCTCGACCTTTCAGGGCGGGATCGACGTCAAGGCGACGACGGAGCAGCTCGAGCACATCGCCTCGCTGATCCCGGACGAGTGGCTCTCCTACTCGGCGACGGGCTCTCCAGACCAATGCGTCGCCTCGATCCGTCACCAGATGGACCTCGGCTGCGATGGCGTGATCCTGCACGGAGCTACGCCGACGGAGCTCGCGCCGATTGTCGAGGCCTACCGCAAGTAACGGATCCGCCCGCGCCCCGGCCCTACGGGGTCCCGGCCTAAGGCGCCACGTCGACGGTCGCGTCGGAGTCGACGGCGACCCAGCAGAACGGGAGGAAGGCGAAGAAGAAGCCTCCTGTGCCGCGCGTGCGTCCGCGACGCCGATTCGAGCAAGCGCTTCAATCGTTCGACGGCTCGGCACGATACATGGGGGCCTCTTGGCTTCGAACAGCCGCCGATGCGCCGCTCGGGCACCTACGCGGCCACCCGCGTTCCGCAGGGTCTAGTTCGCCGCCCTCTCGATCGCGCCCGGCGCAGAGAAAGGCGGCGGTGCCGCGACGATCGCAAGTTCGTCGAGGTCCATCCGGAGCGCCGAAAAATCGGCCTTCTCCGGGAGGTAGAAGCCGATCTGAATGGTCTTGATCCGCGAGAATACACCCGTAAAGCGCGAGGTCCCGTAGGAAACGAAGGGTGGATCAGCGTC
>PAQX01000012.1 GCA_002709835.1 Deltaproteobacteria bacterium
CCCTCTCTGGATGACCCGCCTGAGTGTGTCAGGCGCCGCCGAAGGGGCCTCTCCGAGGCGTACGTCCATGCCCAGCGGCGGGTTCGAGCGGCGGAGGTTGCCCGGGACGTTTGCGAAGATGACTTCGCCATCGAGTTCAAAGGCGCGCTCGTCGAGCTCGAAGCGGATCAGGGCCTCGTGTTCGCCGCCCGACAGCGCGACCAAGAACCCCGTGGCGATTCAACCGGCCCTACGCTTGGGAGGCTCCGCCATCCACTTCGCTGGGGTAGGGCGGGTCGGGTCGAAGCGGGCGAGGGTGCGCTCCAGGCGCTCCCTGAGACGATCGGCGAGCCGCCGGCTTCCTCGAGGAGCAGGCCTCGAGGGGCTCGGCGACGACGGCGCGGACCTGCTTGCGGGGTAGGCCCTCGGGATCGCCCACGCTTCCCATACGCGCAGCCAGAGCCGGTAACGCGACATGCGTTTTCCCGCGGCGACGCTGATCTCGTCATGCATGTCGTCGAAGGATCGACGTGGCAAGGGGAGCGGCTCCTGGCCGGCGCGTCTACCCGGGGGCCAGGATCGGGTGGAGGTGCCTCGAATATGGCACCGCAAACGCGAGGAAGCGTTCACTGGCGTCGGGCGTGGGGCGCGTTGCGCCTGGGCCGCGGATTCCTCCCTGCTCGCGCGCGATCCCGCTGGCTGCGTTCCGCGTTCGCGCGGTCCTGCGATACGATGCCGTCCCGCCGGAGCCGCTTTCCGGCTTCTTGGCAGGAGAAATCGTTGTTGGCAGACGAGCGCCCATCGGATCCGCCGCCGGACGATCGCGCGCCAGCGAACGCAGATCCCGCGGTCGCGGAGCGCGAAGCCCGGGAGGCGCTGCGAACTGCGTGGATGCAGGACGCTCAAGCGGGAGAGGCCGGCCCCTACCGTCAGTGCCTCGTGACCTGTCCTGCAGGCGCGAGATTTCGGCGACTTCGGGTCTAGGGATGGCGACGTCACTGCTCTTCGTCCGTCATGGCGAGACGACCTGGAACGTCGCGAAGCGCTGGCAGGGGCAGGCGGATACGCCCCTGACGGCAGACGGCGAAGCGCAGGCCCGTGCGGTGGCCGCGCTGCTCGCGGGCGCGGCCGAGCGCCCGTGGACCCGCCTCGTTTCGAGTGACCTCCAGCGAGCGCGCCGAACCGCCGAGGCGATCGGCGCTGCCCTCGGACTCCCCGTCGAGGACGAACCGCGATTTCGGGAGCGGGACGTGCGGGATTGGTCGGGGCTCACCCATCCGGAGGTCGAGGCGCGGGACCCCGAGGCCTATCGGGCATTCAAGCGCGGCGATCCGACCCTTCGAATGGGCGGCGGCGAGTCGACCCTCGATCTGCGCGCGCGCGCCCTCGCGGCCGTGCGCGAACTCCACGCGGCGGGCGAGGCGCACGTGATCGTCGTGACCCACCTCGGATTGATCCGAAGCCTCGTTCCGGGGGCGGAGGTCGGGAACACGGGACGGCTGGAACTCGACGCGGAGACGCTGCTCTCGTCGCCCGCGCCCCTGGGCGGTCGTGACGACGTGGGGCGTGTCCTCTAGGCGGTCGACTCCGGCTGCGTATCGCGGAGCACGCGCAGTCCCTCGAGCAGGATCCAGACGTCGAGAGCCAGGACCAGCGTGCCGGAGAGGGAGAGCAGCCAGAGCGTCTCGAAGTTCGCGTAGTAGTCGAGGAGATTGCCGATCATCGCCCAGGCGGTCACCGCAGCGACCGCGACCATCGGGACGAGCGTGTAGACGACAGGCCGGCCCTGGCGCTTCAGCCAGATCGAGACGACGAGCAGGGTGACTCCGGCGACCAGCTGATTCGTGGTTCCGAAGAGAGGCCAGAGCGCGAGTCCGCCTTGTCCACCGCCCTGCGTCACGGCGAGGAGCAGCGCGGCGCCGATCCCGACCGCGCCCGCGATGAACCGGTTCGACAGGGGCTTCACACCGTAGGCTTCCCCGAGTTCGGCGAGCACGAGGCGCTGGATACGTGCGCCGGTGTCGAGGGAGGTCGCCGCGAACGCGATCACCATGACCGCCATGAAGGTGCGTGCGCTCTCGAAGGGGATGCCCAGAACCTCGACGAAGCTCGCACCGCCGCTCACGAACGCGTCGAGCTTGGCAGGCAGGCCGTTCGCCGCCCCCCAGCTCGCGTAGTGGGCCCACCATTCATCGGCGGTGGCGAATCCGGCGGTCGCCGCGAGCACCGCCATCAGCCCGAGAAAGCCTTCCGCGAGCATCCCGCCGTACCCGATCGGCCGGGCGTCGGTCATGCGGTCGAGCTGCTTCGAGGTCGTGCCCGACGAAACGAGCCCGTGGAAGCCCGAGATGGCTCCGCAGGCGATCGTCACGAACAGAAACGGGATCAGCGAGGGCGCGCCTTCCGGTGCTTCGTTCAGTACCGGGGCGACGACCTCCGGTCGGAGGGCCGCGAGGCCTGCAGAGAGGAGAACGAGACCGGTGATCAGCTGGTGGGAGTTGAGGTAGTCGCGGGGCTGCAGGAGCAGCCATACGGGCATCACGCTTGCGATGAAGGAATAGACCAGCAGCAGCACGACCCAGTTCGTGATCGAGAGCTGCGTGATCGCCGGGAACGCGTCCACGAAGGTCTGACCCTGGAAGATCGCGAAGAGGAGTCCCGCATAACAGACCAGCGACGGCACGAACATCGGGAGGCCGCGCTTGTAGACGAGCCAGCCGAGGGTCATCGCGACCACGATCTGGACGTTGATCGGGAAGATCGAGCTGGGCGTGGAGACGAAGAGCGTGGCGATGATGTAGGCGAAGACGGCGAGGACCACCCACGTCAGGAGTGAGATGATCACGAGGAAGAGCGTTCGCACCCGATCGCCCACCACGTCTCCCGCGACGTCTCCGATGGATCGGCCCTGGTGGCGGGCGCTGATCACGAGGGCGGAAAAGTCGTGGGCGGCGCCGATGAAGACGGTGCCGAGACAGACCCAGATCAGCGCCGGGCCCCAGCCCCAGATGACCGCGATCGACGGGCCGACGATCGGGGCAGCTCCGGCGATAGAGGCGAAGTGGTGCCCCCAGAGGACGTGGCGCTTCGTCGGCACGTAGTCGACGCCGTCTTCGAACTCACGGCTGGGGACCGGTTCATCCTCACGGAGTCGGTAGATTTTTTCGGCGAGGAAGCCGGCGTAGAAGCGGTAGCCGAGCGCGAAGGCCACGAGGACGATGGCGGCGAGCGTGGCAGCGTTCAAGATCGGGACTCCGGTTGCGATCGGGGGACGGCAAAAACGTACCCGAGTGAGGCACCGCTCGCCGCTGGCGGCTCGTGGGGCATGAGCGACGCTAGGCGTTCGCCGTCTCGTCCGCGTGTCGGGTGGGATCGACGCTAGGCGTTCGTCGCGGCGTCCCGGGATGCGCGCATGCGGCGAACGATCAGCAGCATCGCGCCGATCGCGACGACTCCGCCGGTCACGTCGATCAGGACGTCGTTGGCGCTGCCGGTCCTCGCGCTCGAGAAGGCTTGCCGGGCCTCGTCGGCGCTTGCGACCAGCGCGACGAGGAAGAGAGCGGTCCAGGCGGCGGTCGCCACACGATTCCTCGGGGCCGAGAGGAGGGCGGCGCGGAAGGTGAAGAGGGCGAGGATCGCATATTCGACGAAGTGAGCCGACTTCCGGACGGCGAGGTAGATCCGCCATTTCCGGGGGCCCTCGATCTCGCCGAAGACGAATTCGAGGATCGGAGAGAGAAAGCGGCTGGTCTCCTGGAGCGAGTAGTCGTCCCCACCGAGCGTCCAGATCACGCCGGCCCAGACGACGACGAAGGACCAGGCGAGGGCGATGCTCGGGCGCCGCCTCTTCTTCGCGGGCTCCGGTCTGCCCGGATGAGGGTCGGTCGCGGCCACTTCGGTCTTCCTCTATCACGCCGACGCGGGCGCGGCCGCGAGGATAGCTCGCTTCGGAAAAACGACTCGTACGCCCGGACCTCGGTATCGTATCGACATGCCTGTCCTCACCGTCGGCCTCGTCTTCGAGACCTTCGACACCTATCCCCGCGACGAAGGGGAGCCGATCGATGCACACGTCGAGTTCGAACCCGAATCGACGATCGAAGCGCTCGAGTCGGCGATCGCGTTCCTGGGGCACCGCCCGGTGCGCCTCGGTTCGCCGCTCTCGCTCCTCGAGGCCGCCGCGAAGGAGGGGCTCGCTGGGGTCGACGTGGCCTTCAACCTCGCGGAAGGCTTTGGCGGACGGAACCGGGAAGCCTGGGCACCGGTCGTGCTCGACATGGCCGGCGTGCCGACGATCGGCTCCGATGCGCTCGCGCTGTCCCTCTCGCTCGACAAGCTCTGGGCGAACCGCCACGTCGCAGCGGCCGGCGTGCCGATCGCGAAGCAGACCGCGTTCGCCGATCCGAGCGAGGTCGTCGATGCGGCGCTCCCGGCGCCGTTCCCGCTCTTCGTGAAGCCGCGTTGGGAGGGCACGGCGAAGGGGATCCGCGCGAGCTCGCGGGTCGAGGACCGCGAGGCGCTCGTCGCGGAAGTCGAACGCGTGACGGCGACCTACCGACAGCCTGCGTTGGTCGAGGCGTTCGTGCCGGGTGCGGAGTACACCGTGACGTTGATCGGCAACGGTCCGCCGGTGGCGCTCCCCGTCGTCCAGCGGGCGCTCGAGCGGGAGACCGGGATCGGGATTCACGCCCTCGAAGGGCCTGGGGCCGAGGCGGCGGAGCTCGACCACTTCACCCCGGGCGCCCTCGAGCCGGCGATCGAAGCCGAACTCGCGGCGCTCGCCGTCCGCGCTTTCGAGGCCCTCGATTGCCGTGACTTCGCCCGCGCCGATTTCCGGCTCGATGCCGCCGGACGTCCGGTCTTCCTGGAGATCAACCCGCTCCCGACCTTTGCGACGGACGGGACCTTCGCCATCCTCGCGGAGCTCGAGGGGGTCTCCCTCGACGAGATGCTCGGCCGCTGCGTGCAGGCCGGGCTTCTGCGATTGGGGTTGGGCGGAGAATGAGCGCCCGAGAGCAAGAGGCAACGACGCGGTGAGCGCGGCGACGACACAGGACGATCCGTTCGGCTCGGGGATCTGGCCTCCGCGGCCTTCGGTCCCTCCGTTGGGCATCGATCCGGCGGATTGGACCGATTGGGGCTGGCAGATGCGCAACCGCATCCGCGACGCCGAGGGACTCCGGCGCTACATCGACGCCACTTCCGAAGAGGAGGCCGCGATCGTCGAGCTGGCGAGCCGCTTCCGCTTCGTGATCACGCCGTATTTCGCATCGCTGATGGACCCACGGGATCCAGATTGCCCGATCCGCAAACAGGTCGTGCCGCGTCCCGCCGAGCTCGGCGACGCGGCCGGGCTCGCGGACCCCCTCGACGAGGTCGCGCACTCGCCGGTGAAGAACGTCGTCCGGGTCTATCCCGATCGGATCGCGTTCTGCGTCAACAACGAGTGCGCGCTCTACTGCCGATATTGCCTGCGCAAGCGGATGGTCGGCGACAGTGAGTGGACGATGCAGAAGAAGGAGCTCGAGGTCGCGCTCGACTGGATCGCACGGACCCCGGAGATCCGGGACGTCCTGCTCACCGGGGGCGACCCGCTGGTGTTTTCCGACGCGCGACTCGAGTGGCTTCTGACGCGTCTCCGCGAGATCCCGCACGTGGAACTGATCCGGCTCGGGACGCGTCTTCCCGTGACACTGCCATTCCGGGTGACGGACGAACTCTGCGCGATGCTCGAACGCTTCCACCCGCTCTGGGTGAACACGCACTTCAATCATCCCAGGGAGCTGACCGCCGACGCCGCGGCGGCGTGTGATCGGCTGCTGCGGGCAGGGATTCCGGTCGGGAACCAGAGCGTGCTCCTTCAGGGCGTGAACGATGACCACGACACGATGAAGGCGCTCTGCGAGACGCTGGTTCGGATGCGCGTGCGGCCCTACTACGTCTATCAGGCGCAGCTACTCGAGGGGACCGAGCATTTTCGGGTTCCGATCGAGGACGGGATCGAGTTGTTCAAGCAGATGCGCGGCCGGACCAGCGGGTTCGCGATTCCCCAGTACGTACTAGACACCCCTCATGGCAAGGTCCCCCTCGATCATCCCTTCGCGAAGGGGCGGGATGGAGACGACTTCGTGGTGGAGGCCTGGGATGGCGCGATCTGGCGCGAGCCGAACCCGCGTTAGGTGGACCGGCCGTGAGTGACGACCAACGCCGGGTGGCGGGCGCGGCAGGGCTGCTCGCGGCGAGCGTGCTGATCGCGCGGGTCTTCGGCCTGCTTCGGGACGCGCTTCTCGCCTCGCAGGTGGGGCGCGGCCCCGGGCTCGATGCCTACTTCGCTGCGTTCATGATTCCCGACATCCTGGGATACCTGCTCGCCGCCGGCGCGGTCGCCGTGGCGATCACACCGCCCTACGTGAAGCGGTTGGAGCACCAGGGCGAGGAGGCGGCCGCCCGCTTCGCCTCGGTGGTCGTCGGGACCGTCGGCGTGTTCGCGAGCGCCGCCACGATCCTGCTCTGGTTCCAGGCCGAGCCGCTCCTGCGGCTGCAGTTCCCCGATTTCGACCGGGCGACGCTCGATGAAACCGTCCGATTGATGCGGATCGTCCTTCCCGCCCAGGCCTTCTTCCTGACGGGCGGCGTGCTGCGTGGCGTCTTGATGGCCCACGGACGTTTCGCACCGCAGGCGTGGGCCTCGATCGTCTACAGCGCGGCCCCGATCGTGGGCGCGCTCGTCGGGATGGCCTTCGGTTTCGAAGGTCGCGCGGACGGCTTCGCCTGGGGGACGCTCTTCGGCGCGGTCGTCGGACAGTGGGCGATTCCGGTCGTCGCGCTTCGCCGCCTGCCCGGCGCGGTAGGCCGGATCCGGGTCGCGCCCCTCGATCCGGACTTCCGCGAGTACGTCTGGCTCGCCTTCCCCCTCATGCTCGGGCTCGGACTCACGACGGTGGACGAGTGGTACGAGAAATGGCTGGGCGCGACGATCGCGCCCGGGGCGATCGCGGGGATCTCCCTCGCGCGCAAGCTGATGATGGTGCCCGTCGGGATCGTGGGGCAGGCGGTGGGGGCGGCGCTCCTGCCTTCGCTCACCGCGAGACATCAGCAGGGCGACACCGACGCCTTCGGTGCCCTCCTCACGACGACGCTGCAGACCTGCCTCGGACTGGGGCTGCTCGCCGCAGGCGGACTCGCGACGGTCGCGCTTCCGGCCGTGCGCGTGGTCTATGAGTACGGGCGATTCGACGGGGCGGATTCTCTCGCCGTAGCGGGCCTGCTCGTCGTGCTCGCGGCGGCCATCCCAGGGTGGGTCGTCCAGCAGGTCGCGGTCCGGGGNTTCTATGCCCGCGGTGAGATGTGGCTGGCGATGGCGCTCTCGACNGGGATCGCCTTGGCGGTCTTCCCGCTNTATTGGNTGGGCGCGCGGGAGCAGGGGGTCATGGGNCTCGCGGCGGCNTCGGNGACCGCGATCACGATGAACGCGATCCTGACGCTCGTGTGGTTGAACGTACGCGCNNGCAGTCCGAATCNGCTGGCCTTGNTCCGCACGCTCGTNCGCGGGGGGCTCGTCGTCGCCGTGGCGGGCGTGGGGACGACCNTCGCGCTCGNGGGCCTTCGCGAGGNCTTGCCCTGGGCGATNGCGCAAGGCGCCNTCGGCGCGGGGCTCTACCTNGTTCTCGCGCTCGTGGGCATCCGTCTCTTCGGGGACGACGCGCTTCGCGCGGGAATCGACGCCGTGCTCTCGCGGCTGCGGCGCGCGGCGGGAACGAGTGCCCCGTGAGCGAGGCGGGCTGGCAGTTCTGGATCGATCGCGGGGGCACCTTTACCGATTGCCTGGGGCTCGCGCCGGACGGTGCAGTCCACACGACGAAGGTGCTGTCGTCGGACCGCGCGCCGCTCGAAGCCGTCGAGCGGATTCTGGAGATCGCAGGGGCGAACGGGGACGCGAAGGAGGGCGCGCGGATCAAGCTCGGGACCACCGTCGCGACGAACGCGCTCCTCGAGCGGCGGGGGGTCCCGACGGCCCTGCTGACCCACGAGGGGCTCTCCGGGGTCTTCGACATCGGGACGCAGGAGCGTCCGGATCTCTTCGCCCTCGAGATCACGCGCGCCCCGCGGCTCCAGCATTGGCGACTCGAGGTGCCGGGGCGTCGCGGCGCCGACGGGAGCGTCGTCGAGCCGGTCGATCTCGACCGCGCACGCGTCGTTCTCGAGGCTGCGCGAAGCGAGGGCGCCCGCGCCGTCGCGATCGTCTGGATGCACGCCCACCTCGACCCGGCCGACGAACTCTCGCTGGCCCGGGTCGCCCGCGCCGTCGGCTTCGAGCACATCGTCTGCTCCCACGAACTCGCGCGGGAGATCGGATTCCTCTCCCGCGGTGAGACGACGATCGCCGACGCGTACCTGACGCCGCTCCTGCGCGGCCACGTCGACGCGCTCGCCCGGGGGTTGCCCGAGGCGGAGCTCCACTTCATGCAGTCGTCCGGCGGCCTCACCGACGGAGAGCGTTTTCGCGGCCCGAATGCGCTGTTGTCGGGACCGGCGGGGGGCGTCGTCGCGACCGGGCGTGTTGCGCGCGCGGCGGGTTTCGACCGAGCGATCGGCTTCGACATGGGCGGTACGTCGACGGACGTCTCCCTCGTCGAGGGCGATCGCCTGGACCGCGCCTTCGAGAGCGAGGTCGGGGGCGTGCGCGTGAAGGCGCCGATGCTTCGGATCCATACCGTCGCGGCAGGCGGCGGTTCGCTCTGTCACTTCGACGGGATCCGGCTCACGGTCGGGCCCGAGAGTGCGGGGAGTGATCCGGGGCCGCTCTGTTATGCCGTTCGCGGCGCGGATGGACAGCCGAAGGCGACGGAGCTCGCGGTCACCGACATCAACCTCGCGCTCGGTCGGGTGATGACGGACCGCTTCCCTTTTCGTCTCGAAACCGCGCCCGTGACCCGCGCGCTCGGCGCCATGCGGGACGCGCTCGCGAAGGCGGGCTTCGAGCGGACGGAGGAGGAGATCGCGGCGGGCTTCTTCGAGATCGCGAATGCGAGCATGGCGCAGGCGATCACGGAGGTGAGCGTCGAGCGCGGCGCCGACCCGCGAGATCACGTGCTCGTCGGCTTCGGTGGCGCCGGCGGTCAGCACGTATGCGCGATCGCCCGACGGCTCGGCCTCTCCGAAATCCTGCTTCACCCCTATGCAGGGCTCCTCTCCGCTTACGGGATCGGAATCGCGCCCGCCTCCTGGGACGGACAGCGTGACGGGTGCGGTCGGCGCCTGCTCCCTGAAGGCGCCCTCGAGGATTCGATCGCGTCGGAGTGGGCGTTGCTGGAGGAAGAGGGGTGAGCAGCTCTGGCGATCGAGAACGTGGGGCGGGGTGAGCAGCGGGTCGAGCGGAGCCTCGACCTCGGGTACGTCGGAACGGACACGTCCCTTGCCGTCGTCGCGCACGGGGAGGGGGCGGCCTGGCGGGCCGCATTCCAGCAGGAACACCTCAGCCGATTCGGCTACGTGCGCGAGGAGCGCGACATCGAGGTTAAGGCGGTCCGGGTCCGGCTCGTCGGGATGGAGGGCCGGGCGCCGCAGCTCCGGGCGCCCGAAGGCGCCCCGGCGCCGAAGCCGCTCCGCACCGCGCACGCGTGGTTCCCCGGCCTCGGGCTGGTAGAGGCCCCGGTCTACGAGCGGGAGGCGCTGCGCCCGGGAGATCGCCTCGAAGGCCCGGCGCTCGTCCTGGAGTCGACCGGGACCGTCGTCGTCGATCCGGGCTTCACCCTCGCCGTCGACGAAGCCCTGGTCTTCCGTTTGAGCGTGGTCTCCGCAGACGATAGGCGAGCCGACGTCGATCTGGATCAGGCCGACCCGGTTCGACTCGAAGTCCTCGGGAACCGCTTCATGTCGGTGGCGGAGCAGATGGGTGCGGTGCTCCGGAACACGTCGGTGTCGACCAACATCAAGGAGCGCCTCGACTATTCCTGCGCGGTCTTCGACCGGGACGGGGGGCTCGTCGCGAACGCGCCGCACATCCCGGTGCATCTCGGCGCGATGGCGGACACCGTCGAAGCGGTGCGCGCACGATTTTCCGAGATGGCGTCGGGCGACGTCTTCGTCACCAACGACCCGTTCGCCGGAGGCTCCCATCTGCCCGACGTCACCGTCGTGACGCCGGTCTTCCTCGAAGGCGCCCCGGCGCCCTCGTTCTACGTGGCGAGTCGAGGCCACCATGCGGACCTCGGCGGCAAGACCCCGGGCTCGATGCCGCCGGATTCGACGTGTCTCGAAGAAGAGGGCGTCCTCATCGAAGCCTTCCCCCTCGTCCGCGCGGGCCGCTTCGACGAGGAGCGCATCCGCGAGATCCTCGGGCGGGGGCCCTATCCGGCGCGTCGGCCCGACGACAACGTGGCCGACCTCGAGGCGATGGTCGCGGCGAACCGGGCGGGGGGCGCGTTGCTCGTCGCACTAGTGGGAGAGGTGGGTGCCGATGTCGTTCAGGTCACGATGGCGCAGCTCCAGCAGGCCGGCGCGACGAAGGTCGCGCGTGAGCTGGCGAAGCTCGCGCCGGGTGAACACGTGTTCGAGGACGCACTCGACGACGGGACGCCGCTCCGGGTTCGCCTGGGCGTCACGCACGCAGAGGATCGCGACGTCGATCCGCTCGCAGCGCGGATGACGATCGATTTCGCCGGAACCGGTCCGGCCCAGGCCCATAATCTGAACGCGCCCTCTGCGGTCGTCCGGGCCGCGGCCATCTACGTGTTGCGCTCGCTGGTCGACGAACGCATTCCCCTGAACGGCGGCTGTCTCGCTCCGGTCGAGGTGTGCATTCCCAGCGGCTCGCTGCTCGATCCGCCGCGGGGCTCGGCCGTGGTCGGGGGTAACGTCGAGACTTCACAGCGCGTGGTCGACGTGCTGCTGGGCGCGCTCGGTCGCGCGGCGGCGAGTCAGGGCACGATGAACAACGTGACCTTTGGCGACGATGCGTTCGGCTACTACGAGACGATTGGCGGCGGAGCCGGTGCGACCGCGCTCGCTGCGGGGGAGAGTGGCGTGCACACGCACATGACCAACACCCGGATCACCGACCCCGAAGTGCTCGAGGCGCGCTTTCCGGTCCGGCTGCTGGAGTTCGGGCTGCGCGCCGGCTCCGGGGGGGAGGGGGCCCGACGCGGCGGCGACGGCATCGTGCGCCGTTACCGGTTCCTGCGCCCCGTGACCGTTTCTCTCCTGACCGAAAGACGGACCCGCGCGCCCTTCGGGCTGGAGGGGGGCGGTGCGGGTCGGACCGGCCTGAACCGCGTCCGGCGAGCGGCCGACGGGAGAATCGAGGAAGCGCCGGGGCATGCGCGGCTCGAGCTCGATGCCGAGGACGAGCTCTGGATCGAGACGCCGGGCGGGGGCGGTCACGGAGCGCCTTGACGCGGTGGGCTCGGATCGACGTGACGGTCGACCGGCCGGGTGCGAAAGCCCTTGTGAGTCTTGATAACCCTTCGGGTGATGGTACGTTCCGCCCGGGCGAGTAGCTCAATTGGCAGAGCAAGTGGCTCTTAACCACTAGGTTCAGGGTTCGATTCCCTGCTCGCTCACCATTTTCCATCGGTGCTGCGCACCTTATCGACGCGAGCCCGGTTCGCGTCCTGGGCACAGGGCTGATCGTGAAGTGGTGCGGGGCGATCCGCCCCAAGCCCCAAAAATGCCGCCCTTCCTGGGCGGCGTTCTTCGTTCTGGACATGGACTCGGACGTTTCGGCCGGGCTGCGATTCCGGGATCCGCTACTCAATAGGCGGGCCGGGGTGGCGGAACTGGTAGACGCAGTGGCCTTAGGAGCCACCGTCCTCGTGACGTGCAGGTTCGAGTCCTGTCCCCGGTACCAATCCATCGCGCCCGCATGATCGAACGAGAGTGACCGCCCAGTGGGGTCGGGCGCGATGACAGAATCAAGCGTCCTGCCGATTCCGATAGACTGCGGGCGCGAACGCAACGCACGGAAAGAGGAAGACAGTCATGGCAGACGACATTCAGATCGAGACGAATGAGATCTCCGCGGTCGTGCGCGAGATCGCGATCGAGGTCGCCGGCACGCGCGTGGACAAGGCGTTCGGTCGGGTCGTGAACGAGCTGCGCAAGACGGCCCGCGTCAAGGGCTTCCGCCCGGGCAAGGTCCCCGCCAACGTCATCAAGCAGATGTACGGCGAGGGGTTGGCCGAGGAGATCGAGCGACAGCTGGTTCGCGAGACGCTGGCGGACGCGGTGGAGCTTGCGGAGCTGGAACCGGTCGTCGAGCCGCAGATCGAGGCCGAGGTTCCGAGCGAAGGCAAAGCGTTCCGCTACAAGGCCCGAATCGAGATCAAGCCCGCGATCGAACTTCCCGAGCTGTCGGCGCTTTCCGGCGAGCGGCCGAAGGTCGAGGTGGGCGACGACGAACTCCTGACGGAGCTCGAGAGCCTGCGTGAGCGGAGTACCCACTGGGTCGAGGAGGACGAAGAGGTCCTGGCCGAGAACGGCCACCAGGTCACCCTCGACTTCGTGGGCTCGATCGACGGCGTGGAGTTCGAAGGCGGCTCCGCCGAGGGAGTCGACCTCGAGCTCGGCTCCGGACGCATGATCCCCGGCTTCGAGGACGAGCTGATCGGCGCGAAGTCCGGTGAAGAGCGCGATCTGAACGTGACGTTCCCGGAGGACTACGGAAACGAAGANCTCTCNGGCAAGGCCGCCGTCTTCAAGGCGACCGTGACGGCGATCAAGCGCAAGGAGCTGCCGGAGCTCGANGACGACTTCGCGAAGGATCTCGGNGAAGAGTTNGAGACCCTNGANGACGTGCGCGAGAAGATCAAGGAAGGCATGACGGCCCAGCGCCAGNANGCCTCCGATCANCACCTCCANAAGAGCCTGCTCGANGACCTCGTCACGCGGACCAGCTTCGAGGTGCCGCCCGGCATGGTCGAGCGCCAGCTCGAGAGTCAGCTCCAGCAGTTCGAGCAGCAGATGCAAGGTCGTGTCCCGGAGCCCGATCTCCGTGCGCGGCTCTCGCAGATGCGTGAGGAGGGCTGGGACGACGCCAAGCGTCGGGTGCAGGAGGGCCTGCTTCTCGAGGCGGTCGCCAAGAGCGCGGAGCTCGAAGCGACCGAGGAAGAGATCGACGCGCGGCTCGACGAGATGGCGGAGGGGCAGGGCGTCGACGCCAAGCTCATGCACGATATGGCGAATGCCCAGGGCTGGCGCCCAGCGGTCGGCGCCGAAGTCATCGATCGCAAGGCCCTCGATCACCTCGCCGAGGCGGCGAGCGTGACCGAGATCGATCTGCCCGAGGCGGACTGATCGACCGGCGCGCCCGTTTCGGCGCGGGGCGATCGAATCGTTTTCTGGCAACGACGCCGTGCGGGCCCATCGGGGGAGGCCTCGTCTCCGGACCAGGGTTCGGCGGCAACCCCGTGTCCTGACTCAGGATCCGCTGGGCACGCCCGCCTGCGTGCCTCGGAGAAACCGCCCAGGCCGTCGGGAACTTCCCCGAGGTCGGCCGGAAAACACTGTTTTTCCGGGGTGATGCAAGTGTACGCGCGCGCCCGTCCGAGGGCGCCTTCGCCTTGCGATCGACCCGTGCGTGGCGGAGACTAGGACTCGTCGGCGTTGCGGGGGCCTTGTCCACCGGGCGTGGCCGCACGGGCGGGGGGCTCGTGTCGGATAGGACGGGCGCGCAGAGCGGCTAGGGTCGCAAGACGCGTTCGCAAATTGAGGAAGCAGAAGCCGAATGGAACGGATCAATCCCCAAGCGTACACGATCCCGATGGTGATCGAGCAGAACCAGCGCGGGGAGCGTGTCTTCGACATCTACTCGCGGCTGCTTCGTGACCGCGTCGTCTTCCTCGGAACCGAGATCCACGACGAGATCGCGAACGTGATCGTCGCCCAGCTGCTCTTTTTGGAGGCGGATGATCCGGACAACGACATCCATCTCTACATCAACTCGCCCGGCGGCTCGGTGACCGCTGGCCTCGCCATCTACGACACGATGCAGTTCATCCGGCCGGACGTGCACACGACGTGTATCGGCATGGCCGCCTCGATGGGTGCGTGGCTCCTCGCCGCCGGCGCGGAGGGCAAGCGCACGGCGCTGCCCAACGCGCGCGTGATGATCCACCAGCCGATGGGGGGCACCCGTGGGCCGGCCTCCGACATCGACATCCAGGCGCAGGAGATCCTGAAGCTGCGCCACCGGATGAACGAGATCCTCGCCGGTCATACCGGCCGGGATCTCGATCAGATCGCGACCGATACCGAGCGCGATTTTTACATGAGTGCCGAAGAAGCCCGGGACTACGGAATCGTCGACGCCGTCGCGAACCGCAGGTCTGGCGACGCGGCCGAGAGCAACAGCACGAGCTGAGCAGGGCCGTGCGTTCTCCGGGTCGACCGGGGGCGGGCGCCGCGAGGTTCGTCGTCGCGCAAGCGGATACGGACCCCGTGAGTCAATTCACCGGGGGGTGAGATAGATAATGAAGAAGCGAGACGACAGCGCGAACCTCTCGTGCTCCTTCTGCGGGAAGTCGCAGAAGGAAGTGAAGAAGCTGATCGCCGGGCCAACCGTCTACATCTGTGACGAATGCATCGAGCTCTGCAACGACATCATCGCCGAGGAGTACGGCCAGGAAGAGTCCAGCGGCGCGCCGCCGCGGGTCCTGAAGCCGAAAGAGATCAAGGCAGCCCTCGACGAGTACGTGATCGGACAGGACGCGGCGAAGAAGGTCCTTTCGGTCGCGGTCCATAATCACTACCGCCGAATCGAGAGCGGGAACATCTCGGACGTCGAGCTCCAGAAGGCGAACATCCTGCTGCTCGGCCCGACCGGTTCCGGCAAGACGCTGCTCGCTCAGACGCTGGCGAAGATCCTCGACGTGCCGTTCACGATCGCCGATGCGACCACGCTCACGGAAGCGGGGTACGTAGGAGAGGACGTCGAGAACATCGTCCTCAACCTGCTGCAGGCTGCGAACTACGACGTCGAGCGCGCTCAGCGCGGGATCATCTACATCGACGAGATCGACAAGATCGCCCGCAAGAGCGAGAACCCGTCGATCACCCGGGACGTTTCCGGCGAGGGCGTGCAGCAGGCGCTCCTCAAGATCATCGAAGGGACCATGGCGAGCGTGCCGCCCAAGGGTGGGCGAAAGCACCCGCAGCAGGAATTCCTGCAGATCGATACGACGAACATCCTTTTCTTGTGTGGCGGCGCTTTCGTCGGCCTGGAAGGAATCATCGAGCGGCGGATCGGGGTGAAGGGCCTGGGCTTTGCTGCCGATATCCAGAACAAGGCGGAACGCAAGAAGGGTGAGGCGTTGAGCGAAGTTCAGGCAGAAGATCTCCTCCACTTCGGATTGATTCCGGAGTTCATCGGGCGCTTGCCCGTGGTGGCGACCCTCGAGGAACTGAACGAGGAGGCGCTCATCGCGATCCTGACCAAGCCGAAGAACGCCCTGGTGAAGCAGTATGAGAAGCTCTTCGAGTTCGAAGACGTCTCCCTGAAGTTCACCGAAGGCGCTCTCGGTGCCGTCGCGCGGAAGGCCCTATCGCAGAAGTCGGGCGCCCGTGGGCTGCGCGCGATCCTCGAGAACGCGATGTTGGATCTCATGTACGAATTGCCCTCCAGGGACGACGTCGAAGAGTGCGTCGTCGGCGAAGAAGTGATCGAGCAGGGGGCAGAGCCCGTGCTCGGCCTGAAGCGGGAGGCAGAGTCGGCCTGATCGGGAGTACCGGCGGTCGTGGGGAGCTTGCCCCCGCCGTGAGCGTGCCTAGGGTTCGGTCATGAGCCTGAAGCGCACCCGGGTTTCCGAGAAAGTCGAAGCTGTGCATACCGCGAGCTCGAAAAAGACGACGGGGGGTTGGTCATGAGTGAAGAAGAAAACGCAGCTGGTGGGCGTGTCCCGCTGCTGCCCCTGCGAGACATCGTCGTCTTTCCGCACATGGTCGTGCCGCTCTTCGTAGGCCGGCCGAAGTCGATCCAGGCCCTGGAAGACGCCATGGCCGGCGACCGTCAGCTCGTCGTGGCCGCTCAGCGGGTCGCCGGCGAGGAAGAGCCGACCCCGGAAGACATCTTCGAGATCGGGACGCTCGGGACCATCATCCAGCTGCTGCGCCTGCCGGACGGGACCGTGAAGGTCCTCGTCGAGGGCAAGAGCCGGGCGCGCATCCGGGACTTCGCGGCGACCGACCCGTATTTCGCGGTCGACGTCGAGACCCTCGACGACGAGGGAGCCGATCTGCCCGAGGCTGAAGCGCTCGTCCGTTCGATCCACACGACCTTCGAGAGCTACTCCAAGCTCAACAAGAAGATCGCCCCCGAGATCGTGAACTCGGTCTCCGCGATCACCGAGCCGGGCAAGCTTTCCGACACGATCGTCGCCCACCTGAACCTCAAGCTTCCCGATCGCCAGAAGCTCCTTGAGGTGACGTCCACGGTCGAACGCCTCGAAGAGGTCTACAACCGCATGCAGGCGGAGATCGAGGTCCTCGAGGTCGAGCGGAAGATCCGAGGCCGCGTGAAGAAGCAGATGGAGCGCTCCCAGAAGGAGTACTACCTGAACGAGCAGATGCGGGCGATCCAGAAGGAGCTGGGGGACCGCGGGGCCGGAGACGACGGCAAGAACGAGCTGGCCGAGCTCGAAGAGCAGCTCGCCGCGAAGAACATGCCCGAAGAAGCGCGGGATCGGACGGAGAAGGAGCTCAAGAAGCTCAAGCAGATGTCGCCGATGGCGGCGGAAGCGACCGTCGTCCGCAACTACATCGATTGGATGCTCGAACTCCCCTGGGACGAGTACGGGGACGAGGAGAAGGACCTCACTGTCTCCCAGTCCGTGCTCGACGCCGACCACTACGGCCTCGACAAGCCGAAGGAGCGGATCCTCGAGTACCTCGCGGTCCAGACTCTCGTGGAGCAGATCAAGGGCCCGATCCTCTGCCTCGTCGGGCCGCCCGGCGTCGGCAAGACCTCCCTGGGCAAGTCGATCGCGCGCTCCACGGGGCGTGACTTCGTCCGCATCTCCCTCGGTGGCGTCCGCGACGAAGCCGAGATCCGCGGCCATCGCCGGACCTACATCGGCGCGCTGCCGGGCAAGATCATCCAGGGGCTGAAGAAGGCGGGGTCTTCGAACCCGGTCTTCCTGCTCGACGAGATCGACAAGATGTCCATGGACTTCCGTGGTGATCCGTCGTCGGCGATGCTCGAAGTGCTCGATCCCGAACAGAACAACTCGTTCTCGGATCACTACCTGGACGTCGAATACGACCTGTCTCGCGTGATGTTCATCTGCACGGCGAACGTCCTGGGCGAGATCCCCGGGCCGCTCCGCGACCGCATGGAGATCATCCAGATCCCCGGCTACATCGAGTCGGAGAAGATGGAGATCGCGAAGAACCACCTCGTGGACAAGGTTCGCGAGGATAACGGTCTCGGCCTCGACGACATGACCTTCACGGACAACTCGATCCTGGAGGTGATCCGCCACTACACCCGCGAGTCGGGCGTACGCGGCCTCGAACGGGAGCTGGCGAGCGTGGCTCGCAAGGTGGCGCGTGAGAAGGTGTCCCTCGGTGAGTCCTTCAAGCCGGTCAAGGTGTCTCCGAAGCTCGTTCGGAAGTATCTCGGCGTCCAGCGTCACCGCTTCGGTCAGACCGAAGAGGAAAATCGGATCGGCGTGACGACGGGCCTCGCCTACACCGAGGTCGGCGGCGAGCTTCTACAGACGGAGGTCTCGATCATGCCGGGCAAGGGCAAGGTCCAGATCACGGGTCGCCTCGGCGAAGTCATGACCGAGTCCGCGAATGCCGCGATGTCCTACATCCGGTCGCGCGCGAAGCAGCTCGGGCTGACGAGCAACTTCCACGAGCAGGTCGACGTCCACATCCACGTGCCGGAAGGTGGGACGCCCAAGGACGGGCCGTCGGCGGGCATCACGATGGCGACGACGATCGCCTCGGCGCTCACCCGGATCCCGGTCCGATCGAACGTGGCCATGACCGGCGAGATCACGCTTCGCGGGCGAGTGCTCCCGATCGGAGGCCTCAAGGAGAAGCTGATCGCGGCCCATCGTGGCGGCATCGACACGGCGCTCGTTCCCAAGGAGAACGAGAAGGATCTGAAAGACCTGCCGGCGGTGATCAAGAAGAACATCAAGATCATCCCCGTCGAGCACATGGACGAAGTCCTGCGACTCGCCCTGGCGATCGATGCGCCGGAGCACTTCCTCGAGGATGCCGACGGCATCCACGAGATCGAGGACATCTACATCAAGCCGGGCGGCCTCGCGCAGCAGATGACCGATGTGCCGCATCCGGCTGGGGTCAACTGATCCCGACTCAAGGATCCCCGAATCCGGGGCGCGTAGCTCAGCTGGCTAGAGCACCTCGTTTACACCGAGGGGGTCCGGGGTTCGAGTCCCTGCGCGCCCACCATGTTCGTTGCCGCTCGGCGGCACTCGAAAGCCCCCGCTCCGGGGGCTTTCTTGCGTTGCGGCTCGGGGAGAGGCCGCTTCGTCTGCCGTCCCGAAGGGCCTGTTGGGGCTAAAGTCCGAGCGCACTACGGAGAGCCGATGCCGACGTTTCCCGACCAGCCCGTTCCGCCTGACGAATTCATCGAGGACGTGATCCCGTCGCTCTTCGCTGAGATGGAACTCGAGCCGGACGAAGCCGCGATCGACCTCCGGGTCGGGGTCGTGCTGCAAGGCGAGGGGGGCGGGGAATGGACGCTTCATTTCGTCGACGGCGAGCTCGGGATCCGGGATACGCGGGATCCGGAAGCGGAGATCACGGTCATCCAGGCCGTCGCCGACTGGCGTTCGGCGATCTGGGAGGGGCGCCCCGCGCTGATCGCCGACGGCGTCGAGCAGCTCCGGACGGGCGGCCCCGACGCGCTTCGCCCACCGGGTGTGTCGGAAGGCGGTGCGAGCATCGATCCGTTGAAGGGCATCTCGGACCTGCGCGGCCGGATCGAGATGCGGATCGAGGACGAGAGCGCGACGAGCTGGGCCGTCGGCGTGCTGGTGGGGCCGGGGCCGGTGCCCGAGACACCTCAGGCGACGATCACCCTCGGCTCGGCAGAGGCCGACGCGATCCGCGACGGTTCACTCCATCCCCTCGAAGCCCTGATTTCGGGCCAGCTCCAGCTGGACGGCGATCTCGGGCTGATCCTGCAGCTTCAGGCGGTCGCGATGACGCTCTCGATGGCCGCGGGCGGTCGCTAGCGGCGAGGCGGGTTTATCCGGCCCGCCGTGCCCGGGGAATGGCCGGGAATCGCTAGCGGGGACGCCGTTCTTCCGCTAAAAATGGCGCCCGATACGACGGCGGTCCGGTAGTTCAACTGGTTAGAGCACCGGCCTGTCACGCCGGAAGTTGCGAGTTCGAATCTCGTCCGGACCGCCATTGTACGTCGTACGCCCTCGAGTCGGAGCGCCAAATTGGCTGCGCGAGGCTCCGAGGAAGAGACGTCGAGACGCCGTCGCGCTCCGTCGTAGGTTCGACCTCCCGGACGGGCGCGCCGTCCACGCTGCACGGACGCGAACCGATCCGGAGTCGCCTGGCGTAGGCTACGCGCATTCATTCGAGGAGTGGGAGATTCGTTGATGGGGAACCGCACGCTTTACGGGTTGGCTTCGTCGCGGGCCTTTCGGTCGGTCTGGGCGATCGAGGAGGTCGGGGTCGAATACGAGCACGTGCCGACGCATTTCGGGGCGGACTCCAAGACGCCCGAGTACCTCGCGGTGAACCCCAACGGGCGGATCCCGGCGCTGGTCGACGGGGACCTCGTGGTCTTCGAGTCGATGGCGATCAATCTCTACCTGGCGGAGCGCTACGGCGACGGGCTGTTCCCGGCGTCGGTCGAGGCGCGGGCGCACGTGAATCAGTGGAGCGTCTGGGGCATCAGCGAGATCGAGCCCCTGCAGATGCAGATCATCATCCAGAAGTATTTCACGCCGGACGAGAAGAAGAACCCGAAGGTCGTCGAGAGCGCGAAGCGGCAGCTCGAACGGCCGCTCAAGGTCCTCGACGCGCATCTCGAGGGGCGCGACTTCCTGGTGGGCGACGCATTCTCGATCGCGGATCTGAACCTGGCGAGCGTGCTCGATCTGCTGATCGGCATGGCCCAGCACGACGTCTCGCACCACGCGAACGTGAAGCGCTGGGTCGATGCATGTTATGCGCGACCGTCGTACGCGGCGGCCAAGGCCCGCGACTAGCAAGTCCTCCCTCGGCACATCGGGAACATCCGTCCGTTGCCGGCGAGGCCGGCCCTGGGGGCCGATGTTCTGCTTCGGCGCGCGCCGCGGTGTGTGGCGCCGGGGGTTCCGGCCCCTCCGGACCTCCCGGGTTCTAATCCGGCAGGACTTCTCCCTTCGAGAGGCGGTGCTTCTGGACCTTGCCGAGCGCGTTGCGCGGAAGCGCCTCGACGCGGTGCAGTGCGCGCGGGTGCTTGAAGGGGGCAAGGGCGTCGCCGATCGAGGCGCGGACGGTGTCGAGTTCGACGGGGCCCTTCGTCACGGCGTAGGCGACGACGCGCTCGCCCCACTCGGGATCCGCTTCGCCGACGACGGCAACGTCGTCGATGTCGGGGTGGGTGCGGAGCACGTCTTCGATCTCGCGCGGATAGACGTTGTAGCCGCCGCTGATGATCAGCTCCTTGGCGCGGCCCACGATCGAGACGTAGCCGTCCTCGTCGATCGCACCGAGGTCCCCCGTGCGAAACCAGCCATCGTCGGTGAAGGCGTCTGTGTTGGCCTCGGGCCTTTGCCAGTAGCCCTCGAAGACGTTCGGCCCGCGAACCTGGATCTCTGCCGGCTCGCCTTCTAGACGAAGTTCGACGCCCGGGAGCGGAAAACCGACGGTGCCCGCGCGGCGCTCCGCATCGTGGGGATTCGAGACGAGCATCAGTGTCTCGGTCATGCCGTAGCGTTCGAGCACGCGTTGCCCCGAGACGAGCTCGATCTCCTCGTGGAGGGAGGCCGGCAGCGCCGCCGAGCCGGAGACGCAGAGGCGGAGCTTCGCGAGGGAGCCGGCGTCGGGGTGCCCGGCCAGGCGGTGGTACATGGTCGGGACGCCGAAGAAGATCGTCGCGTTCCGGGCTTCGATGTCCGCCAGGATCTCGTCGGGCCGGAAGCCGCGATAGAGCACTGCGGTGCCGCCATTGTAGAGCGTGCCGTGAAGTCCGACCCCGAGCCCGTGCATGTGGAAGAGCGGGAGTGCGAGCAGCAGGCGGTCGGCTTCCGTCCAACGCCAGGCGACGCGGAGTCCTTCGGCGCTCGCGAGGCAGTTCGCATGGGAAAGAACGGCGCCCTTCGGTCGTCCCGTCGTGCCGGAGGTGTAACAGATGAGCGCCGGGGACTCGGGGGGGCCCGAGTCGAGCGCCGGCGGCGATCCGTCCGGGATCTCGAGCGGCGGTGTGACGAGCTGGAGAGAGGGCGCGAACTCCGCGATCGCGGAGCGCTTGGCGTCGTCGTCGACGATCGCCGCCAGGGGGCCGGCGTCCTCGATCACATGGGACAGCTCGCGGGGCCCATAGGCGGTGTTCGTCGGAAGCACGACGAGGCCGAGGCGCAGGGCGGCCACGTAGCTCAGGACGAGGTCGGCAGAGCTCTCGGCAGAGAGGAGGATTCGGTCCCCGCGAGTGAGCCCCAGCGCGGCCAGTCGGCCCGCTCGCACCCGGGTCTCTCGATCGAGGTCTCCCCGAGTGAGCCAACCCTGATCGGGGTCGTGGATCGCGGGCGTATCCGGGGCGGCGCGCCAGTGGCGCGACCAGGCGGCGGTCAGGCAGGGGACACCGTTCGCGGTCGGGTCGAATCGGCCTTTTGCGGGCAGGTGGATCTCGGACGCGGACATCTCTTCGGCTCTCCGGTCGGCGGCAGCGGGCGCCGGGCGGACGGAGGGTATCCGACACGGCAGCAGGGGCCCGGTTCGGTCTCGGCCTGCACGCAATCGGCAGGTTCACCGCAGCGGAGGCGTGGGAGAGCGGTTTCTGGCGGGCGCGACGAAAAAAAACCGGTTTCGGGGAGAAAATCCGGAACCGGGCCGGCGGCGCGGGGTCTCTCTCTCCGAACCTCGAGTCATCGCTTCAGGTCATCTCTCCTTTTCATTGGTTGTCAATCGGACGGGGCCCGGCTGCTACGGCAGTCGGGCCCCCTTCTTTTCGGGGCCTGATTCGCGCTCCGATCACCCTGCCGGGCGCAGAATCCTCAAAATTCTCGCTGCCATCGCCGATACACCCTCGGGACCGGACACCGCTTCGGTGGACCCGCCTGGAGGCCCTTTGGCGACCCTGCTCTTGATCGATCACTCCGAGACCCACCGGGCTCAGCTCCGCGCGGCGGTCGAGCCGTCGGGGCTCTTCGACGAGATCCTCGAGGCGCCGGACGGGATCGCGGGATTGCGGGCCGTCCTGGACAAGTCGGTGGACGTCGTGGTGTGCCGCCTCGCAGTGGCGGGTCTCGATGGGGCCAAGCTGCTTCCGGCCCTGCAGGCCCAGCCGCAGACCGCTGCGGCGCCGCTCGTGTTCCTGACGAGCGAGGACGACCCGGAGTGGCGGGCGCGGATGCTCGACGCCGGGGCGAGCGACTTCTTCACGATGCCGGTCCATTTCGGGGAGCTGGTGTCGAAGCTCCGGATCCACCTGCGCCTCAAGCGGCTGCAGGATGACCTCAGGGTGAAGAACGAGACCCTCGGGCGGCTCTCGACGGTCGACGGCCTGACGGGCCTTCGCACCCGGCGCTACGTGGACGACGTGCTCTCGGTCGAGTTCCTACGGGCACGGCGCTACGGCAATGCGCTCACGATCCTGATGGGCGACATCGACCACTTAAAGAAGGTGAACGACGACTACGGTCACCTCGCAGGGGATGCGGCCTTGCGCGGCGTGGCTTCGGTGCTTCTCCACGACCTGCGGAACACCGACGTCGCCGGCCGCTGCGGCGGCGAAGAGATCCTCGTGGTGCTCGCTCAGAACGAGATCTCCGGCGCGAAGATCCTCGCCGAGCGTTGGCGGAGCGCCGTCGAGGAGGCGCGCTTCGCCGATCCGGCCGGGCAGGCGTTCGGTGTGACGCTCTCGATCGGGGTCGCGAGCCTCGAGAAAGGGATGGCTTCGCCGGAGGCGCTCGTCGGAGCTGCGGATGCGGCGCTCTGTCGTGCGAAGGAGTCCGGGCACAACCGGGTGGAGCTCGCGGGCCCCGCCTAACGCTCTTCCTCGCGCCGGGCGCGCCAGGCGCGCAGGCGTTCGCCGATCTCGATCTCGGCGCCGCGCGCCTTGGGTTCGTAGTAGCGGCGTCCGGCCAACCCGTCGGGCAGATTCTCCGCTGCGACGAACTCGTCCTCGGCATCGTGCGCGTAGACGTAGTCCGCGCCGTAGCCGAGATCCTTCATCAGGCCGGTCGGCGCGTTGCGGAGATGCATCGGAACCGGCAGAGGTCCCTGGCCGTCCAGATCCGCGATCGCCGCGCCGATGGCCTGATACGCGGCGTTGCTCTTGGGCGCACACGCGAGATAGGTCGCCGCCTGAGCCAGCGGAATCCGCGCCTCGGGCATCCCGATCTTCTCGACCGCCTGATGGGCCGAGACCGCGAGGCCGAGTGCCGAGGGGTCGGCGTTTCCCACGTCCTCGGCGGCGAAGATCACGAGCCGGCGCGCGACGTAGCGCGGGTCCTCACCGGCTTCGAGCATCCGGGCCAGATAGTGGATCGCCGCGTCGGGGTCGCTCGCCCGGAGACTCTTGATCATCGCGGACACGACGTTGAAGTGTTCCTCGCCGTCCCGGTCGTGACGTAGCCCGATTCGGCCGACCGCCTCGCTGACGGTCTCATCGGAGAGCGGCTCGGAACGTCGCCCTGTCGAGAGGTGGATCGTCGCGCTCGCGTCGAGCATGCCGAGCAGCCGACGCGCGTCTCCCTGGGAAGCGAGGATCAGCGACTTTCGCGCGTCGTCCGAAAGCGTGATCCCCGACCGCCCGAGGCCGAGTTCTTCGTCGTCGAGGGCACGGTCGAGTACGCGGCCGAGCGCGTCGGCGCCGAGCGCTTCGAGGGGGATCACGCGGCAACGGGAAAGGAGCGGAGCGATCACGCTGAACGACGGGTTCTCCGTCGTGGCCCCGATCAGGGTGACGGCGCCGGCCTCGACGTGCGGGAGCAGCGCATCCTGCTGGGCTTTGTTGAGACGATGGATTTCGTCGATGAAGAGGAGAGTACGGAGCCGCGTCCGGCGCGCGGCCTCGATGGCCTTGCGGATCTCGGGCACGCCCGAGGTGACCGCCGAGAGGGGGACCAGCTTGGCGTCGGCGCGTTCGCCGAGGATCCAGGCGAGCGTGGTCTTTCCGCTGCCCGGCGGGCCCCAGAGGATGATCGAAGAGAGAGCGCCCTTCTCGAGAAGGGTGTGGAGCGGGCGGCCCGGTGCCAACAGCGTCTCGTGGCCGACGAGATCCTCGAGCGCGCGCGGCCGCATCCGTTCGGCGAGCGGCGCGTGGGGTTCGAGGCGGCGCTCGGTCTTCGTCTCGAAGAGGTCGAGCGTGTCGTCGGTGGGCGGCATGGCGCGAGCGTAGCCGAGGAGCGCCGCGCTCCACGACCATAGACGCCCCGGGGACTAGGACGGGGGCGTGACGGATCCGGTCGCACGGCAGCGGACTCCGATTCGCGGGAGAACCGCCGGCGGACTGTTGAGCCGTGAACCGTGAAGCGGGATCATGGGAGCGTTCCGCGTTGGCGGATCGCCGCGCAGGCCCGCGCGGAGGGAGTGAGGTCGCCATGATCGAAGTGCTGCGGATCGAGAACCTGGCGCTCGTCGAGTCGGTCGAGCTCGAGTTCGGCTCTGGCCTCAACGTCCTGACCGGCGAAACCGGCGCGGGCAAGTCGATCATCCTCAGCGCGCTGGCGCTCCTGACCGGGGGCCGCGCGTCGGCGGAGACGCTTCGCAGTGGTGCGGAAGAGGGGGCCGTCGAGGCGCTCTTCCGGATGGACGGGCACGACGACGTGGCCGAGGCGCTCGAAGCCCGCGGCCTCGGGGGGGCGGCGGAAGAGGTCGAAGGCGAGGCGCCGGAGCTGATCGTGCGGCGGACGCTCCACGCCGGCGGACGCAGTCGCGCTCGGATCGGGGGCCAGCTCGTCCCGGTCGCGACGCTGGTGGATCTCTTCGGCGGGCAGCTCGAGATCTCGAGTCAGCACGGCTCCCAGGCGTTGCGCCACGCGGAGGTCCACGCGGTCGCCCTCGATGCCTACGCGGAGAAAGCCAACCTGCGCGAGACGGTCGCGCGAGAGGTCGCGCGGGTCGGTGAACTCGAACGGGAAGGGGCGGCGCTGCGTGCGGCAGAGGAAGAGCGCGCGCGACGGCTCGACTTCCTTCAGTACCAGCGTCAGGAACTCGAAGGCGAGGAGCTAGACGCGGAAAGCGTCGCGAACCTCGAGGCGGAGCATCGCCGATTGACCCACGCCGAGCGTCTCGCCGAGGAGATGTCGACGGTCAGTCGGGCGCTCGACGGGGGCGACGGGGAAGGGGACTCCGCGGAGACGTCGGTCGCCACGGCCAGTCGCTCGCTCGCGAGCGCGCTGCGCATGGACCCCTCCCTCGAAGGTCTCGCGGATCAGCTCGAGAACGTGGCGTCGGAGCTGCGGGATGTGGCGGTGCGCGCGGCGGATTATCTGGGGGAGCTCGAGATCGATCCCCGACGCCTCTCGGCGGTGGAGTCGAAGATTGCCCGGCTCGAGGGCCTGCGTCGCAAGTACGGCCGCTCGGTCGAAGAGATGCTCGCCCACCGCGACGAGATCGAGCGTGAGCTCTCGAGCCTCGAAGGGGCCGACGATCGGATCCGGCAGATCGAAAAGCTTCGGAGCGAAGCGGTCACCGCGGCGAATGAAGCGGCCGCGAAGCTGTCCCGCGCCCGCAAGCGCGCGGCGAAGAAGCTTGCGAAGTCCGTCGAGGGGGAGCTCGGGGATCTCGCGATGGCGGGAGCCCGCTTCGTGGTGGATCTGGAGAAGGTCGATCTGTCCGGTGCGCCGCGAGGCCTCGAGACGGGGCCGGGCGGTCGGGAGCGACCGCAGTTTCTGTTCTCCGCCAATACCGGTGAGTCGCCCCGCCCGATCCAGAAGGTGGCGAGCGGGGGCGAGCTCTCGCGACTCTTCCTCGCGATCAAGAACGCGCTCCGGGTCGCGGATCGCAACATGGTGATCGTGTTCGACGAGGTCGATGCCGGGATCGGCGGCGCGACCGCCGAGCGGGTGGGGCGCGTGCTCGCCGAGCTCGCTACGGAGCACCAGGTGCTCTGTATCAC
>PAQX01000013.1 GCA_002709835.1 Deltaproteobacteria bacterium
TCATGTAGTGGCCGTAGCCGGAGTCGCCGCCGTGGTAGACGACGGTCACGCCCGAGTCGTTCACGATCTGCCAGAAGGGATCGTAATAGGGGTCTGCCGGCGAGCGGCTCCCGCCCTTGTTGTAGACGAAGGACGGGCGCATGACGATGAAGCGGGCATCGTGCTCGAGGGCCCAGAGCAGCTCCTTGATCCCGCGCTCGCGATCCATGATCGAGATGTAGGGCGCGGCGAAGATTCGCTCCTGATAGGAGAAGCCCCAGTCCTCGAGGAGCCAGCGGTTGAACGCCTCGAAGGCCGCGTGGACCGCCTCGGTGTCGTCCTTGAGCGCCTCTTCCATCCCGACACCCAGAGTCGGGAAGTAGATCGCCTTCTCGATCTTCTGCTCGGTCATCTTCTCGAGCCGCAGATCCCGGTCCCGATAGACCGGATCGATCGGAACGAGCTCGCCGAAGGCCTGACGGATCCCGTGCCCTTCCGGGTTCTTTCCGTTGTAGTAGTCGTCGAGGCAGCCCGGGCGCGCGACGGGGTCGAAGGTCGGATTCGGGATGAAGCGGTTGACCTTGCCCGCGACGAGGAGTTCCTTGCGGCCATTCAGCTCGGCCCACGCCATGCAGCGGCGCTTCATCTTCGGGTCAATGTGGCGGATGAACGCGTCCTCCGCCTCGTAGTAGTGGTTGTCCGCATCGAAGAGCAGGAAGGGCAGCTCGGCCATCACAGGATTCCTTCGCGCGCCGCTCTGGAGATCGACGGGGCGCGTGTTGTGTCTCGAAGTCGTTCTCGGGTTTCGCGTCGCCGTGCGACCGCGAGGGGCACGGCAGGCCGGCCCCGTTGGAATGTAGACCCTCCAGGCGGGCTGCGGCATCCCCCCCACGAGACGGTCGGATTCGCTACCAACAGAGCGCCATGCTCCTGCCCGAAGACGAAACCCTGCGTGATCTCCTGTCCCGCCTCGACCTCGAACCCACCACCTCGAGCCGGCACGTCGGCGACGACTTCTTCGAAGGCACGAGCCCGCCCGCCGGCAATGGCCGCATCTACGGCGGCCTCGTCTTCGCCCAGTCGATGCGCGCCGCGCAGGCCACGGTTGAACCGGAACGCGTCGCCCACTCCGCACACGCGTATTTCCTGCGTCCCGGCGACCCTGAACAGCCGATCGAGTACGCCGTCGACCGCATCCGAGACGGCGGCACCTTCACGACCCGGCGGGTCGTCGCCCACCAAGGCGAGCGGGCGATCTTCAACCTCTCGATGTCCTTTCAGGTCCCCGAGGAGGCGCCCTCCCGACAGGTGGACGTCGACGTTCCTGGGGAACCGAAAGGCGAGGAGTACGAAGAGGGCATCCTTCGCGGGAGTGCGGCCCTGGGCGGCCAGATCACCCGCGAACAACTGGGTTCGCTTCCCGTCCAGATCCTCGTCGAAGACGGTCTCGACATGACCGCCAACGGCGAGGGTGGACGCGAACCGGAACTCCGCGCCTGGTTCAGGGCGATCGCCCCCCTCCCGGACGACCCCGCGCTTCACCAGGCGATGCTCGCCTACGCGTCGGACCAGACGATCGTCGTGGCCGCCCAGCACCCGATGCCGTGGGGAATCATGGACCCCGATACCCAATCGGCGAGCCTCGACCACGCGATGTGGTTCCACGAAGACTTCCGAATCGACGACTGGATCTACGCCGTCCACGACAGCCCCGTCCTCAAGGGGTCACGGGCGCTCGGGCGCGTCCTCTTCTACACGCGCGACGGGCGGCTGGTCGCATCGGCCGTCCAGGAAGGGCTGATGCGGCGGCGTGAAGGGGCCGGCATCCGCCTTCGACGCCGCTCCAAGCTTCGGTAACGTCGAGAGAACCCGCCGACTTGCGTCGGCGCCCTGCCCCGGAGACCCCTTCCATGGCCGCACCCGCCCGTTCCGCCGAGACCCAGATCATCCACCGCGCTTGCTCGACCTGCGAAGCGAGCTGCGGCCTCAAGATCGAGATCGATCCGGTCGCCAAGACCGTCGTCCGCGTCGAGGGAGACGAAGACGACTACCGCTCCCACGGCTACATCTGCCCGAAGGCGCTCGCGATGAAGGAGATCTACGAAGATCCCGAGCGCCTGCGAAAGCCAGTCAAGAAGAACGAAGACGGCAGCTGGACCGAGATCGAGTGGGACGAAGCGATGGAGCTCGCCGTGTCGAAGCTCAAGGGGATCAAGGAGCAGTACGGCAACAACGCCATCGGCTATTACATCGGCAACCCGACCGGACACAACGTCGGCGCGCAGCTCTACATCCCGCCCTTGATGGCGGGCCTCGACACCCAGCGCTCGTTTTCCGCCGCGACGATGGACCAGCAGCCCCAGAACGTCGCGCTCCACACGATGCTCGGCGACGGATGGATGTTCCCCATCCCGGACATCGAACGGACCGACTTCTTCGTCTGCATGGGCGGCAACCCGCTCGTCTCCCAGGGCAGTCTGATGTCCGGCCCGAACGCGAAGAAGCGCCTCCAGGAGGTCATCGCCCGTGGCCCGAACGGCAAGGGCCGCGTGGTCGTGATCGACCCGCGGCGGACGGAGACCGCCGAGATCGGGACGGATCACGTCTTCATCAAACCGGGTTCGGACGCCTACTTCCTCCTCTCGGCCTGCCAGGTCCTCTTTGCCGAGGGCCTCGTGAATCCGGGACGCCTCGCCGAGTTCACCGACGGCCTCGACACGATCGAGCGCGTCTGTGCAGACTACACGCCGGAGCGCGTCGAGGCCGCGACCGGCATCCCGCCCGAGACGACCCGCCAGCTCGTCCGTGACTTCTGCGCCGCACAGGGCGCCTGGTACGGCCGGATCGGCCTCTGCACCCAGGAGTACGGCACCCTCGCCTCCTGGCTGATCTACGTCGTCAACGTGTTGACCGGTCGGCTGGACGCGGAGGGCGGGATGCTCTTCCCCCGCGCCGCGACGGGCCGCTCCGAAGCGGGCCGTCCCTGGGAGCCCTTCGCTCACGGTCGCTACAAAACCGTCAAGCGCGGGTTCCCCGAGGTCGACAACCAGCTCCCTTGCGGCCTGATGGCCGAAGAAATGGAGGAAGCGAGCGCCGGAGCGGACCGCATGCGCGGCTTCGTCTGCGCGATCGGCAACCCCGTGTTGTCGGCGCCGAACGGCGAGCGTCTGGCCGCGGCCCTCGACGAGCTCGACTTCATGCTCTCCCTCGACATCTACATCAATGAGACGAGCCGCCACGCCGACCTGATCATGCCGAGCACCGTGCAGCTCGAGCACGAGAATTACGAGTTCCTCTTCGAGACGACCACCGTTCACAACTTCTCTCGGTGGAGTCCGCAGCTCTTCGAGCCCGACGACGACCAGCGACACCAGTGGCAGATCTACTGCGAGCTCGGTGCGCGGTTGAACGGTGCCCCTTCGTGGGAGATCGTCGACGACATGATGGTGAAGGGCATGCTCGGCATGATGGTCGGCCCGAACACCGGCTGCCCCGACGTCATGCCGGAAGCGGCCTACGAGATGCTCCAGGACGAGCACGGCCCGATGCGCATGATCGAGTGCATGGTCCGGGTCGGCCCCTACGGCGACAAGTTCGGCGCGAACCCCGACGGCCTGAGCCTCGAGAAGCTGCGCGGCATGGATCAGGGCGTCGATCTGGGGATGCTCCAGGCGAACCGACTGCCCGAATGCATGCCGATGGACCGCATCGACCTCTGCCCCGAGTACATCCTCGGCGATCTGCCCCGCCTCGAGGCGGGGCTCGAAGAGCGGAGCCGCGAGGACCGGATGGTCCTCGTGGGCCGCCGTCAGATCCGGAACATGAACTCGTGGCTGCACAACCTGCCCGCTCTGGCGAAGGGCAAGAATCGATGCACGCTCATGATCCACCCGGACGATGCGGATCGGCTCGGGCTCGAGAACCGCAAATTCGCGCGAGTCTCGAACCGCGTCGGCGAGATCGAGGTGGAATGCGAGGTGACCGACGAAATGATGCCCGGCGTCGTCAGCCTGCCCCACGGCTACGGGCACACCCTCCCCGGGGTCAAGATGTCCGTCGCGACGGAGAAGCAGCCCGGCGCATGCGCGAACTATCTGACCGACGAGTCGTCGATCGACGTGTTGTCGGCGACGCACGTGGCCAACGGCATCCCGGTCGAGGTCCGCAGCGCCTAGCGTGAGGGCCTCGCGTCCAGTGTGAACCCGCTAGGCGCCCATCGCCTTTCGGACGTTTTCCTCGAGCTTTTCTGCGATCGACGTCGCGGTCGGTCCGTGGGAGAGCCGTTTGTTGTTCCGGAAGGCCGGCTGTTTGAGGTTCGTCGCGAAATGGGTGGCGACCTCGAGCGCGCGTGCCTCGAGGGCATCGGGCTCGACGAGCTCGTCGATCATGCCGCAGTCACGCGCCCCTTCCGGGTCGTACTGCTCGGCCTGGACGATGACCCGGTCGAAGTGGCGCTTCGAGAGCGCCGCCCGCGAGAATTGGATCGCGAAGTCCGGCAGCGTCATCCCGATCGCCGTCTCGTTCGCCTGGTACTTGAACTTGCCGGCGGCGCCGATCCGGTAGTCGCAGACCATCGCCATGAAGAGGCCCATGGCGACCGCGTGTCCGCTGATCGCGCCGACGATCGGCTTCGGGCGTTTGTAGATCGCGAGCGCGAGTCGCCCGCCGTTCTCGACCATCTCGGCCGCGGCCTGCAGCCCTTCACTCATGGTCCCCAGATCGAAACCCGCGCTGAACATGCCGGGCCGACCCGTGATGATGACGGCGTTCGTGTCCTTCTCCGCCGTCTCGAGCGCGGCGATCAACTCCGTCGACATCGCGGTCGAGACCGCATTGGGCTTACCGTTGTCGATGCGCAGGATGCGTACGCCGTCGTCGTGGTCTTGGCTCTGGATCAGGGACATGGCCGGGGCTCCTCGTAGGTCGGGCGCTCTTCTCGAGCCGCCCATGCTAGGTCGCTCGGCGCGCGCGTCGAGGACGCCCGGTCATCGACCGAACCGGTCCGAGCCGGACTGGCGGGACACTCGGCTCCGATCCGACCCGCGCGCCCTACCCGTCGCGCGAGATCGAGAAGCGGAGCGTGGCCCCGCCCAGCTCGATCGCGTCGACGAGCCCCTCGCCCTGCACGGGCGCGAACGCCGAGGCGAGGATCTCCCGCGCCACGAGGTCGGCGTACTCGCCGAGCGCCGCGGCGACCTCGCCGTCTTCGCAGGCCCAGCCGATCTGCACCCGATCGGAGACCTCGAAGCCCTTGTCCTTGCGAACGTTGTTGAAGAGGTTGATCGCGTCGCGCGCGACCCCTTCCCGGCGGAGCCTGTCGTCGAGGGCCGTATCGAGCACGACGGTGTATTCGCCATCGGTTGCGGTCGCGGCGTCCTCGCTCACCTCGCGCTGGAGCAGTACGTCCTCGAGAGCGAGGGCCTCGCCCGCGACCTCGATCGTCTCCCCCGCCTCGAGCCTGGCGACCTCCTCGAAGCCCCAATCAGCCAGCGCCGGACCGATCTCCTTGAGCTTGGGCCCGCAGCGCTTGCCCAGGGTCTTGAAGTTCGGCTTTACGGTCACACTCGCGAAGGCACTCTCGTCCTCCTCGATCGCCACGTACTTGACGTTCAGCTCGTCCGAAATCAGCGCCGCAGCGGCGATCACGTCCTCGCGCACCGGGGCGTCCCGATGGACGACCGTGAGCTCACGAAGCGGCTGCCGGACCTTGATCCGATGATCTTCGCGGACCCGCCGACCGAGAGCGGCGATCGCGCGGACCGTCGCCATCCGGCGTTCCAGGGCGGCATCGATCCACTCCACCGCAGGCTGGGGATAGTCACACCAGTGCACGCTGGCCGGCGCCGCGTCGTCGACGGGGCGCACGAGGCGCTGGTAGACCGCCTCGGTCAGGAAGGGCATGAAGGGCGCGAGAATCTTCGAGAAGGTCCCGAGTACTTCGCAGAGGGTCGCGAAGGCGTTCGTCTTGTCCCGATCGTCCTCGGTCTTCCAGAAGCGCGCGCGGGATCGGCGGACGTACCAGTTCGTGAGGTCGTCGATGAAGGTGACGAGCCTCGGCACGACGGTGTAGAGGCGGTAGGCCTCCATCTCGGCGTTTACCTCCCGAGCGAGGCTCTGGAGGACGGACAGGATCCACCGGTCGATGTCCGATCGATCCGAAACCGGGTCCGGCGTCCAGGAACGCGGGTCGTAGCCGTCGATCTCTGCGTAGGTCGTGAAGAACGACAGGACGTTCCAGTACGGCAGGACGACCGTGCGCACGATCTCCTTGAGCCCTGCTTCGTCGAACCGGAGCTCCTCGGCTCGGACGACCGGCGAGTCGATCATGTACGCGCGCAGCGCGTCGGCACCGAACTGGTCGAGAATTTCGTTCGGGTCCGGATAGTTCTTCCAGCGCTTCGACATCTTCTTGCCGTCGCGAGCCAGGATGAGCCCGTTCACGATCACGTTCTCGTAGGGGCTCTTCTCGAAGAGCGAGGTACCGAGGACGAGCAGCGTGTAGAACCAACCGCGGGTCTGGTCGAGGCCTTCCGCAATGAACTGCGCCGGAAAGAACTGGTCGAGTTCGTCCGCGCGTTCGAAGGGATAGTGCTGACTCGCGTAGGGCATCGAGCCCGACTCGAACCAGCAATCCAGGACTTCCGGCGTCCGGCGATAGGTCTTGCCGTCCCGCTCGATCTCGATCGCATCGACCGTGTGCTTGTGGAGATCGTCCACGCGCACGCCGGAGAGCGCCTCGAGCTCGTCGATGGAGCCGATACAGATCGTGTCCTCGGCGTCGTCGACGTTCACCCAGACCGGAATGCAGGAGCCCCAGAATCGGTTTCGACTGATGTTCCAGTCGTTCGCGTCCTTCAGCCAGTTGCCGAAGCGGTTGCTGCCGACGGTCTGGGGAACCCAGCCGATCGTCTCGTTGTTGGCGACGAGATCGTCGCGCAGGTCCTCGACCTTCACGTACCAGGCTTCGATCGCCCGATATATGAGGGGGGTGTCGGTCCGCTCACAGAAGGGATAGCTGTGCTCGAGCACGTCCTGCTTGACGAGCTTCCCGGAATCCTTGAGTGTCTTGATGATCGCCTTGTCCGCGTCCTTGCAGAACCGTCCGGCGAAGTCCGGGACCGCATCGCCGAACACGCCTTCCGCATCGAGGGGGTCGACGAGTCCGATCCCGGCCGCGCGACACACCCTGAAGTCGTCCTCGCCGAAGGCCGGTGCCTGATGAACGACGCCCGTTCCGTCTTCGGTCGTGACGTAGCCATCCTGAAGGACCACGAAGGCGCCCGCTTCGTCCGCGAAGTACGGAAAGAGCGGCTCATATCGAAGTCCGACGAGGTCCGACGCACCGACGCGCTTCACCAGGCGATAGGTCTTGCCTTCGGCGCCCTCGCCTTCCCCCGCCGCCAGCGCCTTGCCGAGCTTCTTGTCGTAGGCGGCGAGCCGGGCCTCGGCGAAGACGAGCCAGTCGCCGCTCACGAGATCTTCGACGACCGCGTATCCGATGTCGGGACCGACGCAGAGCGCGAGGTTCTCGGGCAACGTCCAGGGCGTCGTCGTCCAGGCGGTCATGTAGAGCGACTTACCGTCGGGCAGATCGCTCGCCACACGCTCGGCCCCCTCGGTCACGCGGAAGCGGACGGTGATCGCCGGGTCCTGGACGTCCTTGTAGTTCTGGTTCGCCTCGAAATTGGACAGCGGCGTCGCCAGCCGGCAGCTGTACGGCATGATCCGGTAGCTCTTGTAGACCCGGTCCTTGTCCCACAGCTGCTTGAAGACCCACCAGACCGACTCCATGAAGTCGAGGTCCATGGTCTTGTAATCGTTGTCGAAGTCGACCCAGCGCCCCATCCGCGTGACGGTCTTCCGCCACTCCTCGACGTAGGTGTCGACCATCTGGCGGCACTGTTCGTTGAAGACGTCGACGCCCCGCTCGAGGATCTCGCCCGTGCCCGCGAGGCCGAGCGCTTCCTGGGCGAGCGCCTCGATCGGCAGACCGTGGCAATCCCATCCGAAGCGGCGCTCGACGTGATGGCCCCGCATGCTCCAGAAGCGCGGAACGATGTCCTTGATCGTCCCCGCGAGCAGGTGGCCATAATGCGGCGTTCCCGTCGCGAAGGGCGGCCCGTCGTAGAAGACGAACGAAGGCTGGCCCTCCCGTCGGCGGTTGCCCTCGTGGAAGGCGTCGGTCGCCGCCCAGAGGTCGAGAATCTCCCGTTCCATCGCGGAGAAATCGGCGCTGGCTTCGACGCGTTCGAAGACGCTCGCCCCGTTTCGGGCTGCTTCTTCGTTGTCCTTCGACGCGGTCATCGCGGGAACCTCTGCGCGGACGAGATCGGGCTTCCAGGGAGCCGATCGTCGGAACCTGCATGGCTTGAGGGAGGGTCGCGGGAGTATGCGGGCAATCGCTCGGGGGCTCAATCACCCACCGCCAAATCGATCCGATCCGGGCTTCGGCGATCGATTCGGGGCCCGAGTTCGGCGGGATTCCTTGTGCTAGAACCGAGCGGACCGCGAACGGGCCGTCTCCTCGGCCCACCGCTCACAAGGAGCCCATCGATATGGACCTCGGCGCCCTCCTCACCGGCACCAACCCCCTCTTCTCCGACGTCGCCCTGCTCGTGGGCCGAGTGGCGATCGGCGTCTGCTTCATGTTCCACGCCTTCGGCAAGCTCGGAATCATCGGCAACGGCAACCTCGACGGCTTCGGCAAGTGGCTCGAAGACCTCGGCGTTCCAATGCCCCAGCTCCAGGCGCGCATGGCCATGCTTTCCGAACTCGTCGGCGGCGCCGCTCTGGCGCTCGGCCTCGTGACCCGTCCCGCCTGCATCGTCCTGATCGGGACGATGGTCGTCGCCGGGGCCGTCGGCCACCGTGGCGCTGGTTACATGATCACGAACGACCCGCCCGGCGCGGAGTACACGATCAACCTCGCGGTCATCTGCGGCATGTTCCTGCTGCTCGGCCCGGGCGCCATCTCTCTCGACGCGATCCTCTTCGGCTAGCGGCGGTCGGATCCATGCCTGACGCAATCGTTGAACGAAACGGCCACATCATGACGATCACCATGAATCGCCCCGAGCGTTACAACGCGCTCTCGGGCGAGATGCTGATCCGCATGTACGACGCCTACCGCGAAGCCGACGAAGACCCCGACGTCCGCGTGATCATCGTGACCGGCGCAGAAGGCAACTTCTGCTCCGGCGCGGACTTGAAGGGCATGTCCGGCGACGCGGGGGACGGCGACGACGAAATCGACGTCCAGGCTCGGATGGCGGAAGACCCCGACATCCACTGGAAGGCTCTTTTCCGCGGCTACCGCCCGAGCAAGCCCATCGTGGCCGCGGTCGAAGGCGTCGCCATCGCGGGGGGGACCGAGATCCTTCAGGCGATGGAAATCCGGGTCGCCGGAGAGAGTGCGCGTTTCGGCGTGTCCGAAGCCCGCTGGTCCCTCTACCCGATGGCCGGCTCGGCCGTGCGCCTTCCGAGACAGATCCCCTACACCCAGGCCGCAGAGATCCTCCTGACAGCGAAGCACATCACGGCCCAGGAAGCCCTGGACATCGGCCTGATCGGCCACGTCGTCCCCGACGGCAAGGCCCTCGCGAAGGCGCGAGAGATCGCCGAAGTCGTCGCCGGCAATGGCCCCCTCGCGGTCACGGCGATCACGCGCACGCTCCACGAGACCGACGGAATGTCCCTCGACGAGGCCCTCGCCTACGAATTCGACTACGGCAATGCGGTCTTTGCGAGCGAGGACGCGAAGGAAGGGCCGCTCGCCTTCGCCCAGAAGCGGAAGCCCGACTTCAAGGGGCGCTAGGCGCGGCCGCGCGGCTTCGCCCTACTTCTCCCGGGCGATCCCGTACTTCTCGGTGTAGTCGCTCCAGATCTCGGCCAGCCCGTCGTAACTCCAGCCGAAATCCGCCGGGTCGTAGACATGCTTGCCGGCGTGGGTCTGGTGGCGCTCGGAGAGGAAGGCTTTGATCCGCCGTTCGTGGAGTTCGCTGGGCGCCTCACCGAAGTGCGCGTAGATCCGGCGCATCGTCCCGGCCGGATCCTTCATCATCTCGCTGTAATGAACGTGCACGCACCAGCCGTCTTCCGCCTGCTCGTCGAAGGCGGTGCCCCGTGAGATCGCGTGGCGCAGCTTTCCGAGCCACTCTTCGCCGACTTTCAGATGGTCGCGGTTCCGAGCGAAGATCCCCTGCATCGTCGAGTTCAGGCTCGCCACCGACGTGGTGACCGGCCCGGGGTCGCGATGGGTCCAGATCAGTCGTGCGTCGGGATAGAACTCGAGGAGCGTCTCGAGATTCCAGAGGTGGTTGGGCGTCTTCAGGCTCCACGCCATCGTCGGCTTCGCGGACTGGAGCACCTGCAAGGACTTCTTGTGCCACGCGTAGGCCGGGCGCATGTCACAGGACTGCAGCCACTTCCCGTAGCTCGGCACGTAGCCCTGGGTCTCCATCCCCAGACAGCGCAGATCGAGCATCATCAGCGGGATGCACTCCTCGGCGAGCATCGCCCCGAACGGGTGCATCGCCCCGATCGCCGGGTTCATCTTCAGCAGCTGCCCCATCGTCGCATCGGACGCGGCGATCCGCGGGTCCGTGTGCTCCGACGCGAGGGTCGGCGGCGGCACGACCGCGCGGGCTTCCCACTGGAGCAGGGGCCGGACCATCGGATCCAGCCCGAGCAGCTGAGAGAGGATGCTCGTCCCGGTCCGGGGCAGCCCGAGGATGATCCAGGGGCGCTCGATCTTCTCCTCTGCGACCTCCGAATTCGCCTTCGTCCATTCCTGGAGACGCAGGCGCGTCACGAGCTGCGACTTGATCATGTTCGAAGTCGCCACCCGACCAAAGGTCGAGAGACCGGCCTCCTCCTGCATCGAGGCCGTCAGGATCTCCAGCGGCTCACGGAAGGAATCTCCCCCGAAGTCGCTCGACCCGGCTTCCTTGATCGCCGCCTCGACGAGCGCCTCGGGTTCGAGGGAAGGCTTCACCCCGAAGGCTTCGAGGATGCGTCCGGCCCCGTTCATCGCCCGCAAGACCGGGGCGGTCACCCGCCCGTCCCGGAACGTGTACTCCTTCGTCATGCGCCCACGACCTCCGTGCCCGGCTGTTGCGCGGCACGCCGCGCCGCTTCCCGATTCGACCCGAGCAGGCAGCCGATCGAAGCGAGTACCCCCACGGCGAAGACGACGAGCGCCCCCGCGTAGCTCCCGCTCGACTCGAAGGCCGAGGCCGCGAAGAGCACCGAGCCCGCCATCACCGGAAGCATCAGCAGGTTCGAGAGCCCGACCGAACGACCGATCGCGTCCGCGCCGAGCCGCTGACCGAGGAGCACCATGTAGAGCGGGATCATCCCGCTCGACGCGAAGCCGAAGACGACACAGAGCCCGGCCACGACCCAGGTCCCCGGCGACGTCGCGAAGAGGCCGAGGATCCCCGCGCACACGACGAGCATGCCCACGAAGAGCTTCGTGAGGGAGAATCGGTCCGCCATCATCCCGTAGATCAGCGCGCCCGGAACGCCCATCCAGAACTGCACCGCGAGCACCATCGAAGCGCTGGTCTCCGAGATGCCCGTCCCCGCGACGAAGGCGGCGACATGGACGGTCCAGCCGGTGACGATCCCGGCGGCAAGAGCAAAGAGACCCCCTGCCCAGAGAAAAACGGGACTGCGGACGACCTCGCGCATGTTGACGTCCCCCTCTTCTGCGTTCGCCGCAGTCGCATAGCGCGCCGGCACGATCGACCAGATCAGGGGCAGTAGCACGACGACCGCGATCACGCCGAAGATCAGAAAGACCTGGTCCCAGCTGAAGCGTCCGAGAAGCCAGCCGGCGAGGCCGGCAAAGAGTCCCGATCCGAGGGGCGGCCCCATGCTCGAGAAGCCGAGGGCCCGGCCCCGGTCCTCGTCGAAGTTCCGGGTCACCAGGCTCGCCGCCGTGATCGGACCGCAGGGCGGCACCGCTGCGCCGGCCAGCAGCGCCGCCAACGCGAGCATCACGAGATTCGTCGACATCGCCGCCAGCACCATCGCGACCAGCAGCAGCCCCACCCCCGAAAGCATCACGCCCCGTGCGTGCCCTTTGTCGAGGGCCGGTCCGGTCACCAGGCTCGACGCGGTGAGCGAGAGCATGATCAGGATCTGCCCGAACGAGATCGACGTTCGCGGCGCCTCGAAGGCGGCTTCGAGGGGCTCGAGAAAAACGGGGACGATGCCGACCGTGAGGCCGACCGCGACGCCCTGCGAGACCATCGCGACGAGCAGGATCAGACGTTGCTGGCGAGTCATGCGGCCGCTCAGTGTAGACCCCTCGTCCGGGACTCGCCCCGGGGATGGAGGGCCGCGCGAAGCCTTTGTAATCCGTGTGTAAAAGCGCCGTCCGAGCGCCCGGGCGGCGCTAGGCTCCCGGCCATGTCGAAACGGCCCGTGCAGCGATTCCTCGCTCGCCTCGTAATCGTGATGACGGGTTGGAAGCCGGAAGGCTATCGCCCCGAGCCGAAGCAGTACGTCCTGATCGCAGCGCCGCACACGACGAACTGGGACTTCCTCTACCTGATCGCCTTCGCCTGGCTCTTCGACATGAAGATCTCGTTCATGGCCAAGCACTCCCTCTTCTGGCC
This sequence comes from Deltaproteobacteria bacterium, assembly GCA_002709835.1. Classification (GTDB taxonomy): domain Bacteria; phylum Myxococcota_A; class UBA9160; order UBA9160; family UBA4427; genus UBA4427. Next base: position 12,603 of record PAQX01000013.1, read on the forward strand.
TCCCCTGGGCTGGATCATGCGCGCGTTCGGTGGACTCCCGGTCGAGCGTCACAAACGCACCAACCTGGTCACCGCCCTCGCCGGTCTCTTCGACGAGCATGAAGAACTCGCCCTCGTCGTCCCGGCGGAAGGCACCCGCGGCTACGTCGACTACTGGAAGTCCGGCTTCTACCACATCGCGAAGACCGCCGAGGTCCCGATCGTGATGAGCTTCCTGGACTACGAGCGGAAGGTCGGCGGCTTCGGGCCGGCGATCACGGCGACGGGGGACGTCGTCGGGTTGATGGACGCCGTGCGCGCCTACTACGGCGACAAGAAGGGGAAGTACCCGGAGGATTTCGGCCGGATCCTGCTTCGCGAGGAAGAGGAAGCCGCCGCCGGGGGCCCTGCAGCGCCTGCAGCAGACTGACGGCGCCCGCCGGACGAGGATGGGCCGGCGCGACCGAGCGCCTAACCCAGAAAGAGACCGGCCGCGGGATTCCCGGTCTCTTCGACCCAGGCGTAGCCGAGTTCCTCTAGGAAGCGATCGAGCTCGTCGGACGCTTCCGCTGGCACCTCGAGCCCCGCCAGGACCCGACCGTAGGCGGCCCCGTGGTTGCGATAGTGGAAGAGGCTGATGTTCCAGCGCCCGCCCACCGCCTCGAGGAAGCGTGCCAGGGCGCCGGGGCGCTCCGGGAACTCGAAGCGGAAGAGCCGCTCGAGCGCGCGGTCGGCGCGCCCTCCGACCATGAAGCGGACATGGAGCTTGGCGAGTTCGTTGCCCGTCATGTCGACGACCTCGAAGCCCTCGCCGCGCAGCCCGTCCATCACCCGGGCGCGCTCGGACGCGTCGCCGGAGAGCCCGACACCCACGAACACATGGGCCGCGCTCGACTCGCCGTAGCGGTAGTTGAACTCGGTGACCGCGTAGTTTCCGAGTCCGCGGCAGAGCGCCTGGAACGCCCCAGGGCGCTCGGGGATCGTGACCGCGAGCAGCGCTTCGCGGTGCTCGCCGATCTCGGCCCGCTCGGCCACGTGTCGCAGCCGGTCGAAGTTCATGTTGGCACCGGAATCGATCGCTACCAGCGCCGCGCCACGCGCCTCCTCCCGCGCGACCCAGCGCTTGAGCCCGGCGACCGCGAGGGCCCCCGCCGGCTCCGCGATCGATCGGGTGTCGTCGAAGACGTCCCTAATCGCGGCGCAGATCTCGTCGATGCCGACGGTCACGACTTCGTCGATCGCTTCGCGCACGACTTCGAAGGGCCGCTCGCCGACCTGCCGGACCGCGACGCCGTCCGCAAAGAGACCGACCGGCCCGACGTCGACGCGTTCGCCCGCCGCAAGCGCCGCGGCGAGACAGGCCGCGTCCTCGGGCTCGACCCCGATCACCTTCGTCTCAGGCGAGATCCGCTTCACGTACGCGACGATCCCCGCGACGAGCCCTCCCCCGCCGACCGGAACGAAGATCGCATCGAGGTGGCCGCGGTGCTGACGGAGGATCTCCATCGCGATGGTGCCCTGCCCGGCGATCACGTCCAGATCATCGTAGGGGTGGACGAAGGCACGCCCCTCTTCGTCGCTTAGACGTCGCGCGAGCGCCGCCGCGTCGTCATAGCCGTCGCCTTCGAGTATCGCCCGGGCACCGAGTCGGCGGACCGCGTCGACCTTGATCTGCGGCGTCGTCCGCGGCATCACGATCTGCGCATCGACCCCGAGCCGACTCGAAGCGAGGGCGACGCCTTGCGCATGGTTGCCCGCCGAGGCGGCCACGACCCCGGTCTTCCGCTCCTCTCCCGAGAGCGAGCGGAGCCGGTTGTAGGCGCCACGCAGCTTGAACGAGAAGATGGGTTGGAGATCCTCCCGCTTGATCCACACCCGGTTGCCGAGCCGCTCGGACAGCCGCTCCGCCGGCTCGAGAGGCGTCTCGACCGCGACGTCGTAGACCGGCGCGCGGAGAATCCGTTCGAGGAGCGCGTCCGCCGCGGCCTCGTTCGCACTTCCCATGGTCACGCCTCCGCCCCCGCTTCGTCGGCCCCGCCTGCGAAGGCGCTGACCGTCGCGGCGATCGCGGCGGTCTCGATCCGGAGATTGTAAGGGGCGAAAGCCGCCGGGCGCACGTTCGCAGCGGCGAGGTCTTCGAATTCGAGTTCGCTGAAGCCCGCTTCGGGACCGATCACGACGAGCCCCGCGTCGACCGGCAGAGGGCCGCGCCGCCCTTCTCGGTCTCCGTGATACGCCGCGCCCTCGCGCGGCGCGGAGAGCAGCGACCGCAGGTCCATCGGCGGCCGCACCTCGAGCAACCACGGCCGCCGCGCCACCTTCGCGCTCTCGACGAGGAGGCGCCGGAGCCGCTCGGCCATCGGATCGAGCCTCCGAACGACCGAGTGATCGAGCACGAGGGGCTGCCACACGCGCGCCCCGAGCTGTGAGAGCATCTGGAGCATCGTGGACACCCGGTCCCCCTTCGGCACCGCACTCGCGATCACGGGGCCCGTGGTCGGACGTTCGACCCGCTCGACGGATTCGATCTCCACGCGCGCCACGCGCTTGCCCGCCTCCACCAGACGCGCCGCCCCCGTCGCCCCCGCGCCATCGAAGACGACGAGCGCGTCCCCGGGCCGCAGACGACGCGCCCCGAGATGCCGCGCCTCGTCGACGGACAAACCCCGCTCCCCGGCTTCCACCGGCTCCTCCGTGAAGGCCCAGAACGTGCTCATGTCTCGGCCTCCGAGAGCCGCGCAGGGTTCACGTACACGTCGAAACGAACGAGCTTGCTCTCGATCGTGTGGCTCGGCCGGGGTACGAGCGGATCCGCGTGGTGCGGTCGCTTGACGACGACCCGCGCCGCCCGCTCGCGCGCAGCCTCGACGATCGACCGCGTGTCGGTGTCGGGGGCGAGCCAGGCTCGCAGGACCTGGAGCTCGCGCCGCGGCTTCGCGCTCGCACGTTTCGGCGGCGGGTACATGGGATCGATGTAGACGCCGTGGTCGACGGCCTCGATCTGCGCGACGACGTCCCGCGCCTCGGCCTCGCGGAACGTGAGGCGCTGGCCGATCTCTGCGGGCACGCCCTCGGCGGCACGCCAGGCGCTGTCGACGAGGGCGAACACGACGGGATCCCGCTCGCACGCGTCCACCTCGTACCCCGCACGCGCGAGCCGATAGGCGTCGCTGCCGAAGCCGGCGGTCAGATCGTGGATCGTCCGGATGCGCGGTCCGAAGGCGCGCACCAGGGGGTTCGGTCCGGGCCCGCCACGATCCGGCGGGAAGACGGGGCGAACCCCGGGGCGGTCGTGCTCGCCCGGCGGCCGCAGCTCGAGCGTTCCCTCGCCGGCGTCGAGCCGAAAGGCCCCGGTCGCGGTCCCCAGCGCCGCGCGCGAAGCGACGCTTTGGGGCACGTCGAGCCCATCCGCAATCACGAGACGCGGGAGGCTCCCCTCGGCGCGCGAGGCGGACTCGTTTTGCAGGGACGGGGCTTCCACGACGCAGGCCTCGACAGCGAACGACCCGGCCGCAGGACGCGGAGGGTCAATGGGCGAGAGGGTAGCGGGCGCCGGGGCCGAAGCGGAACACGGACGACTCGGGGGGCACTGTGTCCCGAGCACAGAGGCGATTGAGCCGAATCTCGGGCAGAAAGAAGAAGAGCGAGCGGACGATCCCCGCAGAGAGGCCGAGCGCCCTCATCGCCCGGATCAGCCTTCCGCGTGTCCCTGGAATCGTCGTCCTGCGACGGTCAGCCGACCAGGCCTGCGAAGTGCAGGGTCGAGGTTCCCTCGAGATTCGAGCGGCCGCCGTCAGTCGTCGCGCGCGCGCCGGCAGAGGAAGTCGGCCGCGGCGGCGCAGAGCGCCGGTCCGTCGTAGTCGACCGGTACGACGTGTCCGGACCGCGCGAGCAGGAAGAGCTCCTTGTCGGCGTCGGCCGTCGCGACGGCGCGATGGATCTCGGTCGCGTCCTTCGGCGCGGCGGTCTTGTCTCGCTCGCCGTGGGCCACCAGGATCGGCGCGGTGATCCGCCCAAGGTCCGGGATCACCTCGCCCTGGAGTCGGACCAGCTCGCGCACGGCATCGAAGGGCATCATCGGAAAGTGCGGATGCCGCGCCCGCGCCTCGGGATCGGCGAGGTCCGACACGCCCTTCGCCCGGCCCTTCGCGAAGAGCCGGATCAGCGGGAGCAGGGGCAGCAGCTGAGGAACCGGCGGCGCCAGCACCAGCGGCACCCCGATCACCACGAGGCCGTCGACCTTCGCCGTTTGCGCGAGACGAAGACTCGTGAGTCCGCCCATCGAAACGCCGACGAGAAAGACCCGGTCGTGCCGCCGGCGGAGGTCTTCGAGGGCCTCTCCGGCGAGGTCGACCCATTCGTCCCGGTGGGTCGCGGCGAGGTCGTCGACGGTGCCGTTGTGGCCGGCCATCCAGATACCCTTTGAGCGGATCCCCCGCTTCGAGAGGGCCTCCGCGACCGGGCGCACCTCGTAGGGGGTTCCGGTCAGGCCGTGAAGACAGAGCGCCGCCGCACCAGTCTCGTGCTCGGGGGCCGCCGGGAGATCGAAGGCCGAGACATCGACGTCAGCGGTCACTTCCGAAGGGCCGAGCACCCGTGCGCCGCTCACCCGGCGAAGGCCTCCCGCGCCTGGGCGCGAACCCGCTCGACCACCTCGCGCAGGGGAAGGCCGTGCTTGCGTGCGAGACGCTTGCAGTCGTCATATTCAGGGGCGCATTCGAGCTCGCCTTCGGGACTCGTGATCAGCTTGACCGCCACGTTTCCGAGCGGCGTCTTGAGCTTCTTTTTCGCTCGATCGAGGACGAGGCGGTCCCACTCGGAGGTTCGAACCCCGATCGCCGTCGACTCGGCGAAGACGATCCGTGCGAGCGCATCCCGGTCACTCGGCTTCGCAAGCACCCGGACCAGGAAGCCCGGGCGGTTCTTCTTCATTTGCAACGACTGCAACGAGACGTCGAGAGCGCCTTCGTCGAAGAGCCGCTCCATCAGGTAGTCGAAGTGTTCGGGCACCAGGTCGTCGAGGTTCGTCTCGATGCAGACCACCCGATCGCGGCCGAGACCGGAAGTGGAGCCGAGGGTCGCCCGAAGCAGATTGGGCATCGGCCCCTTGCGATCGTTGCCGGCGCCGTAGCCGACCTTTTCCACCTTCATCGCCGGCAGCGAGGTGAACTCGTCGACGACGGTCTTGAGGATCGCCGCGCCCGTCGGCGTCAGCGTCTCCCATTCGACGCCAGCGGGCACCGTCGGCAACCCGACCAGAAGCTCAAGGGTCGCCGGCGCGGGCAGCGGGAGGCGACCGTGGTCCGACTCCACCGTCCCGTGCCCGATCGCGATCGGCGAGCAGGTCACCCGTTCGATGCCGAGTAGGTCAAGACCAACCGCCGCCGCGACGACGTCGACGATCGCGTCGACGGCCCCGACCTCATGGAAGTGGACCTCGTCGACGGTCGTGCCATGCACCTTCGCCTCGGCGATCGCGAGGGCCTCGAAGATCGCGAGGGCCCGGCTCTTGACCCGCGGCGTGAGCCCGGCCTTCGTGATCAGGCGCCGGATCTCCCCATAGTCGCGACCGTGACCATGGGTGTGGCCGTGATGATGATGGGAGTGCGAGTGGGCGGCCGGGCCGCGGGCGTGGGCCTTCTCCTCGGCGCGCTTCTTCTTTGCGGAGACCGGGACGCGGACGTCGACGTAGCGCGACGCGAACCCGTTGCGCCGCACCTTCTTCACGACCAACTTGAAGTCGAGGCCGAGCGGCGCGAGCCCTTCGAGGAGCTTCGCGCGCGACAGGCCGAGGTCGAGCAGCGCGCCCATGAACATGTTCCCGGCGGCACCGGAGAACGCATCGAGGTGGAGGATCCGAGTCACGGGGCGGGAGGCTACAGCCGATTGATGAGCGTCGCGACGTGCGCAGCGCCGAAGCCGTTGTCGATGTTCACGACGGTCACGTTCGAGGCGCAGCTGGTCAGCATCCCGAGGAGCGGGGTGAGGCCTTCGAGGGCCGCGCCGTAGCCTACGCTCGTCGGGACGGCGATCACAGGCTTGTCGGTCAGCCCCCCGATTACCGAAGGCAGCGCGCCTTCCATGCCCGCCACGACGATCAACACCCGCGCGGTGCGGAGCTGATCGAGGGCCGCGAGCAGCCGATGGAGCCCGGCGACACCCACGTCCTGCAGCAGCTCGACTTCGTTCCCGAAGCGGCGCAGTACCCCGACGGCTTCCGAGGCGACCGGCAGGTCGGCGCTTCCGGCGGAGACGACGACGACCTTGCCCTTGCCCTGGATCGATACCTCTTCCGGTCCGATCCAGGCGAGCCCTGCGACTTCATCCCAGACGAACGCCGGCATCGCCTCGCGCAGCCTCGCCGCCTTCTCGGCATCGACCCGGGTGACGAGAACGTCCTGCCCGGCATCCTGCAAGCCGCGCGCGATCTCGAGGATCTGCTCGGCGGTCTTCTGTTTACCGTAGACGACCTCGGGGATGCCCTGACGGAGGGCGCGGTGCGTGTCGATCCGCGCGACCGAGGTGTCGACGAACGGAAGGCGGGAGAGTTCATCCGCCGCATCGTCGAGCTCGACTCGACCATCGCGGACCTCTTCGAGCAGCGCGCGCAGTCGGGCGGTGTCCACGGAGACCTCCAGGGAATCAGGAGGCCGAAGCGTATCAGTCCGTCGGCACGAGGACGAGGTAGCCGTCGACGGTGCCGTCCTCGCTGGCGAGGCCGGTCTCGACCCTCGGCGCATCCGGGCCGACGACGCGCTCGACGAACGCCTCGAACTCGACCTGGGCGTCGGCCATCGCCAGGGAGGGGATCGACGGCAGCAGCCGCTCCCCCAACCGGTCGGCGATCGCACTCGCCACGTGGGACGCGAGGATGTTGCCCACCTCCATGAGCGCCGACTCGATGATCGCCGAGGCGAGCTCACCCGTCTCGATCCCGACGATCCGGCGAACCAGAGCCTCACTCGCGCGGCCGGGGAACACGATGCCGATGAGGACCTCGAGACACCCGTCGAGCTCGAAGAAGACGCCGGTCGACTCCGGATCGCTCCCGCCCGCGGTCGCCCCCTCTTCTTCGACGATCGGCGGCAGCGCTTCGACCGACTGGCCGACGAGCTGCGCGAAGGCCCCGGCCGCCTGGTTCGCCCCGGCTTGCGCCAGCACCACCAGCGCCTCGAGATCGTGCTTCGCCGACGTCGTGCGGGGCTCGGTCTCGTCGCTCATGCCGGCCCCAGCTGGTTCAGGTCGAGGAGGAAGACCGGACTCCCGTCATCGAGCACCGTCAGACCAGAGAGGATCCGCACCTTCGTGAGGAGCTCGGGCACGGGCTTCACGTAGACTTCCTGCTGCCCCGCGAAGCGCGAGACGCGCAGCGCCACCCGCTCGCCGCGGATCTCGGAGAGGACCAGGGGCACCGGCCCGGAATCGCCCAGGATCTCGCCTTCGATCCGAAGCGCCTTCGCGAGATCGAAGACCGGCAGCGGCTCGTCGTTCACGAGGGCGAACGTGTCGCCTGCGGCCTCCTCGATGGACTCGGCCGGCACTTCGAGGATCCGCTCGACCTTGCCGATCGGGATCGCGACGCGCTCTTCACCCACCCCGGCGAGCAGCACGCGCTGCACGGCCGCGGTGATCTGGACCACCAGAGTCGTCGTCGTCCCGACCCCCACCTCACTTCGGAGTTCGACGCCCCCACCGAGGCTCTCGACGGTCGCTTTGACCGCGTCCATGCCGACGCCGCGCCCGGAGACGTCGGTGATCGACTGAGCCGTCGAGAGGCCCGGGTGGAACACGAACGCGGCGATCTCTTCGATCGGCAGGTCTTCGGCGAGATCGGGATGGATCAGGTCCGCTTCGACCGCACGACGACAGACCGACGCGAGGTCGAGTCCCTTCCCGTCGTCAGACACGTCGATCTCGATCGAGTCCTTCTGGCGACGGGCTTCGACGCGGATCACGCCGGTTTCGGGCTTGCCGACCGCCCGACGCTCTTCCGGCGTCTCGAGACCGTGACCGACGGCGTTCCGCACGAGATGGAGAAGCGGTTCTCCGAGTCGGTCCAGGATCGAGCGGTCGAGTTCAAGCTCGGCGCCGAGGATCTCCACTTCGACGCGCTTGCCGAGCGTCTCGGCGACATGGCGCGCGGTCCGAGGCAGGTTGTCCGTCACGCGTACGAGCGGCGCCGTACGGAGTTCGAGCACACGGCGCTGAAGCTCTGCGACGCGGCGATCGACGCGATCGAAGCCGTCGGCCACCTCCGGGTCGTTCGCATAGCGCGCGACCCCCGTACGAAGCTGGCTCGAGCTGAGGATCACCTCCCCCACCGCAGAGAAAAAGCGATCGAGGGTGTCCGTCCGAACCCGAACCGTCGGCGAGAGCGAGATGGCGGGCCCGAGCTTCGCCGCTTCGGGCGGGGTGTCCTCCGTCGCCGAAGTGCCGGGGCTTGCCTCCTTCGCGCGCACGGACGCCTCCGGCGCCGCGGGGGGCCCCTCCGAGGCTTCCGCCTCGCCCGAGGCCGAAGCGTCGGGCTCTAGCTCCGGACTTTTTTTGGCTCGCCCCCCACCGCCTCAGGGGAATCGGCGGCGACGGGGTCGGGCGCAGCCGCTGCACGCTCGGGTGTAGCCCTCAGCTCGGCGAGCAGACCTTCGTCCGCCGGCGCGAGTTCCCGATCGTCGGCGACGGTCCGGACCATCGCTTCGAGCGTCTCGAGGCCACGGAACAGCAGCGAGAGCTCCTGCGGGTCTCGCACCCGGCCGGCCTCTCGAACCCCCTCCATCCGGTCTTCCAAACGGTGGGAGAGCTCCGAGACGGGGGCGTAGCCGAGCGAGGCCGCCATCGACTTGATCGAGTGCGCCATCCGGAAGAGGGTGTCGATCGCCTCCACGTTGCCCATCTCCTTCTCGAGATCGAGCAGCGCACGGCTGATCTCCGCGAGGTGGTCTGCTGCCTCCTCGAGGAAGATCCGTCGATATTTGGCCATGTCGAGGGCCACGTTAGTCAGCCTTCTCCAGGGCATTCTTCAGGGTCGCGACGACGCTGTCGGGCTTGAAGGGCTTGACGATGAAATCCTGGGCGCCCGCCTGAAGCGCCTCCATCACGAGGGTCTCCTGGCCGAGCGCGCTGCACATCACGACGCAGGCGGCCGGGTGATCCGCGAGGATCGTCTTCACGGCATCGATGCCGGAGCGCTTGGGCATCACGATGTCCATCGTGACCAGGTCGGGCTGCAGCTCCTTGTAGAGATCCACCGCCTCGATGCCATTCGTCGCTTCACCGACCACTTCGTGCCCTTCCGGCTCGATGATCTCGCGAATCATCTGTCGCATGAAGGACGCGTCGTCCGCAATCAATACCCGTGCCATTGTCTTCCCCCGAAACGCGAGCGCCGCACTCCACCCTTTAGAGCGTGGCCTTCTCGATGACCTCTTCACCGCGCGCCACGAGGGCGGCGGGATCGAGGATGTGAACGATCCGTCCGTCGACGGGACGACGCTCGACGACGAGCGAGTCCGTCCGTGCCGACCCTTTCGATGCTCCGCCGTCGCCGAGCCCGATCACCCGGTCCACGGGCATGCTCATTCGCGCGCTGGTGCCCGGGCCCCCGGAAACGACGACGACCTGCTCCTGCGCATAGCCGACGGTGATCGAAGCGCCGAAGGGCGAGACGCCGGCCTCTTCGTTTTCCCGCCCGAGCAGGAGCTCGGTCGCGACGAGGGGCAGCACCTCTCCGTGCCAGTTCATCACGCCGCCGACGGGCAGCGGGAGCGAAGGCACGCTCGTCACGCGATTCTTCTCCGCAACCTCGACCACCCAGCCGATCGGCATCGCGTACTGCACGTCCTCGAACGCGAACATCAAGTGGCGATTCTCGTCCTCGGACACGAACGCGGCACTCAAAACCAATCCTCCAACGGAATCGGCTCCTCGGTCTCGCCGCGAGCCGGGGTCGTCGGGAGGATGTCGATGCCGCCCTCGATCGAAGGGGTTTCGACCGGCGCGGAAACGGGCTTTGCCAGGCGAGGCGCAGGCGACACCGCGGGCCGGGCTTCACCGGTCCGGAAGATCGTGAGGGAGCCTGCGAGCACGTCGGCGAGCTCGCTCACGCGCTCCGAGGCGCCATGGATCCCGTCGATCGTGTGGCGCTGACCGTTCATCGTGCGGCCCAGCTCGGCGACGGAGCGACCGTTGCCACTCGCCACCTTCGCGATCTCCTCGATCGCGGCGACCATGCTCTGGGCGTTCAGCGAGTGGCTGTCGGCACCGTGAAAGATCTCTTCCGAGCGCGTCGCCGCCTCGGAGACCGCCTGGCTGATCTGCTGGAGTGCGCCCGCGATCGTGTTGACGTCCTCGCGCCCCTCCCCGATCACCTGGCTCGACTCGCGCATCTCGTCGGCGACCATCGCAGTGTCCGCCTGGATCTCGTGGACGAGCTGGCTGATCTCATCGGCGCTTCGTCCCGCGTTCTCGGAGAGCTTGCGGATCTCGTCCGCGACGACGGAGAAGCCACGACCGGCTTCGCCGGCGCGGGCGGCTTCGATCGACGCGTTCAGCGAGAGCAGGTTCGTCCGGTGGGCGACGCTCGTGATGATCTCGGTGATCTGGTGGACGTGCCGGGTCTTGGCTTCGAGCTCGAAGACCTTGTCGCCGGTCGACTCGGCGCGCTCGAAGACCGCCTTCATCTTCTCGATGGCGAGTCGCGCGACCTCGACGCCGGTACCCGCCTTCTGGTTCGCCTCGGCGGCGAAACCAAAAGCCTCGCGGGCTCGGCCGGCGTTCAGATCGATCTCGCTCGAGATCTCGTTCATGCGAAGCGAGGCCTGATCGAGGAGTTCCTGTTCCTGGGCCACGCCCGCCGCGACCTGGGAAACGGTCTGCGAGATCTGGGCGCTGGTCGCCTGGAGTCGGTCGAGCGACGACGCAAGCCCGGCCGAGGAATTCGAGACTTCGCCCGCGGTCGACTGGACCTCGGCAACGAGCTGACGGAGGCGACCGAGCATGCCGGCGAGGCTTTCGGCGAGATCGTCCATCTCGTCGCGCAGGGCGGAGTGAGGCGAGCGCACGACGTCGAGCTCGAGATCGCCTTCGCGGATCCGCTCGGTCGCGGTCCGCAGAGCATCGAGCTTCGGCCCGAACATCCGGGACGCGAAGAAGCCGATGCCGCCACCGACGCCGAGGGCGACGAAGAAGCGGACGCCACCGCTCCAGAAGTCGATCCCGAAGCTCCCCACGAGGAGGGGGGCGACCGAAGCGGCGCCCGCCACGATCAGGGAGCCGAGGACGAATTTACCCGAAAGGTTGAGTCGCACGCCGTGTTGATCGGCCCGCGAGGGCAGTTCCTTGACGCTTGGGGGGATCCTCCTCGAGAATCGCACTCGCCCAGGGGGCGCCCCGGACGAATCGAATTGCTAGAAGTGGTGGCCGCGGCCTGCCTGAGGCAACCCCTGAATTCCGTTCTCGCTACGGATCTGCCCGATTCGCGTGATCGGAATCCCCAGGCGCTTCGCGAGCGCCGAGATCCTCCGCATCGGAACGGAGTCGTCCCGCCCCGATCGCAGCGAGAAGAGCAGCTCGTAGTCCTCGCCACCGCCTGCAATCACCCGGAGCGGATCGAGTCCCATGACCGAGCAGCCCCGGTCGAACCCCCGCGGCCGCGGCAGTGCCGCCGGATCGAGCTCCGCCCCCAGGCCCGTCCCCTCGAGCAGATGACGGAGGTCCGTCGCGAGGCCGTCCGAGAGGTCGATGCAGGCGCGCACGCCCTCGATCCGGGCGAGCGCCCGTCCCACGGCGATCCGCGGGACGGCGACCTGGCGAAGCGCGCTCCCGGCCCGGTCTGCCTTCAGGCGCGCGAGAGTCGCGCCCCCGAGCGTCCCTGTGACGAAGAGTGCGTCGCCCGGGCGGAGGCCCCGCCGCCGAAGCGCCTTTCCGCGCGGACACCGGCCGATCACGGTGACGTCGAGGCTCCACGCCCGCGCATGGGTGAGATTGCCGCCCACGAGAGGGCAGGCGAAGCGCTCCGCCTCGTCGAGCAAGCCGCGCACGATCCCGTCGAAGTCCGCGAGGGCGCCGTCGCGCGGCGCCGACAGCGCGAGCAGCGCGCCGACCGGCTCGGCCCCCATCGCAGCCAGGTCCGACAGGTTCGCCACCATGGCCCGCCGTCCGATCGTGCGTGCCGACTCCCGGCCGAACCGGAAATGACTGTTCTCGACGTAGGCATCGGTAGAGAAGACCAGCTCGTCGCCGGCGCGCGGCCGCAGGATCGCGGCGTCATCGCCGATCCGAAGCGCCCAGTCGCGGCCGGGCGTGCGTCCTGCGCGACGCGCGATGCGCTCGATGAGCGCCGCCTCTCCGACCTCAGAGAGGCGTTTCGTGCCTGGCTTGGCTCGCTTCGACATGTCGCCGAACGTAGGACGAAGTGCGCGCACGGCAAACGGCGGGCGTCAGAGCGGGTGCGGATCCTCGTACTTGATCGCAGCGTTCTTGCGCCACGACTGCACGACGAAGAAGCCCACCGCGGCCGCTGCGGCGGTGATCGCCCAATCGATCATGGGACGCGGGCCGGGATCAGTCCCGACGCGAGGGGGCGTCGGGGCCGCTCGCGTGGGCCGGCATGCCCCCCCCCTGGCTCGCACGGGTCGAGAGGGAGACACGCTTGCGGGGCTGCCAGTCGAGAGGCTCGACGAGGACCTGGTCGAGCACGTCACGCATGTGCTTCACCGGGATGAACTCGAGGCGCTTCTTCAGCTCCTTCGGGATCTCGCGCAGGTCGGCGACGTTGCTCTCGGGGATGACGATGGTCTTGATGCCGTTGCGGAGAGCGGCCATGGCCTTCTCGCGCACGCCACCGACCGGCAGCACGCGTCCGCGGAGCGTGACCTCCCCCGTCATCGCGACGTCCGCGCGAACCTCGACCCCCGTCGCGAGGGAGGCGATCGCCGTCGCGATGGCGACGCCAGCGGACGGGCCATCCTTCGGCGTAGCGCCGGCCGGCACGTGGACGTGGACCTGCTGCTTCCCGAACTCGCGCTCGTCGACGCCGATCTCGGCGAGGATCGAGCGGACGTAGGACAGCGCCGTCTGTCCGCTTTCCTTCATCACGTCCCCGAGCTGACCGGTCAGGAGAAGCCCTCGGCCGCGAGAGAGATTCGCTTCGAGGGACAGCACTTCGCCGCCCGCTTCCGTCCAGGCGAGGCCGTTCACGAGGCCCACTTCGGCTTCCTCGGAGGCGTGGTCGCTCCTGTAGGGCGGCGGGCCGAGGAGCTTGTCGAGGCTCTTCGTGTCGATCGTGGCCTTCGACTCGTCGCCCTCGGCGCGCTTGCGGGCGACCTTCCGGCAGATCGCCGCAACCTGGCGTTCGAGGTTTCGCACGCCGGCCTCGCAGGTGTACTCGGCGGACAGGCTCGCGATCGCATTCTTCGTGAACGAGACCTGGTCTTCCGACATGCCGTGCTCGGCGATCTGGCGCGGAATCAGGAAGTGGGTCGTGATCTCGCTCTTCTCTTCCGGCGTGTAGCCGGAGAGCCGGATGACTTCCATGCGGTCGCGGAGCGGGGCCGGAATCGGCTCGAGCATGTTCGCGGTCGCGATGAAGAGGACCTTCGAGAGGTCGAAGGGCGTGTTCAGGAAGTGATCGCTGAAATCCTTGTTCTGCTCGGGGTCGAGAACCTCGAGCAGCGCCGCAGACGGGTCCCCCCGGAAGTCGGCGCCGAGCTTGTCGAGCTCGTCGAGCATCATGACCGGGTTGCTGGTGCCCGCGGTCTTGAGGCCCTGGATGATGCGACCGGGGAGTGCCCCCACGTAGGTGCGGCGGTGACCGCGGATCTCCGCCTCGTCGCGCACGCCGCCGAGGGAGACGCGTACGAACTCGCGGCCCATGGCGCGAGCGATCGAGCGACCGAGGCTCGTCTTGCCGACGCCGGGCGGGCCGGCGAAGCAAAGGACCGGTCCGCGGCTGTCCTCGCGGAGCTTCCTCACGCCGAGAAACTCGAGGATCCGGTCCTTCACAATCGAGAGGTGGGCGTGGTCCATATCGAGGACCGCGCGGGCGCGATCGAGGTCGAGCTGGTCCGGGGAACAGCGGTCCCACGGAAGCTCGACGACCCAATCGAGGTAGTTGCGGACGACCTGGGCTTCCGGGCCGTCGGGGTGCATACGCTCGAGGCGGCGAAGCTGACGGACCGCCTCTTCCCGGGTCTCTTCCGGAAGGTTCGCTTCCTCCACCTTGAGCCGATACTCGTCGAACTCCTCGGAGCGGGGATCGACTTCGCCGAGCTCGTTCTGGATCGCGCGGAGCTGGTCGCGAAGGAACGCTTCTCGGTGGTCGCGGGAGAACTCGTCCTGGGACTCGGCCGGAGCCTCGGTCTGGTAGCCGGCCTGGAGCGAGGAGACTTCGAGCTCGCGCTTCAGAAGCGCATCGACCTTGCGAAGCCGCTCGAGGGGGTCCGCGATCTCGAGCACTTCCTGCGCCTCTTCGAGTCGAAGTTGGAGGTTCGAGGCGACCAGGTCGGCGAGACGTCCGGGGTTCTGGACGTTCGTCGTGATCGAGAGGACCTCCGGCGGGAGGTTCTTGAGGGGCAGCAGCTCCTCGACGCGGGTGCGGACCGCGCGGGTCAGCGCTTCGCCTTCCACGGTCCAGTCGTCGGCCCCTTCGGCATCGCCTTCGAGCGCGGAGGCGCGCACCCACGTGCTCTCGCGCTGTTCGATGACCGAGTCGATGCGAGCCTTGCCGAGGCCCTGGACGAGGACCTTCAGGCGCCCGTCCGGCATGCGCATGCTGCGCATGACCATCGCCACGGTGCCGACCTGGTAGAGGTCGTCGGGGTCGGGATCGACCGTCTCCGGATTGCGCTGGGCAACGAGGAGGACGAGTCGATCACCGTCCATCGCTTCCTCGATCGCAGCGATCGATCGCTCGCGCGCGACGAAGAGCGGGAGAACCATGTAGGGAAACACCACGAACTCGCGCAGCGCGAGAACGGGGAGCTCCTCGGGGAGTCGATCAGCCGTGAGCCTGCAATCCATAGGATCATCAACGGTCGGCCCGCGCCTAACTTGAGAGAACTGAGGCCTCGGCTCGTTTTGAGTTGAAAACCCTGGAAACCGGCAGCAGACCGGCAATTCCCATACGGGCGGGAGAGTCTGATCGGGGGGGACGCTCGTCGGGCGACACGCCTCTCCCGGGGATGCGCAAGAACCCGCGTCAATCCAGCGGACGGAAACGGCGACCCGAAACCTGGAGCAGGAAGGGGCGACGCCGTGCGTTCCCATTGGGATGCATCGTCAAAACGCCCGTGGCCCCCGGAAAGGCCCGGGTGTCGAGCAGCCCTTCCCGAACCCCGTCTCGATCCTCGCGTCCCGCGGAAAGTTGGACGAGCACCAGGTTCGTCGCATCGAAGGCTTCCGCGGCGTACATGTCGGGCTCCCGGGCGAAGGTCTTCCGATAACCCTCGACGAATTCCGCCACGAAGGGCAGATCGCTTTCGGGGTAGAAGGGCGAGCTGATCACCGCACCCGCCACGTGCCGCCGTCCGACCCGGAGCAGCTCGTCGTCGAGCCAGTCCGAAGGCCCCAGCAGGCCGACGTCGCCGATCTCGTGGAAGGCGAGCCCCGGGGCGATGAGCGCAATCGTTTCGGCTGCGTCGGGCACGAAGAGCACGTCGAAGTCGATGATCGGGGGGAGCGGGTCGCCCTCCGGGCCGAGCACTTCGTAGGCGGCCGCGCGCAGGAGCGCCTGTTCCTCGGGCTCGAGGCGTCGGGACGCTCGGAGGAGGCCGGAACGCTCTTCGAGGGCCCGGCGCTCCAGCGACGAGAGGAAGCGGTACCCGATCATGTTCCGGATCGCGCTGGCGAAGTCGACGGCTTCCGGGTCGTAGCTCGACGCGGCGACCATCTTGCCACCCCGGGCCGTGACCGCTTCCCAGTAGAGCTTTCGCATGCCGCGGCCGTACCGGGTTCGGGGATAGAGCACGGCGAAGCGTTCGGCTTCGAGTGAGTCGAATGCGTGGTCGACCAGAACGGCGACTTCGTCCTTGGGCGTCGTCCGGGTCCGAAACGCGTTCGCGCGCTCCTCGGGCAGATCCTCCCGGGTCGACAGCGCGACCAGGGGAACGCCCTCCTCTTCCGCTGCAGCCGCAGCGGCCAGGCTCTCCTGGGAGAAGATCGGACCCAGGATCGCGACGAGGGACGGGTCCTGCGCGAGCTCGCGCACCGCTGCGGCGGCCTTCCCCGGGTCGCCCTCGCTGTCCCGAACGACGAGCTTGATGTCACTGCGGCGGACGGGCGCGTCGCGAGATGGGAGAGCCTGCTCAACGGATTCGCGGGGGGACCCCGGCAGGACCGCCTCGGTGTCGCTCTCCGCCTTGGGATCGGTGAAGAGGTCGGCCGCCAGCAGGATGCCGCGCAGACTCTCCTGGCCGTAGTCCACGAAGTCGCCCGAGAGCGGGAGCACCACGCCGATCGTGCCCCTCGCGTCCTCGGTCCGCGGCATCGGTCGTCCGACGAGCTCGCGGAGCGGAGGCAGCGCGGCCTCGGCCTGAGCGACCTCGACCAAGCGAACGAGGCGCTCCTGGAGAACCCGCAGCTCCGCCTCTTCGAGCTCACCGCGAACCAGATCAGCGGTCCGACGCAGCCGTCGTTCGGCCAGATCCAGCTGCCCCGCATCGAGCGCGCGTCGCGATAGCTCGAGCGCCATCGCCCCGGCCGGGGGGCGGCCACGCAGCGAGCCCAGCATCTCTTCGAGCTCCGGCGTCGCCGCGCGGCGCGTGAGTGTGTCGAGCTCGGCGTCGACCGAGCCGAGCCTGGAGCGCAGACGCCATGCCGAGGCCGGGTCGGTCCCCTCGCGGCTGGCTTCGACCAGCCGTGCGCGCAACGCGGTCAGCGCTTCGAGACGTTCGAGGGGCGTGCGCGCGAGCGTGGCCTTCAATCGAAGCGCGGCCCGCTGATCCGTCCGAGAAAGACGCTCGAGGTCGAGGGGCTCGAGCAGCGAGCGCGCCGCCACACGCTTGTCCCGTCCGTACTCGAGCTGCGCGAGGCGCAGGCGGGCGGACGCGGCGCGATCACCGCGGGGATGGTTCGCGAGGATCTGCCCGAGGTAGCGCCGGCCGGCCTCCTCGCGCCCGGCCGCGAAGGCAAGCTGGGAGAGCTGTTCGAGGGCGTCGTCCGCCAGCAGACTCCGGGGGTAGAGGTCGAGGAAGCCTTCGAGGGAAGCGATCGCGCCGCGGGTGTCCGCGGGGAGCCTACCCATCGCGGCGTCGTAGGCCGCCCGCTGCTCCCGAGGAACCTGCGGCTCGCCAGACCCGAACCCAGCACAACCCGCCTGCCCGAGCGCGAGCCCGATCAACGACAGAAGAACGAGCCACGATTGCGCGCCGATCCGGTTCGCCATACCCCCCTCGATCCGGCTCCAGCCGGCCCCCCCAGTCTACTCCGGCCGGGGCGATTCGGGCACCGGGCAGCGGACTCGCGTTCCGCCTCCGTCGGCCCCACCAACCCGCGTGCAGAAAACGCCGCGATCGGGGTCGATCCGGCGAAGGCGCCGGAGCGGTTCGAGGCGAACTCGTCGGAGCGCCTCGAGCGCTCAGAAAAAGTCCCGGATCTTGTCCATGAAGCCCTTCGTCGCCGGGCTCACGTCCGTTCCGCTCTGCTCCGCGAACTCCTCGAGAAGCTCGCGCTGACGAGCGTTCAGCTTGGTCGGGACCTCGACGAAGACGCGCACGTAGAGGTCGCCCCGCATCTTCTTCAACTGCTCGGGATCGAGCCGGGGCTGGAGCGGCGGGAGGCCCTTGCCTCGGAGCCGGAGGACGCGGCCCGACTGGGTGCCTTCCGGAATCTGGAGCGAAACCCTGCCATCGAGGGTCGGGACTTCGACCTCGGCGCCGAGCGCGGCCTGGACGAAGGGAACCGGCACTTCGAGGTGGAGGTCGGTGCCGTCGCGTTCGAAGAGCGGGTGATCTCGCAAGACCATCACGACGTAGAGATCACCGGGTTCGCCCCCAGCCACGCCGGCCTCGCCCTCGCCGGAGACCCGCAATCGCGCGCCATCCTCGACGCCCGGCGGGACCTTCACCTGGATCGTGGTCTGTCCTTCGGTCCGGCCGGAGCCACGACAGCTCGTGCACGGGTTCGAGATCACCTCGCCTGCGCCGCCGCAGGCGTCACAGGGACGATTCACACGGAAGAAGCCCTGCTGGAACATCAGCTGGCCCGTGCCCTCGCAGCGCCCGCAGCGCGCGGGCTTCGAGCCCTCCGCGGCACCGGAGCCTCTGCAGGGCTCGCACCTCTTCATTTTGGGGATCTTGAGGTTCGGCTCGCAGCCGTCGAGGACGTCGTCGAGGGTGATCTCGAGGTTGTAACGGAGGTCGGCGCCGCGCTGGCCACGACCGCGCCGGCTGCCCCCGCGTCCGCCGCCGCCCCCACCGAAGATGTCACCGAAGAGGTCGTTGAAGAGGTCGCCGAAGTTGCCGAAGTCCTCGAATCCGGCGCCTGGATGACCGCCGCCGGGGCCGCCGACCCCGGCGTGTCCGAACTGGTCGTAGCGTGCCTTCTTCTCCGAGTCGGAGAGCACGGCGTACGCCTCGGATACTTCCTTGAAGCGCTCCTCCGCCTCGGGGTCGTCCGGATTGCGGTCCGGATGACTTTCCATCGCGAGCTTGCGGTACGCCTTCTTGAGGTCCGACTCGGATACGCCTCGGTCGACCCCGAGTACCTCGTAGTAGTCCCGCTTGCTCACCTGCCTTCCCTCTCCGTCCAGGGGCACCGGTCAGGCGCCCCGAGTCGACCCGGCATCCCCTCGGGACGACCGATCGCGAACTGCGGAAGGCTCGTCACGCCCGGCCCGGTGTCAACCCGGCTGGGCCCGCCGAGGCGCTATTCCTGGCTGCCGGCGTCGGTCTCGTCGACGTCCATGCCGCTGAGGGCCGCGTAGAGCTTCTCGGTGAGGCCGTAGGAGAGTCGCGAGAGCTCCTCGATGGCCGCTTCGAGGGCGCCGGGATCCTCTCCGGAGACGAGGACCTCGGTCTTCTCGATCTGGGCCCGGAGGCCGGAGGCATCCGTCTCGTCGACGTCCTCGGCGAACTCCTCGAGGGTCTTCGCCGCGGAATACATCAGCCCATCGGCCTTGTTTCGCAGGTCGATCAGCGACCGGAGTGCCCGGTCGGCGACCGCGTTGCCCTTGGCCTCTTCGACGAGGCGCTCGACCTCCTCTTCGCTCAGACCGGAGGAAGCGGTGACCTCGATGCCCTGGCTCTGGCCCGTACCGAGGTCCTTGGCGGACACGTTCACGACGCCATCGGTGTCGATCGCGAAAGTCACTTCGATCTGCGGGACCCCCCGCGGCGCGGGAGGGATGCCGACGAGCTCGAAGCGCCCGAGGGTCATGTTGTCGTCGGCCATCTCGCGCTCGCCCTGCAGAACGTGGATACGGACCACGTCCTGGTGGTCTTCCGTCGTCGAGAAGACCTGGCTCTTGGTCGTCGGGATCGTGGTGTTCTTCTCGAGGATCTTCGTGAAGACGCCACCCTGGGTTTCGACACCGAGGGAGAGCGGGGTCACGTCGAGGAGCAGAACCTCGTCGACCTCGCCGGTGAGCACGCCGCCCTGGATCGCCGCACCTGCGGCCACGACCTCCTCCGGGTTGACGCCCTTCATCGGGGGTGTGCCGAAGATCTCCTCGACCTTCTGCTGAACGAGGGGCATGCGCGTCATGCCGCCGACGAGCACGACTTCGTCGATCTCGCTGGCGGAGAGGCCGGCGTCTTCGAGGGCCGTCCGGCAGGGCGCCTCGAGGCGCTCGACCATCTCGGACACGCGGGCCTCGAGCTCGTCCCGCGTCATCGAGTGGACCAGATGCTTCGGCCCGTCGTCGTCCGCACAGATGAACGGAAGGTTGATATCGGTTTCGGTCGTGCTCGAGAGCTCGTGCTTGGCCTTCTCCGCGGCTTCCTTGAGACGCTGGAGCGCCATGGGATCCTGGCGGAGGTCGACTCCGTTCTCATCCTGAAAGTGCTGGGCCAGCGCGTCGACGAGGACGTTGTCGAAGTCCTCCCCGCCGAGGAACGTGTCGCCGTTCGTCGACAGGACCTGGAAGACGCCGTCTCCGAGCTCGAGGATCGAGACATCGAAGGTGCCGCCACCGAGATCGAAGACCGCGATCTTCTGATCTTCGTCCTGGTCGATGCCGTAGGAGAGGGCTGCCGCGGTCGGCTCGTTGATAATCCGCAGAACTTCGAGCCCCGCGATCCTCCCGGCTTCCTTGGTCGCCTGGCGCTGGGCATCGTTGAAGTAGGCGGGGACGGTGATCACCGCCTGCTCGACCGGCTCACCGAGAAACTCGGCGGCGGTCTCCTTCATGCGCGCGAGGAGCATCGCGCTGATTTCCTG
The DNA here is from genome assembly GCA_002709835.1 of Deltaproteobacteria bacterium. Taxonomy (GTDB): domain Bacteria; phylum Myxococcota_A; class UBA9160; order UBA9160; family UBA4427; genus UBA4427. The sequence goes on from PAQX01000013.1 coordinate 32,952, forward strand.
GGGCGAGCAGGCCTTGCCGTCGAGCTCGACCCACGCGTCGCCGTTCTCGGCGCCGATGATCTCGAAGGGGGCGATCCCACCGAAAGACGCGACCTCTTCGGCTTCGAACTTCCGACCGATCAGGCGCTTCACCGCGTAGATCGTGCGGTCGGGGTTCGTGACGGCCTGGCGCTTCGCGAGCTGGCCGATGAGCTTCTCGCCGCTCTCGATGAACGCGACCATCGACGGGGTCGTGCGGGCGCCCTCGGCGTTGGCGATGACCTCCGGCTGGCCTCCCTGCATCACCGAAACGCAACTATTCGTCGTGCCGAGATCGATCCCGATGACCTTGCCCATGGTTCGCCCCTCGCTCGCGTTCCGCCCGGAACGCACGACGGGGTCGCACCTTCCGGCTAATCCTGGGTCGGGGTCCCGCCCGCGGCCGCCGCTTCCTCTGCGGTCGGTTCGCGAGAGACGATGACGCGCGACGGGCGAATCATCCGGTCGTGGATCACGTACCCCTTCTGCAGCACCTGCAGCACGGTGTTCGGCGGGACTTCCCCGTTCGGGATCTGCCCCATCGCTTCATGCACCGCCGGATCGAAGACAGCTCCTTCGGCCTGGATCTCCTGGACCGCGTGCTTCGCCAGCTCCCCGAGGATCTCCCGGTAGACCAGCTCCACGCCGTCGAGGATTCCCTTGACTTCCGCCCCGGCGTTCTGTGCCCCGTGCTCGAGGGCTCGCTCCAAATTATCGACCGCCGACAAAAGATCCTTGACGAGATTCTGGTGGCCGAATTTGAAGCTCTCCTGCTTCTCCTTGAGGCTCCGGCGACGGAAATTCTCGAATTCCGCCTGCAGCCGAAGCTGCGCGTCGTCCTTCTCGGCCAGCTCGGCGAGCTTCTCCTCGTGCAGCCCCTTCAGGTCCTGCAGCTCCCGAGAGAGCAGCTCGATCGTCATCTTGTCTGCGGAAGGGGCGCCCTCACCATCGGCGGAGGCCTTCTCTTCGGCCTCGCGCTTCTCGCTCGACGCGATCGCCTCCTCGAGGGCGGCTTCCAATTCGTCGCTCGCGACGATCTTGGGCCCGCCATCTTCGGCGTTCTCGGGATCGTGCTGGCTGCTGTCACTCATTGCGGAATCGTCCATGTCGCCGGGCCGATCGACCACCCGGGGGAGCAGGTTGAGCGGCCTCCGTCACACCGGGACGGACGCCTCTCGCTCGGGGCGCGGTGAGCGCCCTCGCAGGGCTGCCGTGTTCTAGTCACGGTCGGGCGTCAGGCAAGCAGCTTGCGCGTCACCGCCTCGGAAAAGTACCCGACCAGCGGAATCACCCGGCTGTAATCCATGCGCTGTGGCCCGATCACACCAAGCATTCCGAGCGGCGCCGCCTCGTCCGAAGCGCCGCCCTCGCCGCCATAGGGCACCGCGAGGAGCGCGCAGTCCCGAAGCGAGGGTTCGCCCAGCTCAGCGCCGAGGGACATCGCGAGCCCGACCCGCTGCTCGCCCGCATCCGCCTCGGCGATCTGTTCGAGCAGCGCGAGCAAGCGCTCGTTGGTCTCGAGGGTCGCGAAGAGGCCGCGGATCCGCTCCGGATCGGAGAATTCGGGCTGATCCAGCAGTGCCAGGCGGGTCGCGATGACGAGATCGTCGGCCCCGCCGCCCCCCTCGGTCGCGCAGGCCGCCAGCCCGACGTGCCACGCGCGTCGCAGGAAGGCGTCGGCCTCGCCGCGCAGGCACTCGCGCTCCGATTCGAGTAGCCGGCGCAGGCCAACGAGGGTCCGCCCTTCGATGCGCTCGGCGAGGTGGTCGCGCACGCGCTCGAGTTCCCGAGCGGAGACCGGCATCTCGTCGTCGATCACTCGCTCGACCACGATGCCGTTCTCAGCCACGAGCACGGCCAGGATCCGACCCGCCGCCACCGGCACGAGATGGATCGTTCTCAGTCGCAGTCGCTCGACCCGCGGCGCAAGCACGAAGCCCAGCTGCCGGGTGTGTTCGGAAAGGAGATGCGAGGCCTGCCTCGGCGCTTGGCCCGGTTCGACCGCATCGAAGGCGCGATCCAGCAACCGCTGATGATGGGGACCGAGGAAGCCGATCTCGAGCAGCTCATCGACGAAGACCCGCAGCCCCATCGCCGTCGGCACGCGGCCGGCCGACGCATGGGCCTTCGCGATCAAGCCGCGCTCGTGGAGTTCGGAGAGCGTGTTCCGGATCGAAGCGGGCGAGAGCGGCGCGGGCATCAGTTGGGAGAGGGTCGCCGACGCGACCGGCCCCGCCTGACCGACGTAGGCCGCGACCAGGGCGCGCAACACCCTCGCCTGTCGCTCGGTCAGCTCGACCGGCTCGGACACCCCGTGGATCCGCGGTTTCTGGGAGGTCTGCGGCATCGAGCAAGGGATACCCCCGGGCCCGTGGGGCGTCAAACCAGAGATTCCGGAGGGCGCCGTCTCAGCCCCCTTCCACGAAGACGAATTCCGCGCCCACGCTGTCTGCCAGCAGTCGGCCCGCCCGCGAGAGCCGGAGGTCGCCCCCCTCCCCTTCGACGAGCCATTCGACCCGCACCAGACGGTCGATCTCCTCTGCAAAAAATGCGCGGGGCGGCGCCCCGAACTCCTCCGCGAAGGCCTGCGCCGCGACCCCCTCGATCTGTCGCAGGCCGAGGAAGATCGCTTCGCCCCGGGCGACGGCCACTTCCAGCCCCTCTTCCTCGCCCGCCTCGGCGGGATCCCGTGCAAGCGCCGCCTGCCAGGCCGACAGATCCCGGGGATTCGCCCGCCGGGCGCCGTGGGGCCGCGCCGGCGTGCGCACCTCCGTCGAGTGAGCGCCCATCCCGAGCCCCAGCACCGCCTGCCGCTGCCAATACCGCGCATTGTGACGGGCGCGCCTTCCGGGACGCGCGTAGCTCGAGACCTCGTACCGCCGGTAGCCCGCGCCCTCGAGCCGCGCTTCGACCTGCTCGATCATCCCAGCGGCGAGTTCCTCGTCCGGCGGCGTCATCCGGCCGGCTGAGACGGCGCGGCCGAAGGGCGTCTCCGACTCGAAGGTCAGCTCGTAGGTCGAGACGTGCTCCGGACCGAAGGCGATCACGCGGTCGAGGTCCCGGTCGAGATCCGCCGCGGACTGATCCGGTCCCGCGAAGATCAGGTCGACGGACAGGTCGTCGAAGCCCGCCCTCCGGGCAGCAGCGAGGGTCTCTTCGGCGACGACGGCGCGGTGGGCCCGGCCGAGGCGTTTCAGCAGGCCATCGTCGAAGCTCTGGATGCCGATCGACAAACGGTTCACCCCCGCCGCCCGAAAGGCCGGGAGACGCTCTCGCTCGACGGTACTCGGATTGAGTTCGAGGGTGATCTCGGGCGCGCTCGCATCCGCCGGGAAGGTCGCGGTCACCGCGTCCACGAGACGCGCGATCGACTCGGGCCGGAAGAGCGCGGGCGTCCCCCCGCCCAGATAGAGGCTCGCGAGCGGGCGGTCGCCGAAGGCCGGCGCCCGGGCCGCCAGCTCGGTCCGCAGATCCTCGACGTACCGGTCCTCGACGCCGGGATCGAGGGGCCGCGCGGCGAGGACGGCGAAATCGCAATAGGGACAGACGCGCTCGCACCAGGGGAGGTGGACGTAGACCCCGACCCGCCCGTCGTCCCCGCCCCCCGGCGCCAGATGCGCCTCCGTGTGCCCGGGTTCCGTCATGCGGCGGACGCTAGCGCTGCCGCGGTCGTCGGGACGGCGAGCGACGCGGCGACCCCTCCGGTAATCTCGCGGCGCTTTGACCCCGACCTCTTCCGATTCCACCACCGCGACGGCTCCGCCGACCCTCCACCGCGTCCTCGACAACGGCCTGACCGTGCTGCTGCGCGAAAGCCATCGTGCGCCCGTGGTCGAGCTCCAGATCTGGGCCAGCGTCGGCAGCGCGGACGAGCGCGCCGGGGAAGAGGGCCTCGCCCACTTCCACGAGCATATGCTCTTCAAAGGAACCGAGCGCCGCGGCGTCGGCGAAGTCGCCGGCGACATCGAGGGGCTCGGCGGCCACATCAACGCATATACCTCCTTCGACCAGACGGTCTATCACGCGACCCTCCCGTCGGACGCCTGGCGGGAGGGCCTCGACGTGCTCGTGGACGCGGTCCGCTTCTCGATTTTCGACGAGGAAGAAGTCCACCGCGAACGCGAGGTCGTCCTCGAGGAGATCCGCCGCTCCGACGACACGCCGGGCCACGTGTTGGGCGATCTCGCCTTCCGCGAGTGCTACCGGGTCCACCCCTATGGCGCGCCGATCCTCGGGCCTGCCTCGAACGTCGCCGGCTTCGAACCGAGCCAGGTCCGCCGCTTCTTCGAGCGCTGGTACACCCCCGACAACCTGATGGTGGTGGCCGCCGGCGATTTCGACGCCGAAGAAGTCGCCCACGAGATCGAGCGACTCTTCGCGGACGCGACCCGCGGCGAAGCCACACGGGCGCGTCCGGTCGAGCCGGCCGGAGAAGGGATCCGTGTGGCGGTCCTCCGCCGGCCCTTCGAGGGGCACCGTGTCGACATCTCCTGGCCCGCCGCGCGCTTCCAGGAGCGGGAAGCGATCCATCTCGATCTGCTCGCCTACGTGCTCGGCGAGTGCGAGTCGAGTCGCCTGGTCCAGCGCATCCGCGAAGACGAAGCCCTCGTCGACCGGGTCGATGCAGGGGCGTATACCCCGCTCGACCGCGGCCTCTTCTCCATCGGCTTCGAGACCGATGCCGCCCGCCTTCTCCCGGCGACTCGGCGGATCATCGAAGAGACGGACCGCCTCCGGCGCACGCCCGTCGGCGCGGCGGAACTCGAACGAGCCCGCGTGAACTTCCTGGCGAGCGAGCAGTTCGAACGCGAGAGCGTGTCCGGCCTCGCGTCCCGGATCGGGAGCTACGAGGCGATCGGCGGCGGCTGGCAGCGCGAGGACGAGGCCCTCGAGATCCTGAAGAGCGCAACGCCGGAAGACCTGCTCGCGGCGGCTCAGCGCTATCTCGATCCGAGCGGCCTCACGATCGCGGCGCTGCTCCCGGAGTCGACCGACGAAGCCCTCGACGGCTCCGCGCTCCGCGAGGCCGTCGAGCAGGGACTCGCGGCCGCGACCGCGCCGTTGACCGTGCCGGCCGAGACCGAGGAGGAGCCCGCCAACCTCGCCCTCCGTCCGGTTGCCGACGCCGCGCCTCTGGCTTTCGGTCCGCTCCGCACGACCGAGGATGGCGCGGGGGAGCGGCTCGATGCGACGCTCCCGAACGGGCTCGACGTCCACGTGTTGCGGCGTCCGGAAGTTCCCATCGCGACGTTGCGCCTTGCCTGCCCCGGCGGCCTCCTGACGGAAACCCCAGAAACCTCGGGCATCACGCGCTTCTTGAACGCGATGTGGAGCCGGGGCACGCGCTCGCTTTCCGCCGCCGACTTCGCGCGCCGGGTCGAAGGCCTGGCGGCCGAGATCGACGGCTTCTCCGGCCGCAATTCGATCGGCCTGACCCTCGACACGCTCTCCGAGAGCCTCGAGCCCGCCCTCGCCCTCTTCGCGGAAGCGCTTCTCGAGCCGGGCCTCGAGGCGGCCGAGATCGACCGCGAGCGCCGGGAGACCCTGGCTGCCCTCGATCGCCGCGCAGACCGGCTCGGGCAGAGGGCCTTCCAGCTCTTCTCCGAAACCGAGTTCGAGGCACATCCCTACTCGCAGACCGTGCTGGGCGAACGCAAGACGATCGAGGCCTTCGATGAGGCCGCGCTCACGCGACACGCGGAGCGGCTGATCCGCGCCGACCGGGCCTCGATCGCGGTGGTCGGCGACGTGGACCCGGAGAAGGTGGGACGCTGGATCAGCGAGCGGTTGGGCGGCATGCCCTCCGGTGGCCCGGAATTCGCGCTACCCGAGATGGCGGCCCGAGGCGTCGGCGTTCGCGAGTCTTCGCAGATCAAGGATCGCGCCCAGGCTCATCTCGTGGTCGGGTTCCGCGGCCTGACGCTCGATGATCCCGATCGCCACGCCCTCGAGCTGATCTCCCAACTCCTCGCCGGACAGGGGGGGCGCCTCTTCCTCGAGCTGCGCGACCGGCAGAGCCTCGCCTACACCGTCTCCGCCTCGAACGTCGAGGGCCTCGCCCCCGGCTACTTCTCCATCTACATCGCAACCGCGCCGGACAAGATGGAGCGCGCCCGGGCGGGCATCTTCGAAGAGGTCGACCGACTGCTTCAGTCGCCGCCCGACGCCGAGGAGCTCGCCCGCGCCGTTCGCTACGGCATCGGGAGTTTCGCCATCGACTCCCAGCGAAGCCACGCCCGCGCGGCCCACATCGCCCTCGACTCGATCTACGGCCTGGATCCCGACCACACCGACGAATACCCGGAGCGGATCGCCGCGCTCACGCCGGAAGACCTCCACCGCGTCGCCCAGCGCATCCTGCGACCAGACTCCTGCACGATCAGCGCCGTTCATCCGTAGTCGCTGAGTCGCGCGGTCGAGGGGCAAGCAGGCGCCCCAACGAGAACGCCCCCGGCCGCGAAGCGACCAAGGGCGTTCAAAACATCATCCGCAACGGGACCTAGCGGTCGAGGCGTCGCTTCCCTGGACGGCCCCGCCCGATGATGCCTGTGGATTCGTCGTCGTCGACGAGGTGCGGACATCAGGTCAAGCGCCTGGGATCGGATGCATGGTCCGGTTTCTCACGGACTCCTGGTAACGAAGGTCGGGGCGACGCACCCCTCTAAAACGAGGCGAGGGGCGCATCCACCGGGTGACCGGATCCAGTGGCCCGGCCGGCAGCGCCTAAGGAGTTGGCGCTTACCGGCCGTGCAACTGGTGACTCCCCCCCTTCCCAAGAAGGGAGCCGCACGTCGAAGGGGGCGAAGTCCGAAAAGGCCGAATATCCCCTTGAAAGCTTTAGGGGGTGGGTCGAATGCCTCGTTTTCGAAGCCCACCCACTTTCAATCGAACCTGCCATCCAAAGACGTAGGGTCGAGGATACATCGAGCGTTTTCGTCTTGGGAAAAAAACTTCGACACTTCTAAGAGAAAAAGCCCACTGCGTCGCGATCCGAGGAGTAGGCAGGCTGCGCGCTAGGAGCCGGCAACTCCGCTGATAAGCATCCGCCAAAAAAAAGCTTTCGAGATCTATCAAGGCGGGAACCCGCCACTCGATCACTCCGGATGCGCGCCACCTCCTACCCCGATCGCGCCCCCATCGGTGCGCGGGTCGGCTCCGCCGAGGTGTCGACCGGTCCGCGGATCGACCACGATGACCTCGGCGGCGGACCAGTGGCGCGGACTCGGGTCGACCGTGTGCCCGCGCGCCTCAAGGGAGGAAATCACCTCAGTCGAGAACTCCGGCTCGACCCGGATCTTGTTCGGGTCCCATTGGTGGTGGTAGCGAGGCGCCGCGGCGGCCGCCTGAGGATCCATGNCCCAGTCGATCACNTTGAGGATCGTGAGCAGCGTCGTCGAGATGATCCTCGGNCCGCCGGGGCTCCCGGAGACCATGAAGAGCTGNCCNTCCTTGTCNATGATCGTCGGNGTCATNCTCGAGAGCGGTCGTTTNCCNGCCGCCGGCAGGTTCGCGCCCCGGGTATCGATCAGGCCGTAGCTGTTNGGCGTNCCGGTGGCGATCGCGAAGTCGTCCATCTCGTTGTTGAGGACGACGCCGGTCCCCTTCGCGGTGATCCCCGAACCGAAGGGCGTGTTGATCGTCATCGTGAGCGCGACGGCTCGGCCGGCCGAGTCGGTGACGGAGAGATGGGTCGTCCCGGCGTCCTCCGGTACGCCCCCCGGCGCCTCGATCGTCGTCGCCTTCGCCGCATCGATCCGCGCGCGCTGGGCCGCCGCGTAGCTCTTCGACACGAGGCGCGCGATCGGCACGTCGACGAAATCCGAATCGCCCATGTACGCCGCGCGGTCGGCGAACGCGAGCTTCATCGCCTCCGTCACGAGATGGATCGACGTCGCGTCCCCGGCCTTGTGGGCCGAGAGGTCGAAGCCCTCGAGGACGTTCAGCGCCTGGACCAGCACCGCGCCGCCCGAGGAAGGCGGCGGAAAGCTCGCCACACGGTGACCGCGATACTCGCCTAATACGGGCTCCCGCCACTTCGGCTCGAAGTCACGCAGGTCGCTGAGAGTCAGGATCCCCCCGCGACGCTGCACTTCTTCGACCATCGCCCGCCCGACGGGCCCGTCGCGAAACACGCTCTCTCCGCGCCGAGCGAGCAGCTCGAGGCTCTTCGCGAGATCCTCCTGTTTGAGGATCTGCCCCTGCATCGTCGCCGGATCAAAGGGACCGAACTGAATCCGCCAGGTCTCGGGGAAGCGTTCCGGGGAAAGGCGACCGCGCATGAATCCCGCCATCCGCGCGTGGTAACGACCGATCTCGACGCCGTCCCGGGCGAGTTCGATCGCCGGTGCGAGGACCTGGCCGAGCGGCATCGTTCCGTGCTTCTCGAGCAACTCCACCATCCCGGGCACGAACGAGGGCGTCGCCACCGCGAGAGGGCCGTGGACCGAGGCGCGTTCGGGCACACCCTCCTCCGTATACATGGTCGGCGTCGACTGAGCGGGCGCCGTCTCGCGGGCATCGAGCGCCCGGATCGTGCCGTCCTCGAGGCGCACGAGCGCGAACGCCCCCCCGCCCACGCCGGCGGAAAAGGGCTGAACGACGCCGACGGCGAAAGCCGTCGCAACCGCCGCGTCGATGGCGTTGCCGCCCTCACGGAGGATCCGCGCGCCGGCTTCGGCCGCAGCGCGATGGGTCGAAACGACCATCCCACCGGTTCCGACGGAGGGCGCGCCCGTCGCGGCGAAGACCGAAGACGACGCCACGAGAACGAGGAAGGAACTCACGAGGGCGAGCGCGAGGTGACTCCTCGTGAGGAGAGTCCCCCCCGAGCGCGGCGCGGCTGCAATTCCGTGGATCTCTCGCAAGGTCAGCTCCCTCTTCTGCGCCCCGAGGCAGGCGATTGGACTCAGATCCGCCGCCGTCCCGGACGATGTATCCGATATGCGCGGCACGCTATCACACCGCTCCCATCCCGACGGACGAGCCCGACTCGCTGGCGAGGCCGGCCTCTTCCTGGTCGCGGGTGTGCTGACGATGCTCCTGATCGGCTGCGCGGACGAGGCGCCGCCGCCTTCCCTCGACGATCTGAGGCAGGCCGAGCCAGCGCCAGCCGAGAAGGCCGATGAGTTCGCCTGGCCCGCCGATCCGAGCCACCCCGTCCTCGAAGTCCAGGTCACGACCCCGGAGCAGCAAGGCACGATCCTCATCGAGCTCATGCCCGAACTCGCGCCCGCCACCGTCGTGAACGTCATCGACCTCGCGAACGAGGGCTACTACGACGGCACCACGTTCCACCGGGTCGTCCCCGGCTTCATGATTCAGGGCGGCGATCCCAAGAGTCGTGATCGCGACCCGACCAACGATGGCACCGGCGGCGGCGAGAACCCGCTGCCGGACGAGTTCTCGTCGGCCCCCTATCTCCGCGGCGTCGTCGGCATGGGAAACCGAGGCCGTTCCGATTCGACGAGCACCCAGTTCTTCATCATGCACGCAGACAACCGCAACCTCGACGGTCGCTACAACACGATCGGCCGCGTCCTTGCGGGCATGGAGTTCGTGGACGACATCAGCCGCGTCGCGATCGACCGGTCGGGACGTTGGGGACCGAAGGACCGTCCCATCGCGAACGTCACGATCCAGCGCGTGCGCCCCGTCGGCCAGGTCGCCGCGTTTCGGAACGCGATGCAACTCGAACGGGACGCCGTTGGCCTCGAACTCGCGGATCCGGACACGACCCCGCCCGCCGAGGCGGCCTCGGCGCCGCCCGCCGCCCCCCCGCCGGACGCGTCCGTGGAGTAGCGCCCCCAGCACGTCTCCCGTGCGGCAAGCCCGGCGCGCCCCCCGGGAGATGCCCGACCCCACTCGGCTTTTCCGGCCTTGGGTTTCACGCTTTTCGTGCCGAATGGATGGACGGAGCGGAGGGTTCCGTTACTCTTGCGCTCCTTCGGTGGCCCGGTAGCTCAGTTGGTAGAGCACGCGACTGAAAATCGCGGTGTCGGCGGTTCGAACCCGCCCTGGGCCACCACCTCAGCCCCTTGATTGCAACCGCGAATTCGCAGCGACCGGATCACCGGGGTCGCGCGACGCGACAGGGGTTGGGCACGGGTTGGGCAGGCGCGAAGCGAGTCCTCTGAGATCGAAGGTGCAAGCGATCCACATGGCGACGCACTACATGGCCCTCAGTCTCGGAATCGACGACGAACCGGGCACGCTCTCCGTGGTCAAGTGGGGCGACCTGGTCGTGCTTGGTGCGGACCCCCGAGCGGATCTCAACGCCTTCGCGAAACCGGAGCTCGTCGCCGCCCAGGGCTTCGTCCACACCCCGAACGACTGGAAGTAGCTGCACGCCCAACCATCGTGCTCTCGGACTGTGGAGCCGGGCGCCAGGCTCGGCCTGCGAGGCCTCCCGATCGAAGTCCCGGCTGACGCAATGGCTCGAAACCGCCCCGGCCCCCGCGCCGTAGAGCGTGAATGACCGGCCGGGTGTTGTTCCAAAACGTACGCCCCCGCACAAAATCGGCGAAAATACGTCAGCCCGGGGGCGATCAAAGCGCTGAAATCGGGCTGAATGCACTCTCGCCCCTCTGCACAAGGTGGCATGCAATGTGCAGATCCGATGCAACAAAGGAGAACCATCCATGTTGCAGAAGACCAGCGAAGTATTCGGAGAATCACACCTGACCTGGAACGACCACCCCGATCCGGCCGAATTGGCCGCACTGGAGGACATCCAGCGTGAAGGGTGGTTCGACGACGAGGAACCTGTCGTCGTCCGCTTGAGCGATCTGGTGGAAGCGGTTTCATCCGTCAGCGATACCGAGGAAGAAGTTCTGGCGACCGTCGCGCACATGCTTGGGTCGGGCAGTGTGGCTCTGCTCGGAAGCGAGCAGGTCGGTTCGGGCACTCTTCACTGAGTTGCCCCAGAAGTCATCGGCACGGACTCGCTCATGGCGGCAGCGGTCGGAATCGCAAGTCATCGAAAGTAAACCGCCACGCCCCCAACCCGCGAGTGGTGTGACGCCATCGAGCAGGCCGACAGCCCCCGATGGATCAGCCTCGAGATCGGATTGACGCCGGCGATGTGGAGCCCTTCGCCGGCAGGACGTGCTTCTCGGCCTTCACCCGATCGGCCGAATACAACAAAACCATGGGAGAGACCTTCGACGAGGTCAGGGATTTCGTCGTACTCCATTATCTCCTCAGCCA